>JADLET010000117.1 GCA_020845975.1 Gammaproteobacteria bacterium | reverse complement strand
GCACCGCCGGCGCCGTCATGCCCTCTTCCTTGTCGGTCTCGCACAGATTGATCGTGGCGATGACCTGAAGATAGGTCGCCGGATCGTTCGGGTCATTGCCGATGGCGGACAGCGTACCGTCCTTCAGGCTGCTGATGTAGGCGCGGCGTGGCACGCCTGGCGCCTGCGCCGATGGCCAGGTAAACGCGGCCTGGTGATGACCGCGGCCGACGCAGATGGTCTTGAGAAACCGCGCCTGCGAGCTCGAGGTCTTTTCCACCACCGTCACCGAGGATCCCTGGTCGCCGCAGTTGAGGCGGTCGTTGCCGGTCTCCTTGTCACCGTCGTTCATGAACCAGTCGCGATCCGAGTTCGGATCGGAGTAGATGTGGGCCGGGAAGGCGTCGGCGGGGAATCCCGCGCGCAGGCTGATCTGCTTGCTCTTCGGATCGAGCAGGATGACGCGGCGATCCTCGCTGAGGCCGACGAAGACCGGCTTGAGCTCGGCCGCCAGCCCCGTCTCTGGCTCAACGGGGAGCGCATCGACTCGGGTCTGACCGTTCTCACGGCGGATCACGCTGATGGATCCGGTCTTGCGGTTGCCGGCATAGTAACCGAGGGTATAGTCAGGCGCGCTGGACGAGGTCTGGCTCATGATGTTTGTTCCCAGGCTGGTTCAAAGTCGATCGGGTTTCCGGGTGAGGCGCCATTATACCCGAGGGCTCGGGCCGCTGGCGAGGCGGATACGGGGGCGCGCGCCCCGCATACCGTGAGGAAAGGCGCGCTGACTCAGAGTTGCTCGACGTAGTAACCGGCGGACTTCAGGCGTTCCACGATGCCGTTCTCCCCCACCAGATGGCCGGCCCCGACCACCACGAAGATGACGCGGTGCTCGCGCGCGAGCCTGGCGATGGCGTCCGTCATCCGGTCATTCCGCTCCAGGATCAGGCGACGATAGATCACATCGCCGCGCACCATGCGATCAAATGCCTCGAACATGACGCGGTCCAGTTTTTCGACGTTGCCGTTCAGCCAGACATCGAGCATATCGCCGAAATGGCGTCCGGCATCATCGATCTCATGCAGGGTCTGCATCAGCATCGCGACCTGGTCCTTGGGCTCCATTCCGCTCAGCAGATCAAACTGGTACGCGGCCGATTCGAGCTCGACGATCGGTATCCGCGGCGCCGCCTCGTGCATGACATGCATGTCGACGCCGTAGGCGGCACTGTAACCCAGTTCCTGCAGAACCGCGGAGGTCAGGGTCAGCGAGGCCAGCCAGGGTTTCTGGCGCTCAACCAGGGCGACCGGCAACCCGAAGGTACGGCTCACATTGGATAGCGCCTCCCATTCGGTCGGTTCCAGCGCACCCTTGAGCCCGGGGCCATCCGCGTAGGTCCCGGCCGCCTGCAGACGCGCGGCGAGATCCGCGGGCGGCGTCCGGGAGAGATCGGCCTCTACGACGAGCGCATCCGCCGTCGCAAGCGCATCGCCGATCACCGCCGGCAGTGGATAGATCCAGGGCGCGCCGAAATGAAGGGATCCCAGCAGGTAGATCTTGCCGCTGGCCGGGGACTTGGCTTCCCAGAAGATATGTTTGCCGGATGCGGGCCAGGCGTTATCGAGCCTGGCGGCAGTCTCATTGCCGGGAGCCATCCCGTCGCAGGTCGTTTCCTGGAAGGAAACCCGGCCGTCATGATCAACGCATTTATAGACGCCGGCATGGGCCGTCATCGGGCCCGCCCACAATGCCATCAGAACGAGGCACAGCGCGGTGACACCGCCCCGTTTCCGCCCGTGCCCGCGAGGTTCGCATTTCATACAGTTCCCACCTGCGCCTGGATAATCTCTACGGCTGATATCGGCGCCGACACGGGCCGCTGAAGCGCCCGGGTGGACGCCCGGATGGCGCACGGGGGATTATTTTGGGGACTTGTCGCCTTGCATCCGCTCCCGCCGCGCCAGCATGATGCCGAGGATCACCGGCAATATGATGACCAGCAGCACGGAAATGGCGACGAGCATATCCGGCGAAACCAGTCGACCCATCGCCAGGAGCGAGAGCAGGCCGATCACCAGCGCGGCGCCGCCGCCGTAAACAAGCAGTCTGAGCAGATCCTTCATTCCGGTTCTTCTTCGCCAGTCAGTCGGGAATCACAAGGTCGACATTGTACGCCCGGCCGCGGCGCCGGTATACCCGGAATTCAGGAGACGCGGTTGATGCCGTTGAGTGCCGCCACGCGATAAGCCTCCGCCATGGTCGGATAATTGAAGGTGGTATTGATGAAGTACATGAGCGAGTTGGCCTCTCCGGGCTGCGCCAGGATCGCCTGTCCGATATGGATGATCTCCGAGGCCTGATCTCCGAAGCAATGGATGCCAAGGATCTTCAGCGTGTCGCGATGAAACAGGATCTTGAGCATGCCGGTGGTCTTGCCGGAGATCTGTGCGCGCGCGAGATGGCGGAACAGCGAGTGCCCCACTTCGTACGGGATCTTCTCCGCGGTGAGCTCGCGCTCGGTCTTGCCGATGGAGCTGATCTCGGGGAGGGTGTAGATTCCCGTCGGGATATTCTCGACCAGATAGTCCGAGCAACTGCCCTCCACCAGGTGGGTGGCGGCGAAACGGCCCTGATCGTAGGCGGCGCTCGCGAGATTGGGATGACCGATGACGTCGCCCACGGCGTAGATGTGCCCGCGCGTCGACTGATAGCAGGGGTTGACGACGATGGAGCCGCGGCGGTTGAGCTCGACGCCGATCGCCTCCAGACCGAGCCCGTCCGAGTTGCCGGCGCGCCCCTGCGCCCACAGCAGGTAATCGGTGCGAATCTGTTTCTGTGACTTCAGATGAAGCGTCACGCCCTCGGCGTCGGCTTCGACCTTTTCATATTCCTCGTTGTGCCGGATCAGCACGCCCTGCTCGCGCAGGTGATAGCCCAGCGCGTCGATGATCTCGTCGTCGAGAAATGACAGCAGCTGCCCGCGCGTGTTGACGAGGTTTACCTTGATGCCGAGACAGCGGAAGATCGAGGCGTACTCGCAGCCGATCACCCCGGCGCCGTAGATGGTGATCGAGCGCGGACTGTCCTCGAGCCCGAGCACGGTATCGCTGTCGAGGATGCGGGGATGGCTGAAATCGATATCGGCGGGCCGATAAGGCCGCGAGCCGGCGGCGATAATGAAGGCATCCGCCCCCAGGCGCTTCCGGCCCTCGTTCGGCTTCGATACCTCGACGGTATGATCATCGACGAAGGCGGCGCGCCCGTGGATCACATCGACATGGTTGCGGCTGTAGAAGCCGCGCCGCATGCTCACCTGCTTCTCGATGACGCCGCGCGCCGCCCTCAGCAGGTCCGGATAGCGGGCGCCGCTGTGGCGGCCGCTGTCCATCAGTTGCTGGACGCCCTGGCGCAGGGCCTTGCTCGGGATGGTCGCGTGGTGGGTGCAGTTGCCGCCAACCTCGGGAAGGGCGTCGACTATCGCCACCCGCTTTCCCTCCTTCGCGGCCTTCATGGCGGCACCCTCGCCGCCGGGCCCGCTTCCGATCACGATGATGTCGTAATGGTCAGACATCGAAACGAACCGGGGGAGTCATCCCGCTCGTGAGAGGCGTGGCATGCCGCGGTAATGGGCCGGGAAACGGATTCATGTGCGGGAGGATAGCACAAACATCCCGCCCAGGCGGAAGGGACAAAGCCGACCCCGCCGCGGCGGGGTCGGGACTCAGGCGGCGGACCTGACGTCGATCCGGGCGCTCGGCGCGCCGATATCGCCACGACCGAGCAGTTCATTCAGGGCGACGGCCCCCTCCAGACAGAGCGCCAGCGCGGATTCGATGCTGGGGAAGGTACAGAGTTCCTCGCCCGCATCGGAATACAATGTTGCGGCGCGGTTCGGCCATTCTTTGACATAGATCCGCATGATTCACCTCACTCCCGCCCTGTCGGCCCGATCACGCGGAGGAGATTAGCGGGAAGGTGTGTCGCCGGGATGTCATCCGCGTGAATGTTTCATGACAGCGGGCACGGGCCCCTCACCCCGGCCCGCCTGGCGTCGGCCTGCCCGGCCCGACCAGAACCGGACTCCCATCCTTCAGATCGTAGGCCCGGCCGAAGCCGCGCACATAGCGCCCCGGATCCGGCGCCAGGCGAAACAGACGGAAATCCGGCAGCGAACGCAGGACCGGAACGATGTTGCCGAACTCCCGCTCGAAATGCTCCATCGCCTCCGCCCATTCCCGCGTATCGGGGGCGACGGCAACCGCCGCGCAGGAATAACTCAGGCGCACGCGGACAAACGGATTGGCGGCGGCGCCCTCTTCCTGCAGGAATAGCGCCGCGGCCTTGCCGCTTCGCGCCAGGTTGCGGGTATGGCGCGCAAGCCCGCTCACGAAGATATAAAAACATCCGTTGGCGCCCGTGACATACGGGGCATAACTTGCCTCCGGGGTCCCGTCCGCATCGACGGTGGCGAGCATGACGGAACGGAAACCGGCGCGAAAGCGCGCCGCCTCCGCCGTGATGTCACCCGCGCCTTCCGGCGTATCATCGTTCATGACGCTTCCTCCCGCGCGCTGCCGCACGCGCTGCCGCAAGCGCAACTGCCGTATGATAGATGCATCGAGACCGGCATAGACCGGATTCTAACCGACAAAGGATTCCCATGCGCACATCGTCCCAGTCCACATTGTCGCCGGTCGTGACGCGACGCCTGATCGAACTGCTGGCGCAACCGACGGCGCCGTTCCGCGAGACCCATGTCATCGATCATGTGAGCCGTTACCTCCTCCGTCACCATGTGCCGTTCTTCGCCGACCCCCACGGCAATCTGGTGGTCGGCGCCGAATCCCGGCGCGACTACGCCGCGATATTGCGCGACCGCGCCAGACAGCCCGTGCGGATGTTCATCGCCCACATGGATCACCCCGGCTTTCACGGTGTGCGCTGGCTGGCGCGCGACCGCCTGGCGGTGCGCTGGTACGGCGGCTCACCGGTGAAACATGTCGCCGGCGCCCGCGCGCGCCTGGTCGGTCCGGAAGGCGTCGCCGGCAGCGGCGTCTTCGCGCGCGCGCGCATCAATCCGGGCGGCTGGGCCATCGATACGGCCGAGATCCGGTTCACGCCGGAGCAGGCGCAGGCACTGCGCGGCCATGGCGCGCGCTCCCTCTACGGCGGGTTCGAATTCCGCGCCCCGGTCTGGATGCGGGGCGATCATGTCCATTGCCCGGCGGCGGACGATCTGATCGGCGTGTTCGCCATCATGGAGACGGCGCGCCGTCTGTGGCGCGCGCCGCGCACCCGCCCACCCTTCCTCGGACTGCTGACGCGAGCCGAGGAGGTCGGTTTCGTCGGCGCGGTCGCCCATTTCGATCTGGGCTGGCTGTACCGCGCCAGCCGCCCCCCGGTCGTCGTCAGCCTGGAGGCCTCGCGCACCCTGCCGGGCGCCGAAATCGGCAAGGGGCCGGTGGTGCGCCTCGGCGACCGCCGAACCGTGTTTCAACCCGACGGGCTGAAGGTGCTGAGTGACACGGCGGCCCGCGCCCTGCCCGGCCGGCATCAGCGCCGGGTCATGGACGGCGGCGCCTGCGAGGCGACCGCCGCGACCGCCTGGGGCTTGCCCGCCATAGGCATTTCGGTCCCGCTCGGTAATTACCACAACCAAGGCTTCGAGGGCGGCCCGGACTGCCTGGCGCCGAACGGCCCGGCGCCGGAGTTCGTCAGTACGCGCGATGTCGCCGGACTGCTGCGCCTGTGCCGGGAACTGATGCGCCGGGACCTGGCGTGGGATGACCCGTGGGCGCGCCAACGCACGCTGCTGCGACGCACTGTGCGCCGCCACCGCCGCCGGCTGTAGGCCCGCTACGTGCGGCAGCCTTTCCGGGCATGGCGAATACGTTATAATCGCACCTTGCGGACCGGTCCCGGACAGCGCCCCGCCCCGCCCGAGATGACCGCGGACACCGAACGATGATACAACGCATCCATCTTCTGTTCGCAGGCCTGCTGCTGCCGTGCGCATGCCTGGTCATGCCCGCCACGGCGCAGGATATAAGCGACGTGGCGGAAGATCGCGACATCGCCGCCATCGAACAATGCCTGCAGCGCGCGGCGGAGCAGAAGATCGACGAGGACCGTGTTGACGACTTCATCGATCGCTGCATCGACGAGCTCTACGCACAGAAGGAGCAGGCCGCGGGCACTGAGGATACCCTCGACGCGGAGGAAGCCCCGCGCGACAGCGGGGCCGGAAAACTCCCCTCCGACTAGCGCCATGATTCCAGCCCCGGATACCTTTCGCCCCGCCGCGCGGGACGCATCCCTGCTGGCGTTTGGACGCCCGCCGGCAAGATAGTATCATCGCGCGATGGAGCATCGTCTCAATCTCGACATCCTGCCGCAGCCCGACGAGACGACCTGCGGTCCCACCTGCCTGCATGCGGTCTACAGCTATTTCAGCGACGAGGTTCCCCTCGACCGGCTGATCGGCGAGATCCCCACCCTGCGCGACGGCGGGACACTGGCGGTGTTTCTCGCCTGTCACGCGCTGCGGCGCGGCTACCGGACCAAGATCTTCACCTACAACCTGGAGATGTTCGATCCCTCCTGGTTCGGCGCGCAGGACATCGACCTGCGCGATCGCCTGAGCCGGCAACTGGTGTTCAAGAACTCGTCACGATTCAAGATCGCTACCGATGCCTACATGGATTACATCGAACTGGGCGGGACCTTGCGCTTCGAGGATCTCACCAGCGGGCTGATCCGGCGCTACCTCAAGCGCGGTATCCCCATCCTGACCGGCCTCAGCGCCACCTATCTTTACCACTCGACGCGCGAGCACGGCCCGCTCTACGACGATGTGCGCGGCTTGCCGAGCGGACATTTCGTGATCCTGGCCGGCTATACGGCCGAGACACGATCGGTGCTGATCATGGATCCGCTGCACCCCAACCCGCTGGCGCCGGGCCAGGTTTATGAGATCAGCATCGACCGCGTGCTGGGAGCGATCCTGCTCGGCGTGTTGACCCACGACGCCAACCTGTTAATCATTGAGCCACGCGAGCAACCGCCACAGCCCCGTCATGTCGATATTCATAGTAGTTAACAACCCGGAAGACTGGCCGCTGAACATCCACGGAGCGGAGGTCATCGCGGCCAAGACCTACCTGTCTGATCCGCGCTTCAGCGATCTGCGCGGTCTCAAGATCTTCAACCTGTGCCGCTCGTATCGCTACCAGAGCGTGGGCTACTATGTTTCGCTGCTCGCCGAGGCGCGCGGCCACAAACCGCTGCCGAGCGTGAACACGATCCAGGACATGAAGTCGCAGACCATGACGCGCTTCGTGTCCGATGACTTGTTCGAACTGATCCAGCGCACGCTGGCGCCGATCAGGTCGGAGGAGTACGAGCTCAGCATCTATTTCGGGCGCAATTTCGCCAAGCGCTACGCGCGCCTCAGCCTGACGCTGTTCAACCTGTTCCCGGCGCCGCTGCTGCGCGCGCGCTTCATCCACAACCGTAACTGGCAGCTGCAAAGCATCGGGCCCATCGCCGGGAACGACATCCCGGACGATCACAAGCCGTTCCTGCTGCAGACCGCGAGCGAACATTTCGCCGGCAAGGGCCTGCGCCGGCGCACGCAGCAGGTGATGCGCTACGACCTGGCGATACTCCACAATCCCGCGGAGGCGCAGCCGCCATCCGACGCCAAGGCCCTGAAGAAATTCATCAAGGCGGCGCAACAGCTCGACTTCGACGTGGAAATGATCACCAAGAACGATTACGGTCGTATCGCTGAATTCGACGCATTGTTCATCCGCGAGACCACCGGCGTGAACCACCACACCTACCGCTTCGCGCGCCGCGCGACCGCGGAGGGCCTGGTGGTCATCGATGATCCCGCCTCGATCCTCAAGTGCACCAACAAGGTGTATCTGGCCGAGCTGATGTCACGCCACAGGATCCCGACACCCAATACCAGCATCGTCAATCGCGGCAACATGCCGGCCGTGGCCGGGACCATTGCCATGCCATGCATCCTCAAGCAGCCGGACAGCGCCTTCTCGCAGGGCGTGATCAAGGTCGGCAGCAAGGCGGAATTCATCACCGAAGCGACGCGCATGCTGGAAAAATCCGACCTGATCATCGCGCAGGAGTTCATGCCCACGCCGTTCGACTGGCGCATAGGGGTGTTCAACCGCGAGCCGCTCTATGCCTGCAAGTATTACATGGCGCACGGTCACTGGCAGATCATCAACCACAACCACGCCGGCCAGCCGCGCGAGGGACGCACCGAGGCGATCCCGATCGAGCAGGTGCCGCGCAACATCGTCACCACCGCCCTCAAGGCGGCCAACCTGATCGGCGACGGGCTCTACGGCGTCGATGCCAAGGAGATCGACTCGAAAGTCTTCGTAATCGAGATCAATGACAATCCGAACATCGATTCCGGTCTTGAGGACGGCATCATCCAGCTCGATCTTTACACCAGGATCATGCGCGGCATGCTGGCCCGCATCGAGGAACGCAAGGGTGAACGCAAGCCGCGTTGACGAGCAGCCGGATCTGGGCCTGTTCGAGGCCTACGGCATTGAGCTGGAATACATGATCGTGGACGGGGACAGCCTGTCCGTGCTGCCCGTGGCCGACCGCGCGCTCGAATCCCTCGCGGGGGGATTCGCCAACGAGGTCGAAACCGGCTCGCTTGCCTGGTCCAATGAACTCGCCCTGCACGTCATCGAGATGAAGACCAACGGTCCGGCCCGCTCGCTCACCGGGCTGCACCAGGACTTTCAGCGTGACGTCACCCGTCTCAACGCCCTGCTCGCGCCGCTCGGTGGACGCCTGATGCCGACGGCCATGCATCCCTGGATGGATCCGGAACGCGAGACACGACTGTGGCCTTACGACAACAGTGCTATCTACCGGACCTTTGACCGCATCTTTGGCTGCCAGGGACACGGCTGGTCGAACCTGCAAAGCATGCACATCAACCTGCCGTTCGCCGACGATGAAGAATTCGCGCGCCTGCACGCGGCCGTACGCATGGCAATGCCGCTGATGCCCGCGCTCGCCGCCAGTTCTCCCGTCATGGACGGCCGCCTCACTGGTCTGCTGGACAACCGGCTGGAGGTCTACCGCGACAACTGCCGGCGCGTCCCGTCGGTAACCGGCCGGATCATCCCGGAGCCGGCCTACTCACAGCGCGCCTACGAATCGGAGATATTGCAACGTATCTACCGTGACATGTCCCCGCTCGACCCGGAAGGCGTACTTCGACACGAGTGGGTCAACGCACGCGGGGCGATCGCGCGCTTCGACCGCAACACCATTGAGATCCGTGTGCTCGACACCCAGGAATGCCCAGCCGCGGACATCGCCGTGGCCGCGCTCGTCGTCGAGATTGTGCGCGCCCTGACGGAGGAACACTGGTGCGGCCTGCGGCATTTGCAGAAATGGGACAGCGGACCGCTGCAGCGGCTCTTCATGCTGTGCGTACAGCATGCCGACCAGGCGGTGATCGACGATGACGATTTCCGCGCCGCCTTCGGATTTCCGGAGCGCGGCCCCTGTCGCGCCCGCGACCTGTGGCAGCATCTCATCGAGACGCTGATTTTCCCGCGCACCGATCTGTCGGCGGCATGGCTGGAAGTCTACCGTCTATACCTGCGGCGCGGCAGCCTGGCGCGCCGTATCGCCGGCGCACTGGAGAACACGCCGTCGCCCGACCGGATGAAAACTGTCTACCGCCGCCTGTGCGACTGCCTGGCGCAGGGCACCTTGTTTGATGACTGACGGGCCGGTCCTGCTGTTGAGTTGCGAGCATGCCTCCAACCGCATACCGGATGAGTATCGTCATTTGTTCCATGGCTGTGGCTCATTAATCGCCAGCCACCGGGGTTATGATCCCGGCGCGCTCGCCTGCGCGCGGGCCATCGGGCGCCGGCTGCGCGCACCGCTGATCGCGGCATCCTGCAGTCGCCTGCTGGTGGACCTCAACCGCTCCCCCGGTCACCCCGCGCTGTTCTCGGCGCTCACCCGGACACTGCCGCGGAAAGAGAAGGATCGCGTGCTCACGCGTTACTACCACCCGCACCGGGCGCGCGTGGAACGCTGGGTGGAGGCCCGCATCACCGCGGGACACCGCGTCGTGCATGTGGCCGTGCACAGCTTTACGCCGGTACTGGACGGGGTGACGCGCAAGGCGGATATTGGCCTGCTGTACGATCCCGCCCGCCGGGTGGAGGCCGCCCTGTGCCAGCGCTGGCGCGCCGCCCTGCAGGAGTCGGGCAGCGGTTCACTCACTGTGCGGCGCAACTATCCCTACCGCGGCGCAAGCGACGGTCTCACCCGCTATCTGCGCACCCGTTTCCCCGCCTCGCGTTATGCCGGCATCGAGCTCGAGATCAACCATGGCCGGCTCCGTGGCAATGCCGATCAGGAGCAACTGGCCGCCACGCTGGCGGCCACGCTGCGCCAGTCTCTGCGCAAATAGGACACCCGTACGAAATGCCGCACCGGTCACAGAATCCCGCCGCGCGCTGTTGATAATAAACAGCACCCCAAGTCGAGTCACCATTCCCGATCACGGTCGATGCGTCCATCCCCACGGAGATAACGCCAGACCGCAAATCACAACCCCACAAGTCAATGGAGGCGGTGAACACCATGGAGCACAGCGCAACCCTTAACCAGGATGCGGGAAACAGGAATCCTGCGGAGGAACATATCCAGATCGCCGCCGGGGCGGACCGCGGCACACCGCGTCCGTCGATCCTGATCCAGTTGTCGCAAGTGAGTTATCTGCGCGCGCAGACCTCTCATTACACCATCTTCGATCGACGCTTCCTGTCGGTCTATCGCAAGAACTTCGGCGGCAAGTCCCGGCAGTACTGGATCGATCTCGCATTGCTCGACTCGACTCCTCATTTCTTCGTCAAGAATGACCGCCATTCTCTGTATACCTCGGGCGGCATGTTCGGACTGTGCGCGATCCTCACCCTCATCAGCGTATTTTCGCGCATGCCGTGGTACACGCACGCCTGGAGCCCTTTCACATTGCTGACGCTGTGCGCCTCGGTAATCGCCCTGCTGGCGTTCGTTCATCGCTCGCAGAACCTGGTACGTTTTCACAGCCAGAGCGGCGACGCGGTGCTGCTGGAGATGTACAACAACGCCCCCAATCGCGCGGAATTCGAGACCTTCGGCCGCGAGCTGGTGCAGCATATCCACGCGGCACAGCGCAGCGACCGGCGCAAACCGGACCAGAAGCTGGGCGCAGAGCTGCGCGAACACCGGCGTCTGCGCGACCAGGGCATTCTCACGGAAGAAGTGTACGCCGCCGCGCGCGACAAGATATTGCGTCGCCACCGGCAGTCGCAGATGAAGGCGCCCGCCACCCCCCAACCGCAGGCTCAATCGGATGAACTGCAAGATTCCGACATCATCGAGGTGACCGTGAGCAACGGCAAGTGGCATACCAGCACATCGAACGTTGACCTGTTTGCCCCGGAGAAGAAGAACGCCTGACCCCGCCACACCGGCCATGCCGTCCATGTCTCCGGCGCGGCATGTCCGGTTTTCCATTACGCACAGACCGGAAGCTGTCTCAGGCTCCGCGTGATTTAGGTCAGCCCCGCGGAGGCGGGAGTCCAGAATCTCCACGTCTCAACGACCAGAAGTCACCAGATACCGCCTTCGCGGGAACGACATCCGCCCTCTTCACCCCTTGGCTAATCTTGAGACAGGTTCTGCTCAGGCAGAAGGCGTTACCAGCGGCTTGTCATGTTTGTGCAGGAACCAGCGGTCCAGCACGACATGGCGGGCGAACCAGCGTGACCGCAGCAGCCAGCCCGCCACCGCCATTTTGAACCGCTCCGGCAGAAGGCCCTGCGACGCCGGCGCCTCCCGCAGACCATAGCGCGCACCCAGTCGATCCTGATAGGGCGCCAGCCTGGCATGACGGTAATCTCCCGCGGCGGATTGCACGATCTGCGCCGCCATCAGCGCGGACTCGATCGCAGGGCGGATACCTTCGCCGCTCTGTGGATAAGCCAGGCCGGCGGCGTCACCGATCAGCAGGGCGCCGTTGTCGACCACCGCGCGCCGTGCACTGGAGTACAGCAGATAGGCGTGGCCGTGAAAATCGGCCGGGGTGCCGGGCGGGATCTTGCCCCGCGCGATGAGAGATGCGCGGAACGCCTGCACATGCCGGGAAAGCTGATGCCCGCCTTCACGGCCCAGACCGACGTTGAGAAAATTCCCCTTGCGGAAACACCAGCCGTAGCCTTTCATGTCGTCGCAGAAGAACAGCTCCGGCATTTGCGGCTGAATGCCGCAGGTGTGCCGCTGCCCGGCGTCGAGTTCGAACTCGATCTCTTGCGCGGCAACCGCGATCTCTCCTCTCCCGGGCCGGGCCCCGAGATGTCGCGCGACCGGACAGAAATGCCCGCCCGCCCCGATCACCAGCGGCGTCTCGACGTGATCATTGACGACCCAGCCGCGCCCCGAGCGCCGCATCGAATCGAGCGCCTCGCCAAGCACGAGGCGCACCCCCGAACGCCGCAACAGATAATTGTCAAACTCACAGCGCCGGATGCCGAAGCTGACCTCACTGTCATAGATCGTGGCCACCTGCGGCCCGCCGTCGATGCCGGTCAAAAAGGATGTGATCGGCTGGAACACCCGCCCCTGCCGGTAATCTTCCACGTCGAGTTCGAGCAGGTTGATCACCGACGGGGTGATCCAGCCGGCACATACCTTGTCACGCGGGAATTCCTGCCTGTCCATCACCACGACGTCGAGACCGGCGCGGCACAGCGCGCGGGCGCAGGTTGAACCGGCTGGCCCGCCGCCGACGATCAAGACATCACAGCTCTCAAACGGGGGCGTGCTCACGCGCCGCCGCCTCCTCGGTGTCCGGCGCGGACTTCTCACCGGCGCGATCACGGTAAAGGTGCTCCCGCGTCCAAGGGACCTCGTTGCTGGAGCCGCGATTGAACACCACCTGGAACAGCTGCAGATCACTGCTCAGGAATGCCGCGATTGATCCGGCGAGGTAGAGACGCCAGGCACGTACGAAGCGGGCGTCGAACATTTCCTCGACGCCCGCCTCGGCGCGATTGAAGCGCCGCAACCAGTGCTCCAGTGTGCGTGCGTAGTGCAGGCGCAAGTTTTCGACATCAAGCACGGCCAGACCGACGGGCTCGAAAATCTCCATCATTTCGGCCAGGCTGGGCGGCGCGGCGCCGGGGAAGATGCGTTTCTCGATCCAGGCGTTCATCTGCCCGGGCCGGATGCGGCCGATCGAATGGATGAGGCCGCGTCCGTCGGCCGTCAGCACGCGGTTGATCACCTTCCCGAGCGAGCGATAGTACCTCTGCCCGACATGCTCCAGCATGCCCACCGAGACGAAGGCATCGCAGGCGCCGGTAATATTGCGATAATCGTCCTCTACGAACTCGACGCGGGAATCCAGCCCCTGCAGTTCCGCCTGCCGGCGCGCATAAGCAATCTGTTCGCGCGAAATATTGTAGGCCCGCACGCGCACACCGTAGTGACGCGCCATGAACAGCGCGAGCGAGCCCCAGCCGCAGCCCGCCTCCACGACGCTCTCCCCCTGGCGCAGACGCAATTTGCGGCAGACATGATGCATCTTCGCAATCTGGGCCTGCTCCAGGGTCGCCTCGGGCGAAGGAAAGTAGGCGCAGGTGTATACCATGCGCTCGTCGAGCCACAGGCGGTAGAACTCATTGCTGATGTCGTAATGACTGTAAATGTTGTCGCGCGCCTCGGCGATCGCGGTCGAACACGGCCGATGGAACCAGCTCAGCAGGAATTTACGCAGCGGCCTGTTCGCTCCGGCGCGCGCCATACTGCGATAGATACCCTCAAGGAATCCGACCAGATCGCCCTCGACCTCGATGCCGCCGTTCGTATAGGCGTCACCGAAATAGAGCTCAGGATCCAGGATCAGGTGCAAGAGCGCGCTGCGGTCGTGGACGTGTACGCGCGCGACGGGAGAAAGCCTGGAGCAATTGAATCGCTCACCGTCCCACAGCACGAGCTGCACAGGCGGATTGCCAATGGCGTCGAGCATGTACGCCAGCAGGCGTCGCTCGATTGCGCTCACGCGGCCCTGCGCGCGGGCCGGGTCTCCCGTCTCCCGCGATCTTATGGACCGCGGACCGGAAGGCGCACTCAACAGCTCCTTCTCACGATCTTTCATGGGGCGACCGTCCTTAGATGGACTCTAACCACGCCTCCCATGCTATACATGGAACAGGCATCGTTTCAATGCCACGCCGCGCACTGGCGCGGCCGCGACTGGAGACCTCCATGGTTTACAAAGATAAATCAGACTGTTATGAGGTGATCTTGAGAAGCTATCACAATATTCCGCGCAGGCGCGTCAGCGTATCACCACGCGGGTTCCTATTCCCGCCCATCGCGCCAGATGATCGATTTCCTCGTCCGACAGGGCGATGCAGCCCTGTGTCCAGTTGTAGCGCGGATTGATCCCGGCATTCATCGACCCGACGCCGTGGATACCGATATAGCCGCCCAGCAGGGTGTCCTGCGGAGGCAGCTCCCCGTGATCGCGTGCGCGGCGGATTCGCTCGTAGGTCGCCGGATCGATCAAGCGGCTGCGCAAGGCCTCCTCCGCCTGTGTCATGCCGGGATAATCAAGGCCAAAGAACAGATGATAGGAGCTGTCGGGATTGACCCAGGCGATGCGGAATTCGCCGCGCGGCGTTGTTCCGTCCCCGGCTCGACGGACAGCGGCAACGCCGCCGCGCCCTACCGCGATATGACGGAACACGCGCACGGTCTGATCATCTTCCATCACCGCGAGCGTGCCTTTTTCACTGTCGACAAGCAGCCATGGCTCCGCCTGGACGACCGGACAGACCGCTACCGCCAGCAACGACAACAGAACCATGATGAAGCGCATTGCGCCTTCGCCGGCCGCGACGTTAACTTCCGTGATTCGCTACTATCGCCAGCGAATACGGCCCCTGGCCGGAAAGAAACGGCGAGCCCGGCAGCGGCTTCAGTGCGCCGGTACCCTGCTCGATATCGTACGCGGAAATGGAGGCCTCGCCATTGTTGGCGACATAAACATAATGATCCCTTGGATCGACCACCACGGCGTAGGGATACCAGCCGGCCTTGAAGGGCGAGCCGGCAACCTCGGTGAGTAGACCGCTGTCGTGGTGCAACGTGAATACGCTGACGTCATGCCCGGCCCAATTGGCAACATAGAGAAATCTCTGTTCCGGATCGATGGTGACCGAATACGGCTTGGCCCCGGCGACGAAGGGCGAACCCGGTACCGGGCTGAGCATTCCGCTGGCCGGATCGATGCGGAAGGCAGACACCGTGGTTGACCCGTAGTTGGCCGTGTACAGCAGCCGGTTGTCCGCGCTGACCGCGATATAGATCGGGTGGGTATCCGTCTTCGCGCCTGCCCCCACCGGCATGAGCGCGCCACTGTCGGCGTCGAGGCGGTAGGCATTGATGCTGTCATCGTCATAGTTTGAAATGAACACGAAGCGGCCATTCGGCGCGACCGTGACCGAGATCGGATGCCGTCCCGTCTTCGCGCGCTGATTCGTCGCGCTGAGGGCGCCGGATTCGGCATCGATGCGGAAAGTCTCCACGATACCTTCGTCCTCATAGCTCACCAGCAAAAAGCGACCGTCCGGCGTCATTGTCACCGCGTCGGGACAGGAATCGACCGAGTAGGGAGAGCCGGGCAAGGGTTCGAGGGAGCGGCCGTCATCCGTGATGCTGAAGCCGGACAGGGAGCCGGAACCCTGGTTGGTCACGTAGATGAAATCTCCCCCGGGCGACACGGTGACCGAGACCGGAAACGAGCCCGTCATGAATGGAGAGCCATCCAGGGGAAGGAGCGCGCCGTTCCCCGCATCAATACGATAGGCGGACAGGTTATGATCCGCCTGGTTCGCGGAAAACACATACTCGCCATGCGCGACCGGCTGGTCGGCCACCGCCGCGGGGGCGAACAGCGCCAGACACGCCGGGATCGCCGCACCGCAACCATATTCTTTCCACAATTTCATCCTCTCCCCCTGTTGCGACACCCCGATCCGGCCATCATTAAAAGCAGCTGTTCGCATGCCGGTCAAGCCTGACGAATGCCGCCACGAGGAATATGCAGCGACTCACCCGGACTGAGCCTCGCGCGGGAACCAGGCCGGCGAACGACCCGACGCGCGGTAGCGTAGATAGTCGTCCACAATGCGCGCATGGTCGAAGGCGAGTGTCTCGGCAATGGCCGCCGGATCGACGACCTTGATACTTCTGGCATCGTCCCGCGCGCACGGCTTACCGGCGGCGGCGGCGATGAATACCAGGCTCACAGTGTGGCCGCGCGGGTCGCGGCGTGGATCAGAATAGCAGCCGAGCAGGCAACACAGCGTTACATGCAGACTCGTTTCTTCCAGCGCCTCTCGCACCGCCGCCTGCTCCACCGTCTCGCCGATGTCCACAAAACCGCCGGGCAAGGCCCAGCCAGGCGGCGGATACTTGCGCTCTATCAGAACGATGCCGCGATCCGTTCCATCCAGTTCGATGATCACGTCTGCGGCGAGTAATGGGGTTTGCGGCACGGGCATGGCGGGCATCCTCGGCGGTCTCTTATGGCGTTGTGGCAATGGCTTGCGGGGCTCCCGACCACCACCTTTCGATTGCCGCCACCGGCGCCCCGCGCGCGCGGGGGCGCGGCGTATCCGGGATTATACGGCTGTCCCGGGGAGGAACCCTAACCACCCGGAGCGGTACAGACCGCGTCAGTCGCGGGTGATTTCCGGCCTCATCCCGCTAATCACAGCCAAGCCCTTGCTTTTATACCGACTCCGGAAATAATATTTTGCCGCTTCGGCACCTTCCGCGCGGACCCGATCCGCGGGGGGGGACTACAGGGCGAATGCGCCGACATCGGCGGCTGGACCTATAACATCTCGATAGCATGAATGGATAACCATGGCCAAAACTCCTCTTTGGTGCGGATACCTGGAAGCCGGCGACAGAAGCAGCGCAGTGCTGCAGGACGAACGACTGGAAACAGGAAATCCGAACACCATCTACTTGTACAACCTCAGCCGCGATGAGATCCTGCAATACAACCGCGAGCTGGTGGAACCGAAGTTGCGCGAACTGAGGGGTAATGAAGCCGCTCTCGCCGAGGAACTGAAGAACGCCTATACCAAGGCGCGCCGTTCCTTCAAATTCAACCCCGACCGCGTGCTCGCCGCCCCGGCGCGCAAACAGACGCGCAGCCCGAACGAGAGGAAGTCTCAAGGCGATGAGGAATCCTTCCCCTCCCTCGAGACGGAAGTCGACGGCGTGGGTGCGGAAGACTGGGTCGACGAGGAAGACGAATAACAAGGTTCGGCACGGACCTCAAGAGGGAATCAGACCGGGCGGGAACCGCCCGGCACATTATTCCGCTCATCCGTTACCGCCTGACTCTGCCCCGGCGCAATATCAAGGCGTAATCCGGGGGCATGCCGCCAACGTCAGGCGCGCCCGACGTTGGCGTCGTTCTGGGAGTGATAGTACTCGCTTTCCTCCGCATACTGCCGCACCAGTTTCATCAATTCGGCAAGGCGCTGCTCGGCGGTGCTGATCGGCGCACAATCCTCGCAACGGGGATTGTCACAGGGTTCGCGCGAGTACAACCAGTACTGGATGGCACCCGCCAGCAACCCGTCGGCAATATCCCAGACATCGGTCTCTTCATCTTCCTGAGCCAATTGGTTGCCGAGATCGACGGCCCGCCAGGCCGCCTCATCGAAAGTCGCTTCTTCTTGCTCATCTACCACGCTAGGGCACCTCCAGATTCCCACTACACGGGCTATTCTAACAGAGGATCTGGGATCCGTTCTGAAATACCCCGACCAGAACAGGGAGACGGAAGAGACCTTGCCCATTCTCCCGACGCGACTGACTCATGGCGGCCTCCAGAGGCTTTGACTCGGGCCGCGCCCCGGGTTATAGATATTTCCATGCCCGGAATCCTGTTCGATCTGGACGGTGTGCTTTACGAAGGCGACAGCGCCATCGCGGGCGCAGCCGAGGCCGTGGCTTGGTGCCGGTCACAAGGCATACCGCACCTCTTTCTTACCAACACCACATCACGCCCGCGTCGCGCGCTGGTGCCGAAGCTCGCGCGCATGGGAATCGAGGCCGAAGCCACTGATATCCTCGCCCCTCCGTTCGCCGCAGCGCTCTGGCTCAGGCAGCATGGCGCCGGCCGCTGCGCGCTCTTCGTGGCGAACGATACGCTCGAGGAATTCGCCGGTCTCCCGGTGGTGGATCCGGAATATCATGACCACCCGGCCGCCGTCGTGATCGGGGACCTCGGCCAGGAATGGTCATTCGAACGCCTGAACCACGCCTTCCGCCTGCTGATGACCGAGCCGCGCCCGCAGCTCATCGCCCTGGGACTGACACGGTACTGGCGCGCCTCGGACGGATTACAACTGGATACCGGCCCGTTCATCAAGGCACTGGAATACGCCACCGGCATTGAAGCGGTCGTGACGGGAAAACCGGCAGCGCCATTTTTCGAGACCGCGCTGTCCCTGCTGGGCACACCCGCGGCGGAGACCTGGATGATCGGCGACGACATCCGCACCGATATCGAGGCCGCGCAACGGGCCGGCATGCACGGAATCCTCGTGCGTACCGGCAAGTTTCGTCCACAGGATCTGGGGCTCGGGATCAACCCCGACGATGTGCTCCCCACCATCGCGTCCCTGCCCGACTGGTGGCGCGAAAATATTCAGGGCGAGGCCGGAGACCGGTGATACCCGATTCCGCCACCCAATCCGTGCTCGACCACTGGTTTTCCGCGTCCGCGCGTAAATACTGGTTCAATGCCTCGGAGGATTTCGACCGCGATCTGGTGCGACGCTTCAGCGCTCTGCACCGCCGCGCCGCGAATGGGGAGCTCGATGGCTGGGAGAGTACCGCCACCGGGTCCCTGGCTCTCGTCATACTTCTTGATCAGTGTTCGCGCAATTTCAACCGCAACCGCGGGGATGCCTATGCCAACGATGCGCACGCCCGCCGCATCGTACTCGCCGCGATCGCGCGGGGATTCGACCAGGAGCTCGAAGGCTGGCGGCGCGCGTTTCTGTACATGCCCTTGATGCACAGTGAGGCGCCGGACGACCAGGACTACTCGGTCCGCCTGTTCACCGAGGCAGGACTAGACAACGCCCGCTACGCCCTGCATCACCGCGACATCATCCGGCGCTTCGGGCGATTTCCTCATCGCAATAAAGCCCTGGGACGGGAAAGCACGGCGGACGAAATCGCCTACCTGAAATCGGAAGGGGCGTTTCATGGTTAAGCGTCAGGGTCGCGGCCCGAACGGGAAATATGCTGGTGCGCAGGGAGAGACTCGAACTCTCACGGGTTGCCCCACTGGTACCTAAAACCAGCGCGTCTGCCGTTTCGCCACCTGCGCATATGCCGTCCCTCGATACGGACCGCGGATGCAGGCGCCTATGGTAGCACGAAGTTCCCGTCACCTCGCGCGAAATCGGTGAGGGTCATTCCGTCTCAGCAGCCAGCATGTGCTGCGCACGCTTCCCCTCGCGCCCCACGGGGTCGAGTTCCTGCGCGCGCTTCAGCAGATGCATTGTGTCGTCCGGACGTTCACGCATTCGCGCGACGGTGGCGGCGGAAACCAGGACGGAGGCGCGAAAACCGGGCGACATGAAGTCGAGGCGGGGATCCTGCTGAAGCTCACGCAGCAGGCGCTGACCATCCTCCAGGCGGTTGTAGAAACTCGGAATGTGCAGGTAGGCGTTGGCAATGACGAGCTTGGTCTCGAGGACGGTCGATGCGGAGACTGTGGCGGAATCGTCACCCACCCGACGGACCAGCAAGACCAGCGCCGCGTCGAGATCGCGTACCGCCTGGCCCGTATTGGTACGTTTGGCTGTCACGTTACTGCCATCGCGCCCAAGCAGCGCCTCGCAAGCCCCGATATAGGCCTGGACGAGCGGGTCGTCGGGGCGTCCCGCCTTTAACTCCCGGAATTGGCGCAGCGCCTCGCGCACGGCGCGCCTGTCTCCGTCGACGCCCTGATAAAAGAGCTCACGCGATGCCACGATGCCGGGGTCGGTAACGTCCGCCCGCACCCAGGGTGATAGCAGCAGCATCCCCATCAGCGAAATCAATCGAAGCACATACGCGGATCCCGCCATGGTTTCCCTCTATCAGGCTGTACATCGATGAACAGACATATCTTAATCCATTCCCCACCGGCGCTCCTAGCCGATTATCAGTGAATTTCTTACTCTTACCCATCGCATCAACCGGTATGACGAACCTCCCCATTCGCGACCCGATGAGAAACTGCAATAATCACCCGATGGCCACTCAGCTCATCGCCTGCAATAAACCCTACGATATGTTGTGTCAATTCAGCGATGTGGGTGGTGCGCGACGGACGCTCGCCGACTGCCTGCGCGCGCCCGGCTTCCGCCCGGCGGGCCGCCTCGACCGCGACAGCGAAGGCCTGGTCCTGCTCACCGGTGACGGAAAGCTGCAGCAGCGCATCGCGCATCCGCGCTTCAAGCTGTGGAAAACTTACTGGGTGCAGGTGGAGGGCGTCCCTGACGATGCCGCGCTGCGCCGGCTGGCGACTGGCGTGCTACTGAATGACGGACCAACGCAACCGGCCCGCGCCAAACGCATGGAGGAACCGGCGGACCTGTGGCGGCGCGACCCGCCCATCCGGTTCCGGGCGAACATCCCTGCCACGTGGATCAGCTTATCCATCCGCGAGGGTCGCAACCGCCAGGTGCGACGCATGACCGCCGCGGTCGGCCACCCCACCTTGCGTCTGATCCGCTACGCGATCGGCGCCATCACGCTGGATGGACTGGCCCCCGGCGCGTGGCGTTACGAAGACCCCGTCCGGTTGAAAGGCAGTACTAAGGACTAAGCAATACAAACACGTCAGAACCACATCGATCTTGTAGCCCGGATGGAGAGCAGCGGAATCCGGGAAGACAGACTCTTTTAGACAGTCCGGGGTAGGCCGCAGGATTCAAACACAACATTACAGGGCATTACTCAGTCCTTAGTCCTTAGTCCCGAATATTTTTCTACAGCCAGTCATTCAGCATGATGCCGAGGCCGAAGCGGGTCACCGAATGATCGTAATCGATCAGGCTTTCCCCGTAACCGTTGAAAATCTGCACATAGCCCTTGATCCTGTTCTTGAGCGGGAAACTCCAATCAAGCTGTATCGCGCCGCGGTTGTCGCCTCCGGTCTTCAGATTGTTGCGGAACAGCAGGCTGTACACATTGCGTTCGCTTTCATACGCCAGCGTCAGGTCGCCGTGACCTATGTACTCTTCGATGTCCGGATTGTCATCGTCCTTGGCCTCCTCGGGCAGGCGATACCAGGGCCGGAAGCTGATCATCAGATTGCGCCGCTCCAGGATAAAGCTGGCATATAGACGGTTCCAGCTGCGTGAGAACTCTTCGGTCTGTCCATTCGACTGGTGAACGAAACCGAATACCAGCATGCGGTTGCGCATGCCGAGCACGTCGAAATCAGTAGTAAAGGAGAGCATGACCTCGGGCTCATGACTGGTTTCGCGGAACGGTGAAGAGATGTCATCGTTATAGGCCTGCCAGTAGGCCTGCTGGGTATAGGCCAGGGAGAGGTGGCTGTTGTCACCGAAAATATGACGCCACACGCTGAATTTCAGGCTGACCTGGAACTTCATCTCGATGCTGTCCAGATCTTCACCGTCCTCACCCACGGCAATGCCGTTCGGCCGGCTGTTATAGGCGATCGGCAATAAATAGGTTGGTTTGTGCGAAGTCAGCACAAAGGGATTGTCCTGGGACATCTGCTCGATCTCGATGCGTTTGTCGAGCGGCGACTGATAGACATGCGCCGTCGCGTCCGCTGACGATGACGCGCCGGCCTCCCCGGCCTGCGCTCCGGACGCCACGGCGCAGAGGGCGGCCAGCAGGACGCGGCGCCACGGCGACGCCATGGAGCCTCTGAAGGGGTGCGTCACATTCATATCAGGATCAAGGCCACACCGGCGACCATCAATACGCTCGCGAGGAGATGGCGCCCGGAGGGACGTTCATGAAACAGGACCATGGCGAATAAGATAGCGAAAATCAGGCTGCTCCGCTTGACCGCGAGGAAATAGGCCACCTCCACGGCGGCGATGGCAATGAAATGCGTCACGACCATGACAGCCATCATCCCCCCGACCAGAAGCAGCGGCAGCGGACGCCGCGCCAGGGCACGCAAACCCGCCGGCCTCAACACGAGGGTCGCCGCCAGCACGATGCCGCCAATGAACACGAAATAGAACGCGCCAAAGCTTTCCGGCGTAGCATATCCCATCACCTGCTTTCCCAGCGCCGAGGTGACGGCATAGACCACGGCCACGATGAGCATCTCGCGCGAACCACGCTCGCGGGTGATGGCGCGCAAGGGAGCGAATCCGGCGCGTAAGAATCCCTGCGCACTCCTGTCCACATTGAGCAGCCAGGTGCCGAGCACCACCAGCAGGATGCCGGAGAACCCGCGCGTGCTGATAGTCTCGCCAAGAAACAGATAGCCGGTCAGCACATTGAACACCGGGGTGAAAGATACATACGGAAGCGTGAGGTAGAGCGGGCTGTCGCGGATGGCGCGCACATAGAGCCACATCGCGCCCAGCTCGAGCGGGGCGAGCACCAGCATGCCGATCCAGAACGCCGGCGGCAGCGAGGCCGGGATCGGATTGGCCACGGCGAGCGGAAGCAGCAATATGCCCGGCGCGGCAAAGCGCAGCAACACCAGCTCCCAGCCGCGATAATCCCGGAAGTAGTGCCGGGTCAGGGCATCCGCCGCGCCGAGGGAGATGGCGCAGATCATCGCGAGAATGAGCCAGTGCACGTCAGCCTGACTGTCCGGCGGAGTGGAATGGAGGTCTGGATCGTCTCATGTGTTCCCGTTGCGTTTCCCGGGCACGGCCCCTACCATCGCACGATGCGCGCCCCGGAACCGGCGCACCCGATATTACTGGAACATACGTAATTCATGAAGACGACCCGGATTGACGAACTGATCGAACGCCATTCCGTACTGCTGCTCGACGCCTACGGTGTACTGGTGGGCACGGCGGGCGCGCTCCCCGGCGCGCGCGAACTGATCGAACGCCTCAATCGCACGGGAAAACCCTACTACCTCCTGACCAATGATGCCTCCAAGCTTCCGGAGACAGCGAGCCGGCGCTATCGGGGGTTCGGACTGGAAATCGAGTCCGACCGCATCATCTCCGCCGGCACACTGCTGCCCGCCTGCTTCGCCGGACTCAATCTCACCGGCAGCCGCTGCGCGGTGCTTGGCACAACGGACAGCGTCCGCTTCGTCGAACGCGCGGGCGGCGTGAGCGTGCCGATCGGAGAGGATTTCGAGACTCTGGTGCTGTGCGACGAGAATGGCTTTCCCTTTCTGGACGGCATCGACCGCACCCTGTCCGCGCTCTATGCCAGGCTCGACCGCGGTGATTCGGCGCACCTGATCCTGCCCAATCCCGACCTGGTCTTCCTCAAATCCGCCGGGGAGTTTGGCATCGCCGCCGGCGCCATGGCGCTGATGTTCGAGGCGGCGCTGGCCCTGCGTTACCCGGGACGGGCCGGCTTGACCTTTCTCCGCCTCGGCAAACCGCATGCGACGATTTTCGAGGAGGCGCTGCGACGCAGCGGCACGCGCGACATGGTCATGATCGGCGACCAGCTCGCCACGGATATTCGCGGCGCGCGCGAGTTCGGCCTGGCGGCGGCGCTGGTGGCCGGCGGGATATCGACCGGAATCCCGGCATCGCTGCCGGCGCACCTGCACCCCACCTGGCTGCTCGACAGACTCTAAATGGGGATAGATTTCAAATCAGACCCGGTTTGCTCACCCCAGTCCGCGCCATCCTGCCCCGCAGGGGACGGACTTAAGTCCGTCCCCATCATTACTGTTCAGAAATACGTGGCCGCGACAGCCTCGTTGACGCGGATCAGGCCAAGCTGGAGATCATCGATAAAGCGGTGCAGTTCATCCTGGAGCAGCAGGTCGGGCTTTGCCGCACGCACCTGATCCTGAACGTCGTGCAGCGCGCCGAGCGGAACCGCCGGACGCGGCAACTGGCGCAGACAGGACTCCGCTTCGGATACGGCATGATAGAAGGAACGCGGAAAACAGCGCTCCTGCAGCAGAAAACGCAGCACGTCGGGCCGGCGTACGCGCACCTGCATGGTACGGCGGTACATCTGATACGCGGTCAGCGACTTCAGCACGCTCATCCACTGGATGTTCTCGAACGGCGTCAGATCCTCATGCAGTTCCGGCAACAGCGTCACCGAGCGCACATCGACGATGCGCGTGGTCATGTCGGCGCGCTCCAGATTGCGTCCCAGGCGCATGAAGTCGTAGCCCTCATCATGCATCATCGCCCCGGACAGCATGCCGGTGATGGTCTGCACGCCGCGGATAATCCCGCTCAGGAAGTCGTAACGGGTACGCTGCACCAGCGCGAGACCGGACTCCTCCCTGGCGAACAGATAGAGCTGATTCACCTGCTCCCACACCTCGCGCGGGATGAATTCCCGCGTGGTGCGCGCATTCTCGCGCGCCGCGTACAATGAGCTCAGCAGCGAACCCGGATTCGCCGGGCTGGCCACCAGGAAACGCACCACGCTGCGTTCGTCGGCTTCCTGGTGCTGGGCAAAGAACAGCGGCCGGCTGCCGGTGATGTCGATGATCGGCTCCCAGCCGGGCCGGATGTGCCTGGGCAGGTCGAGCAGCAAATGGGTATTGACGTTGATGAGGCGCGCGGTGTTCTCGGCGCGCTCGATGTAGCGCGCCATCCAGTACAGGTCATTGGCCACTCGCGACAGCATGCTCAGGCCTCGGTATCCACGATCCAGGTATCCTTGCTGCCGCCGCCCTGGGAGGAATTCACCACACTCGAGCCCTTGCGCAGCGCGACGCGCGTCAACCCGCCGGTGGTAACATAGGTCTCCTGCCCGGACAGAATGAAGGGGCGCAGATCGACATGGCGCGGCTCGACATGGTTGGCGACCAGGGTTGGTGTCGTCGACAGGCTCAGGTGCGGCTGCGCGATATAATTACGCGCGTCGCGCCGGATCAGGCGCGCGAAGCGTTCACGCTCCTTCGTGGTCGATTGCGGACCGATCAGCATGCCATAGCCGCCGGACTCGTTGGCCGGCTTGACCACCAGTTTCTCCATGTTGCCGATCACGTAATCGCGCTCATCGCGATTGACGCAACGGTAGGTCGGAACGTTTGGCAACAGTGGCTCTTCCGCAAGATAGTAGCGGATGAGGTCGGGCACATAGCTGTAGATCACCTTGTCGTCAGCGACGCCGGCGCCGGGTGCGTTTGCAAGCGCGACCTTGCCGGCCTTCCATGCCCGCATCAGTCCCGGCACGCCGAGCAGGGAGTCCGCATTGAAGACCTCGGAATCGAGAAACAGATCGTCGATGCGGCGGTAGATGACATCGACGCGCGCGAGCCCCGCGACGGTGCGCATGTACACGCAATCGTCGCTGTCGACGACCAGATCGCCGCCCTCCACCAGCTCCGCGCCCATCTGTTGCGCCAGGTAGGAATGCTCGAAGTAGGCCGAGTTGTACACTCCCGGGGTCAGCACCACGACCTCGGGACGCGGCCCCGGCCGCGGTGACAGCGACGCCAGCATGTCATACAGCTGCGAGGGGTAGTCGTCTACCGGCAAAATGCTGTGGCTCTGGAACAGCTCCGGGAACACGCGCTTCATCACCGCGCGATTCTCCAGCATATATGACACGCCGGAGGGGACGCGCAGGTTGTCCTCCAGCACATATACCGTTCCGTCGCTGTCACGCACCAGATCGGAACCGCAGATGTGCGCCCACACGCCGCGGGGCGGGTCGACGCCGACGCACTGCGGGCGGAAGTTCTTCGAATCCGCGATCAGTTCCGCCGGGACGATTCCGTCCTTCAGCGCGCGCTGCCCATGGTACACATCATCGATAAACAGGTTGAGCGCCCGCACGCGCTGGCGCAATCCGGCTTCGATGCGCACCCACTCGTCGCGGGCGATGACGCGCGGGATGATATCGAAGGGCCAGGCGCGGTCGATGGATCCTTCCGCCTCGGTGTAGACGCGAAAGGTGATGCCCATGACACGGATGGCGAGATCTGCCGCCGCCTTGTACTCGGCGATCTCCTCATCCTTGAGCGCGCTCAGGTACTGGCACAGTGCGCGCGCGGCCGGCCGCGGGCGACCGGCCGCGCGTATCAGCTCGTCGTGTATACCCTTGACCTTGTAACTTCCCCAGCGAATCGCCATGGTGCGTGTTGCGGTATTTCCCCGTCGTTTTTCGTGCTAATGTTTGCTAAACATACCGCATGGGTAACCAGACCTGCAAACGGGATTCTGCGCCGCACTATGCGGGTGCGCGCACCCGGAGCAATGATCCAAATCGATACAGGAAGTCCCTCATGACGTACTGCCTCGCGATCAAGGTCGACCGCGGACTGGTGTTCGCCTCGGACTCGCGCACCAGCGCCGGCGTCGACTATGTAACGACCTACAGCAAGATGCACACCTTCATCTGGCCCGGCGATCGGGTGATCATCCTGCTCACCGCCGGGAATCTCGCCACGACACAGGCGGTAATCAACAACATCCAGCGCCATCTCGAGGACACCGCGGCGGAATTCGACCTGCGCCGCGCACGTCACATGTTCGAGATCGCCCATTATGTCGGCACATTGAACCAGGCAGAGCAACGTCAGCACGCAGAGGTGGCGAAAGGCTCCAACATCAGCATCGAGGCGAGTTTCATCGTAGGGGGGCAGATCGCGGGACAACCTCCGGAACTGTTCCTCATCTATCCGCAGGGGAACTACATCAGCGCCTCGCCAGAAACGCCTTTCCTGCAGATCGGAGAAAACAAATACGGCAAACCCATCCTCGACCGCGTCATCGAAGCTGACACGACACTGGAAGACGCCGCACGCTGCGCGCTGGTCTCACTCGACTCAACCATGCGCAGCAACCTGTCGGTGGGTCCTCCACTCGAGGTGGCAATCCATGAGCGTGACGGACTGGACCAGCCGCGCCGGCTGAAGCTTACCCTCGCCTCCCCGCTGTACCGGGACCTGCAGGCGCGCTGGAACGAAGGGCTGCACAACGCCTTCCGCGACCTGCCGCGCTTCGAGTGGGAGTAAATGCAGACAGGGGGACGGATTTCAAGTCCGCCCCCCTTCACACCCTGCATGAATCACCGTGTGGACGTACCGCAACTTTTCCAGGGCGCCACCCGCGACGGCGAAGGGATAGGCATCGGGCAGGCCCATACTCCGATTGAGCGCGTTGAGCGCGACGCTGAGACGGCCCCAGTCCTCCATCAGCGCATCGAATGACCCGAAGGCGCCGTAGGCGGAAGCGGCCAGCGTGCCGACCGCCGCCACGCTGGACAGGCTGCGCCCGCCGATGCTGGATTCGAAATCATGAGCCGTCTCCAGCGTATCGACCATGTGGAGATAATGTGCCCAGGTTTCCGCCCAATCCTCCCACGGATGCATGCTCGCATAGGCGCTGATCCAGAATTGCCACCAGCCCGGCGGCGGTCCGGCGGCATAATATCGGCGCATGGCCTCCGCGTAATCGACACGCTCGTCCCCGAACAGCGCACGAAAACCCTCAACCCTTTGCGTGCCGACGATCAGGCGGTCCCAGTAATAATGCCCGCTCTCGTGGCGGAAATGGCCGAGCAAAGTCCGATAGCGCTCGTTCATTTGTACACGGATGCGCTCGCGTACGCTGTCCTCCGCTTCCATAATGTTGATCGTGATCACGCCGGTGCGGTGACCGGTCATTACGCGGTGGCGCGGGGCGGCCTCGTTGACAAACTCATCCTCGCCCGCCAGGGGGTCAGCGAGAAACTCGAAGGCCAGCCCCCGAGCGGGATCCTTGTCCCGTCCGGTGACCGGCAGGCCAAGGGCGTACAGGGAATACAGCAGCCGGCGCTTGGCGCCCTCGATGCGGTACCAGAGCGTCAGGTTCTGCGGATCATCGAGACTGGGGATGAAGCGATTCAGACGGCAGGATGCGCAGTATTCCTGCGTATCCTCTGCGGGCACCAGCCAGTTGCAGACCTCGTAGTCGCTCTGGTTGCGGCACCGTCGGTAACGGCGGCCATCAGCGAGCGCGCGCAGCGTGCCGGAGGCCTCGATCTCGAACGCGCTCAGCCGCCGGACATCCGGCAGGAAACCAACGCCGCGCCCGCAGGCGAGACACCGGGTGTTCTCGAAGTACAGGGTGTTGCCGCATGCACACGCAAAGGTCCTCACCGCATCGCGCCCCTGTCATCCGCCCCGGAAACGCGTTCACTATATCAATACCGCGCCGGGATGTCGCGCCGCGCCGGCCCCGATGCAAACGGTCTGAAGGCGCTTGCGGCCGGGATCCCGGGGCTGTCACCGCCCAGGGCGGCTACAGGGTCGCACCGCGCTCTTCCAGCGAGTACTTGCTGAGCTCGGAGACGATGTAATCGTAGGCCTCATCCACCGAATCGGTGCGGAACATCAGATTGACATCCTCCGGACTGATCGTGCCGTGGCGGATGAGCGCGTCGAAATCGATCACCTCGCGCCAGAATCGGGTGCCGAACAGAACCACTGGCAGGTGCTTGCGCATTTTGCGCGTCTGCAGCAGGGTCAGCAGCTCGAACAGTTCATCGAGTGTGCCAAAGCCGCCAGGGAAAACCAGAACCGCCTTGGCGAGATAGGCGAACCAGAATTTGCGCATGAAAAAGTAATGGAAATGGAACGAAAGCTCGCGTGTGACGTACGGATTGTCAAATTCCTCCACCGGGATCGAGATGGTGAGCCCGATGTTCTTCCCCTTGGCCTCTGAAGCGCCGCGGTTGGCCGCCTCCATGATGCCGGGTCCGCCGCCAGTGCAGACCACGAATCGGCGTCCCTCGTCCCCCAGCCCCTTGGACCACTCGGTGATACGGCGCGCGAGCTCGCGTGCCGCCTCGTAGTAGCTTGACGTGTCGAGGTCGCGGCGAGCGGCGGCGATGTCGCCCTCCCCCGCCTCGGCGCGAGCCAGCGCCTGCTCGGCATCCTCACGCGACTTAAGCCGCGCGGAGCCCATGAAGACAACCGTATCGTCCACCGCATAGTGGGAAAAGCGGCTTTCCGGCTCAAGATATTCGGACAGGATGCGCAGCGAACGTGCACTGCGGCTGCCGAGAAAAGATTCGTTGAGATAGGCCTCGGACAGATGCTTCGATCGTTTGGTCAAGCTGCGTTACTCCCTGTCAGGATTGCGGTTTCAAATACCGGCGGCGGACGCGCCACCGATCCCGTCTTCGATGATCTCGATGCCGTTGCCGTCGGGATCGCGACAGAACAGCGCGGCGCGGCCGGATCGGCTGTGCGTGCAGGCCATGCCCGCGCGCTCCAGTCGTGCCGCGCAGGCGGCCAGATCATCGACAAGGAACGCCATGTGGCGGTCGCGCCCGACATGCAACGGCCGACCCGTGACCGGATCCGGATTCGGCAACTCGAGCAGGTGGAGCTGACGGCCCCCCAGCTCGATCCAGGCGCCGGGATAGCCAAGATCCGGGCGCGTGACGGCCACCAGCCCGAGCACGTCGCGATAGAAGGCGAGCGCACGCGCCGTGTCGGACACAACGATACTCACGTGATGAAGCCCGCTTATCCGCATGCCTGCCCCGCGTCGTCTGTATCGCGCTTTGGTGGGGAATAATATCATACTCACCTCCACCATCCGCAGCCGGGCGCCGCGCGCCTGTTGGTATATTCCGGCGAATCGCCTATGCTGTCTGCGCGAGGTCGCACGACATGCGGCCCGCGCACGGAATGCCCGCCATGAAACGGACACAGCGCTATCGCGTCACCGCGTTCTATGAGCGCCCTGAACTGGAACGCAATGCCGTCATAGAGGCGGACTCCGCCGAGCAGGCCATGGTGAAAGCCGTGCTCGAGCGCAAGGTCCCGGTGGGCTTCGGTCGCGACGAGTATGGCTGGATCCAGCCGCTCTACTGGAAAGCCGAGCTGGGCGGCACACAGCGCTGGCCGCGCATCACCGGCAAGGACCGATTGACATGGGGCGACGACGACCCGCCCAGGACCCTGCGCTTTTCCGTGGAAAAGGATTCAGACGAATGACCGGGAGTTCGGCGCGGCCATGAATCATCGAGGGTACGCATGCAGGCAGTGACGGAAGCAACGCAGGAAATCGCGCGCGCCTTCGTGCCGCATGGCGCCGTGCTCGGCATACACCCGCATGGCCGCGGCCTCATCAATGACACCTATCTGGTGAGCACGGACAACCCGGGGCAGCCGCGTCTGATCCTGCAGCGCATCAACCGGCGCGCATTTCCGGAACCCGAGTTGATCATTGCCAATCTGCGCACCCTGCTCGAGCATATCCATGCCCGGCAGCGGCACGACCCGCGCGAGCGCGATCTGCGCTTCCCCGACCTGTGCCCGGCGCACGATGGACGCGATTTCATCCTCGACGCCGAGGGCGCCTTGTGGCGCGCCCTCTCCTATCTGGAGAACACCTGCACCTTCGACAAACCGGACGGCCTGCCACGCGCAGCTGAGACCGGTTTCGCGCTGGCGCGATTCCACACGCTGGTGAGCGATCTTGACACCCGCAGCCTGCATGACACCCGGCCGGACTTCCACAACACGCCGCGCCACCTCGAACGCTTCGACCGCGCCCGCGCCGCCGCTGGCCCGCTCCCGGAATCGGAGGACCTTGGCTTCTGCCTGTCGTTCATCGGCGCACGCAGACGTCTGGCCGGACAACTCGAAGCCGCCAGGCTGAAGGGGGAACTCCCTGTCCGCGTCATCCACGGCGATCCCAAGCTCAATAATTTCCTGTTCGACGAGACGGATGGACACGCAGTCAGCCTGATCGACCTGGATACGGTCAAACCCGGCCTGCTTCAGCATGACGTAGCCGACTGCCTGCGATCATGCTGCAACCGCGTGGGCGAATCTCCCGGCCTGGGCGAGGCGGTGCGTTTCGACCTGGAGATCTGCCGCATGTTGTTGCAGCATTATTTCGCCGCCCTCGGGGATCGCACGCCTTTTTCGGACACAGACCTGCTGTATGCCGCAATCCGGCTGATCCCGTTCGAGCTCGGCGTACGCTTCCTGACCGACTACCTCGAAGGCAATCACTACTTCCGCATCGAATATCCGGAACAGAACCTGGTGCGAGCGACCACGCAGCTGCGTTTATCCGCGGAGATCGAGCTGTCCGAGAAGGACATCAAGGAGATGATCGGGGAGCTGGTGATGGATAAAAAACAGGACTAAGGACTAAGTGCCGAGTCAGAACCTTCTATACATCTACTTTCGTTCTCTTTTCTATTCGTTTTTCTGCTTCAGGCTCCACCGCAACAAGAGCCATTGTTTTTTACTCAGTCTTTAGTCCTATTCCAAGGTCTGACCAGTCAAGACATTCCGGAGCCGCCACGCCCTCCCCCATTGTCACGGGCAGTCCTGGCGCTGTGATATCGATGCGCCCGTCGGCGACCGCCTGGCGCAGGGTGCTGGCGTACTCATCCGCATCGAGCGACGATGTCATGGGCGCGTAGGATTCATGGTTGATTGCCGGATGATCCGCGAGGGCGCGCGCGACGACGCCCGTGCTGCGACCATGACTCAGAACACGGACCGATGTCTTGCCTTCCGAGGCGCGCTCGACCGCGCCCAGCAGATAGCGCAGTCGCCAGCCATATACTCCGTCATCATCGATCGGCAGAAAGGCATCCTGGGCGAAATAAATAAACAGCAGCGGGCCTCGCTCACGCGCGATCTCCGCCGCCACCGCCTGAGCGCTCGCCCAGGAGCGCATCGCGTCGTTGGTCACCAGAAGCCCGTGCGCCGTCAGGCGCCGGGCGGCCTCGTCCAGATCATCGACAGACGTCGCGGCGCCATTGCGGTCGATCTCCCACACGCCACCGTCGCGCGCGAAATCCGGCCATAGCGCGCCACGTCCGGCGGCGAGCGCGCTGACTTCGGCCCGCACTGAGCCTGCGTCCGCGAACCGTGCCCTCAGTGGCGGTTCCAGCGCATGGCGCAGATTCACCAGCCCCGACAACAGCGGCAACGCCGCCGGGCCGAAGGTGCGGGCGGGATCGCCTGGATCAGGATCCAGACCAGGCCAGCCGAGCCCCAGCACATGCATGCGGCGGAAGCGCGCCGAAGCGAGGGTGGCGGGATTCAGCACCTCGACATCCCGGCATTCCGCCGCAGCGTGGAACTGCACGCTCCACGGCGCGTAGCGAAGCAGATCCCAGAAATACTCATAGGTCTGCGCCTCAAAATTGCCGGCGTCGAGCAAGGCCTCGAACCAGCCCTCATGATCCGGAAGATAGTCGCGCCCCTCAACGAGCAGCTGATTGGTGACGCCGTCCCTGCCGTAAAACCATGCCTGCCAGCGCCTGCCTCCGGCGTCAATGAACTCCGGACGCCCCGCCTGCTCCCAGAGCTCCTGGGTAAGAAAACGGCAGAGGAAATCCATCTCGACAACGGGCTTCGCGCGCGCGCACGGCGCGGCGGGCGGAGGTGAGCCCGCGGGTGCATAGGCCGGCGTCGCGGTCTCCGCCATCGAGAAAGGCGGCAGCAGCGTGATGCACAAGCTGACGACAGCACTAACCCACCGCCAGGGCCTGCCGGGAACACGCATCCTGTTGTCCAGCCGCCTCATCACCTCAGACCCCGGCCTTTTTCGACTCGGGACGCGCGCGCGACTTGATATCGGACTCGAACAGCGCCTCCAGTTCGCGCGCCGCGGCCTTCACACCTTGAATCATCATCTTTTCGTCCTGGTGGATCGCATGCTGCTTGACCAGTGCGTCCTCGTCATATTCGCGGAAGGTATTCACGGTCAGCCTGGCCTGTGCCTCGGAGAAACCGAGCCGGGACAGCACATTCCGCGTAAGCTCCAGGCTGGAAAAATACACCTCCCGCACCAGGACCCGGATCCCGAGCTCCATCAGCAGATGCGCATGGTGGCGGTTACGGACTCGCGCCAGGATTTCCAGATTGGGAAAGTGCTGGCGCACCGTGCGCGCTGTTTTCACCGATGCCTCGATATCGTTGATCGCGAGCACCAGCAGCCTGGCCTTGTCGGCATGTGCCGCACGCAACAGCTCGACGCGCGAGGCATCACCGTAATAGAGCTTGCCGCCGAACTTACGCACAAAATCGACCTGCGTCTGGCTGATCTCCAGCGCAGTGAACGGGATCTGGCTCATGCGCAGGACACGACCGACGATCTGGCCCACACGACCGAAGCCGGCAATGATGACCGGCGGCGCCTCATCTTCATTGATACTGTCGAACACCGGCGGCTTCTCCCCTTCCAGCCAGCGCTGCAATACGCGCTCATTGAACAGATAGAGCGCGGGAGTGGCCGCCATCGACAGCGTGACCGCGACGATCAGCAAATCGACCAGATCGCGCCCGAGCACCTGGTGCTCGAACGCCGCGCCGAACAGCACGAAGGCGAACTCACCACCCTGCGGTAACACCAGGGCGAGGTTGCGCGCGTGATGGCCATCAATGCGAAACAGGCGCGCCAGCGCGTACAGCACCGTGGCCTTGATCAGCAGCAGACCGCACACCAGCGCCGCGATCACGAGCGGCCGCTCGCCGACCACCTCGAGATTGACCGACATGCCGACCGCGATGAAGAACAATCCGAGCAGCAGGCCCTTGAAGGGCTGGAGGTTCGCCTCCAGCTCGTGGCGATACTCGGAGTCGGCGAGCAGGACACCGGCCAGGAAGGCGCCGAGTGCCATGGAAAAACCCGCCATTTCCATCAGCAGCGCGGCGCCGATCACCACCAGCAGCGTCGCCGCGGTAAAGATCTCCGGGCCACCCGCCGACGCCACCAGGCGGAATACCGGACGCAGCAGAAAATGTCCGACGGCGATCAGGATAACAAACGCCGCCAGCGCGACCAGCACCGCGCCAGGGGTGATCACACCCTGGCCGCTGTGCGGTCCGAGCAGCGGGATCAGGGCCAGCATCGGCACCACCGCGAGATCCTGGAACAACAGCACGGCGAAGGCGGAGCGACCGGACAGCGTGGCCAACTGTTTCTTCTCGGCCAGGAGCTGCACGACGAAGGCGGTCGATGACAGGGACAGGCCCAGTCCGGCGACAATCGCGGCCGTAAAGTTGAGGCCCATCAGCCACCAGCCCGCCGCCGCAAGCGCCATGGCGGTTACCAGCACCTGGGCGGCGCCCAGACCGAAGATGGACCGGCGCAGCACCCACAGCCGGCTCGGCTGCAGCTCAAGCCCGATGAGGAACAGCAGCAGGACTACACCCAGTTCCGCGAAATGAAAGATATTGTCGACATCCGTCACCAGCCCGAGCACCCCGGGACCGATGGCGATGCCCGCGATCAGATAACCGAGGATCGAACCGAATCCGAGCCGGTTGAACAGGGGCACCGCAATGATCGCCGCCCCCAGATAGATGGCTGCCTGCTCGAGCAAGGTCATATTCGTATTACGCGGGTCCCTCTACTGGATTGGTCACCGTCGAACCACCCGCGATCCGGCAGCAGATGCCGTCCCGTTCGATGAAGGATTCCGTATCCGGTGGTTTCGCGGCTAAAATCATTCTTGCACATCATCCCCATACAGGAAAACCGGCGCCATGCCCGAACCCAGACCAGACAATGTCACGATCAACCAGTCCGTCGCAATCCTCGTGGACGGTAACAACATGGAGCGCTCGATTCACGACGCGACGGGCGATCAGCACACCATGCTCAATTTCGACACGCTGATTCCGAAGTTGCTCGATAACCGCGGCCTCAACCGATTGTTCTACTTTCGCGAGGGACGCCAGATTTCTTCCAAGCTGCAGGAGCGCCTGCATTATCACTACCACGGCTCGGTACAGCCCTGCCACAAGAGCGCGGACATCCCGCTCACGATCAAGGCGATGCAACTGGCGAGCAAGGTGGATACGATCATCATCCTGTCGGGCGACTCCGACTTCGTCGAACTGGTGCGCCACCTTAAAACAGAGGGAGTGCGGGTGGAGATCGCGGCGGTGCCCGCCGCGACCTCCTCAATGCTGAAAGAGGAGGCGGACTATTTCCATGAGATCACCAGCGCGGACTGGTTCACGCTGACGCCGCGACCCGGCAAGCGGCCGGGGGAACGCAAGTAATCCCGCCTCTGGCACGGGCTACAGGCCGGATTCGTCGCGCGGCGCGTCCTTGTCCTGCGCGGCGGCCCCGCCGCCCGCCGGATTCGCCTCGGCGCGCGCCTCCTGCGCCAGCGCCTCATCGAAGTAGCTCAAAGTAAGCGTCTTGTGCATGATCCTGCCAGTGCATTTGCCATGGATCTTGCGCGGGGACTTGCCGAAGCTGATCATCGGACTATCATCGAAGCCAAAGGCCTTGCTGCCACTGATCTTGGCGTATTTACGCTCCAGCGCCGCCTCCAGCTTCACCAGCTCCTCGCGACAGCGCTGCATCGAACGAAAATCGCCGCTTGCGGCGATCCGGTATACACGGTGAGTCGCGGGCGTAATGGCAACGGCATAGTCGGTGAGCGGGCCATAAGGACTGTCGGTCGTTATGGCATAGGCGGGGCCGCCATCCTCGTCATCATCCAGCGCTTTCAGACCGGCCGGGTCGATCACCTGCCCGAGCTCAAAGCCGAAGGCCCCCGTCACATCGCCCTGCTCCGCCGCCAGTGACAGGGCGCACAGGCCCAGCAACCAACCCGCAACTATCGCGCTTTTCACCGTCCTGCCCATGCCCTACACCTCCTGCTGCTGCGACTGACGCAGAATATCGCGGATCAAACGGCCCGCTTCGGCATAGATGCCGGGACTCGTCTTTTCGCGCTGACCTCCGATATGGACACGCCGAACGCCGTGGCGCTCCAGCCATGCCACCACTTCCGCCGACGCTGGCGGCGTTTCCACATTCACCGCCAGCACCGGACGATTGAGCTGCCTTGCCATCAGCACGGCATAGGCGGTACCGCCCTGCAATTCACCACGATAGAACATCAGGGTTCCATCCGAGTCGCGCACATTGTGCTCGGTGCGAACGGTATGGTCCATATCCGCCGTTTCCTGCAAGGGATAACGCGCGGGAATGGGTCCGTCGTCAGCATGCCGGCCCGCCGGACACCAGCCCCCGCAGGCAATTCCCAGATCCATGGCGACATCGAGCGCCGCCCTGTCAACGCCCGTCTGCCCGCCCGAAAGGATTTTCTCTATCATTGTCGAGACCTCGCGATCCGTTCGTCAGCGCCGCGCCAGCGACCCGCTGCTGCGGATCATAACACGCCGGACGGACCGGATTCAGGCCCTGCCGCATACCGATGAAGGGATGAGCCCGGGCGCCAGACTGACCCATTGAGACAGGGCGCGACGAGATCTGTTAGTCTATCAAGCACACACCACCGCGACGACATGCGAGGAAAGCAACGTGAACGACACCGACAGCCTGGCCATGGACCTGAGCATGGAAGCGGCCGATCTCTATCGCGAAGAGGCGTTCACCGATCGTCAGGTCGGCACGATCCGGCGGCTCTCCCCTGTCAATCCCGACGGCTCGCCGGACGCTTCCCGCACGGTAAGTTACCTGGGGCAGACCCAGATCCTGACCCCCGTCGGCGCCCTGCCGCTCAATTTCGAGATCGATGCGTCGTCTCTGGAAGAAGCGGTGCGCAATTTCGGTCACGCGGCGCAGGCGGCTGCCGAGCATACCATCGAGGAACTGCGCCAGATGCGGCGGGAATCAGCCTCGTCACTGGTGCTGCCGGATTCGGGCGCGAGGAATGAATTCCCGGGAAGCGGCAAGATCCAGTTTCCCTGATCATCTCTGCGCGATGGCGCCACGCGCGACAACACCGCGCGATCGAGGTTGACCGGGTAGCGCCATCTGCCAATATAATTCAGGCAACGGGGCTTTCCGCATTACGGGGCGCCGGTATCACATGATTGCACATCCTCACACCGACGATCTCCGGCTGCTGATCCAGACGCTGCCGCCGTCACTCCAGCACGCCGTCGATGAATTGCCCGGAGATGAGCTCCTTGAAATCGTGCTCGATCTTGGCCGCCGCCCGCAGGCCCGCCTGCCCGGACGCGCGATCACACTGACGGAAGACGCGGTCACGCGCGCCGATCTCGAACATGTCGTCCGCGCCGTGGGCGCCTTCGGCGCCGACAACCGCGCCGGAATCGAAGGGACACTGCATCGCATCTCCGCCATTCGCAACCGCCGCGGCGACATCGTCGGACTGACGCTGCGCGCCGGGCGCGCGGTGTTCGGCACCATCGACCTCATCCGCGACCTGATCGAAGGCGGCCGCAGTGTACTGTTGCTGGGGCGCCCCGGCGTGGGCAAGACCACCAAGCTGCGCGAAATCGCGCGCGTACTGGCGGACGACTTCGACAAACGCGTCATCGTCATCGACACCTCGAACGAGATCGCCGGCGACGGTGACGTGCCGCACCGCGCGATCGGGGCCGCGCGCCGCATGCAGGTCGCCTCGCCCGCGGCCCAGCACGACGTCATGATCGAGGCCGTCGAGAACCACATGCCCGAGGTCATTATCATCGACGAAATCGGCACCGTGCCCGAGACCCTGGCGGCACGCACGATCGCCGAGCGCGGCGTACAGCTGATCGGCACGGCCCATGGCAACACTCTCGAGAACCTGATCCGCAACCCGACACTCTCCGATCTTGTCGGCGGCGTGCAGACGGTAACGCTCGGAGATGAGGAGGCACGCCTGCGCGGATCGCAGAAGACCATCAGTGAACGCAAGTCGCCGCCCACCTTCGACGCCGTGGTGGAGATCGTCGATCACGAGCAGGTGATCGTGCATCCCGATACCGCCCAGGCCGTGGACCGCCTGTTGCGCAACCAGGCGCCCGGAGGGCTGCGCCGCACGCCGGGGCAGCAGCAGATACTGGAAACTCACCAGGAGACCACCACGCCGGCGGGGCCCGCGTCGCCGCGGACCCCGTTCTCGACAGGCGATCTCACGCAGACCGTGCGCATCTACCCTTATGCCTTCAGTCGCGACCTGCTCGAGCGCGTGATCCGCGACTTGCAACTCAACGCCCAGGTGGTGAATCGCGCGGAGCGCGCCCAGCTGATCGTGACCTTGCGCGCGCGCTCCGGCGACTCCCGCCTGCAGCGCCTGGTTCAGCTCACCGGGCTGCCCGTGCACACGGTGAAAAAGAATTCCACCGCGCAGATCCGCCACCTGCTGCGCAATCTCTTCAATGTGGCTCCGGGCCTGGACGAACAGGAAACGGAAACCGCCGTGCGCGAAATCGAGGATGGCATCCGCCGTGCCCTGCGCGACGGCGTGGCGGTCTCGCTTCTACCTCGCCCGGCATCGCTGCGCCGCCTGCAACATCGCGTGGCGAGCCGCCACCACATGGTGGCGGAAAGTGTGGGCAGCGAGCCGCGACGCCACCTGGTGATCTATCCGCACGCCTTCTCGGTTTCGAACGACGATACTCCGGACTGATCGCTGCGCTCACCTCGTCTTGCTTGTAATACATCACCGCACCCTTTATAGTGGCAGCGCCTGCCGCAGACTGACCTGACACGAGAGTGGAGGGATTCCTGCGTCGATCGTACGTCTTGTTTCCTGTACCCATCCATCGCCGCGAGCTGAGGATCCCAGGCTGCGAGGCAACCTGTTTTTGGCATCAGAGTCCCCGACCAGGGCGTGGAACAGGCGCAGAAGCGTGTGTTTGGCCCTCCTAATTCACCCCGCGCCCTTCCTCGGGCAACGGCCCACCCCGGAGATTGATGGAATGAAAAAGATGTATGTTGGGAACCTGCCCGCGGAGGCCTCCGAACTTACTGTCAGCGAACTGTTCTCCGAATTCGGCAAGGGACGCTCCATTCATCTCGTGACCGAGGTCTTTTCCGGTAAATGCCGCGGCTTCGGCTTCATAGAGATGGAAGGCCATGAGGCACGCGCCGCCATCGCGGGCCTGGACGGTAAGACCTTTGGAGGCAAGCCCATGCGCGTGCGCTTCGAAGATACCGAACGGCGCCCCGGGGGAAAACGTCGGCGCTGAAGTCCGGGATCGGGAAATCACCCCTGTCGCTCCATGGCGACAGTATAAAATCCAGACTTTTCCAACACTTGCAAAGCCGCACCGCAGGACTGTCGCCATCCCCCAACAGAATCTCCCGCCCGCGGGCATGAGCGAGCCCGCCATTCCCACATAAGCTGTTGATTTAATATATTTAAATATAGATGGCACGGATATCGCATTTGTCCGCGCGGAACACTCGCGCGCGACTGATGACTCGGACACAGCGGGAACACAGGAGGTGAGCCATGAAATCGATGACGATCCAGGCTTCATTGACGGCACTGACAATGATCATGGCAGCGGGCGCCGGAATGGCGGATCAGCTGCCGGAATCATCGATGCACCCTGCCGCGATGACCCAACACCCATCCTTTGATCAGGTCGACATCAACAAGGACGGCGCGATCACCAAGGATGAGGCCGGTGCGGCCAAGGTTGTGCAACAGGATTCCGACTTCACGTCCGCCGACCAGGACAAGGATGGCGTTCTGAGCAAAACCGAATATGACGCCATGTTGAAGGCGCATGACCGGCGAGGCGGATGATTTTGCTCTCGTAACCCTTCCTTCCCCCATTTGAGAGCATGCTGGCCGGGGGCGCCAAAAGCGCCTCCCGGTCAGGTTTTATTACGGGGAAGACGTAAAATCTTGACCAAATATTCTCAAGCAAGGAGACAGCATGATGAAACGATCGACCACCCTTTCCTCCCTGGCCCTGATCCTGGCCGCGGGCTCATTCGCACTGGTGACCGGCTGCAACAAATCTGAAGAGACCGCGTCCCTCGAAGAGACCCAGTCCCAGATCTCGACCGCGGTCGGCGATGCCGCCAGCGCCATGGGCGAGAAGACGGAAGAGCTTGCCGGACAGGCGCAGGAGACCGGTGAACAGGCCATGGAAAACGTTGAGCAGGCAGCCTCCGACGCCGCTGTCGCGGTGGAAGAGACCGCCTCGCAGGCCGTGGATGCCACCGGTGATGCCGCGAAGAGCATCGCGGGCGAAACGGACTGAGAAAATCTGACAGTAATCGGCCGGCAGCCAACCTCTCATCGTAAATTTCAACCGCCGGGCGGGAAACGTTTCCGCCCGGCCCCCGCTTATACGCGAGGGCAAGTCCGCCCGCTGGCGCTCTGTGCTATCCTTCCCGCTACCGCGGGCGACCCGATACACCGCCGGCGGTTCCCCGTATCCGTTTCCGGAAACCTGTCCCTGCAGTGAGCGATGCGTATTCAGCGACCCGTGACCCTGCTCCCGACACGATCCATACTGCAACTCATACTGCTCGGCTTCGTCGTGGTGGCGCTGCCGCTGGTCATCGCCCTGATTACCGCGGCGGTCTATGTCGACCGCCTTACCACGCATAGTGAACGCAGCGTACTCGAAGCCGTCGCCGCGACCCAGTCGAGCCGTCTGCTGGTGGAACACCTGACCGCCATGGAACGCAGCGCACGGCAGTTTCAGGTACTGAACGACCGCACGCTGCTCGACGCCTACAAGGCCCGGCGCAAACAGCTGTACCAGACCGTCGGCGAACTGCGCCAGCTCGATCTTAAACCGTTGCAGCGGGAAACCATCGACACACTGATCGAGCGGGAAGATGTGGTCTACCAGAAACTCGACGATACCGCGACAAGCGCGGCGGAAATCACCACCGTTATTGACTCCTTCTCCGCCCTCAACGCCTCTGCCCGCGAAATTCTGTCCGAGAGCAGCCAGCTCATCGGTGAAAGCGTCGGCGAGATACAGGGCCTGGCGGAGCGCGCGCGCCTGCTGCTGCTGTGGCAGGCGCTCACCCTGATACCGATCGCACTGCTGCTCACCATCCTGTTCATCACCCTGATCGCCAAACCTCTCCGGCAGCTCGATCAGTCGATCCGGCGCCTGGGTGACGGCGACTTTGACCAGGAAATCACCGTCGGCGGCCCCAGCGATCTGAGGGAACTGGGCCGCAGGCTCGAATGGATGCGCCAGCGCCTCCTCACGCTGGAGAACCAGAAGGTGTCGTTCCTGCGGCACATCTCGCATGAATTGAAGACTCCGCTCACTACCATCCGCGAAGGCAGCGAGCTGCTCAAGGAACAGGTGGTCGGCTCCCTCAACGAGGAACAGAGCGAGATCGTCAACATGCTCAAGCAGCAAAGTCTGAAGCTGCAGAAACTGATCGAGGATCTGCTGAGCTTCAGCACTCTGGAGATCGACAGCCAGCGCATGAACCTGGAACCGGTCGCGCTCGACCAGTTGATCCGGGAGGTATGCGCGAATCAGAAACTCGCGGCGCGCTCCCGCTCGGTTGAACTGCTCCTGAAACTCGAACCCGCCGTGGTGACAGCAGACCGGGAAAAGCTCCGCACCATCGTGGACAACCTGCTTTCGAATGCCGTAAAGTACACGCCTGCCAAGTGAAATGTACGCATATCCCTGGCGCGCCGCGACGACGCCGTCGTCATCGACGTCGCGGACACCGGGCCCGGTGTCGATCCCGACGAGCGTGATAAAATTTTCGCGGCCTTTTACCAGGGACGCGCCCGCTCGGCGGGGCCGATCAAGGGCAGCGGCCTGGGGCTTTCCATCGCCAGGGAACTCATTCACCTGCACCATGGCACGATCGAGATCATCGACGGAGACGGAGGCGCCCATTTCCGCGTCACACTGCCCGATACAAGCGGAGGCAACTCGCAACATGATGCACATTGAGCGCGCGCTGGCGGCATCCCTGCTCGCGGCGCTTGTCTCCGCCTGCGCCGCGCTGCACCCGCACGGAAACACCCAGTCCACCACCGCGACCGAATCCGAGCCGCAGCCGGTGACCACTCCCTCCGCGGAGATGGACACACCGCCCACGCGTGGCACCCAGATCCCGAGCGAGCCGCTCACGGAAATACCGGCGCCGGAATCGGCCCGGGTCGCAGATCTGCTGCGCGAGGCCGCCGACTACGGCGCGTCATCCCCGGAAGAGCAGCGCGCCGCCATTGATGGCGCCGGGATCCGGCTCGGGAACGAACAGACTCCACAGGCGCTGGTGCGTTTCGCGCTGCTGTTATCGCTCAGCGATGCAAATCGCCAGCTCGATATTGACACCTCCTCCCGGCTGCTCGACCTGCTCACGCAGCCGTCCGCGGAATCAACGGATGCCGACCTTGTCCCGCTTGCACAGCTGCTCGCGCATACCCTGGGTGAACGCGGGCGCCTGTCTGCGCAGAACTCCGAGCTGACGCGAAAACTGAACCAGCTGAAGGCCATCGAACGACAGCTGGGTGACCGCGACGGGACCGATATGCCCCCACCGTCGCCATGAGCTCACGCCCCAGAATCCTGCTCGTCGACGATGACCTCGACCTGCTGAAGCTGCTTTCGATCCGGCTCAACGCCGCGGGCTGGGATGTGGCGACGGCGGACAACGCGGAACGCGGCCTGCTCCAGCTCGACAAGCATCAGCCGCACGTGGTGATTACCGATCTGCGCATGGACGGCATGGACGGCATGGCCCTGTTCGCCGCGATTCACGAGCATCATCCCACGCTGCCAGTGATCATCCTTACCGCCCACGGCACCATTCCGGAGGCCGTCGAGGCGACCAAACGCGGCGTGTTCACCTTCCTGACCAAACCTTTCGACAGCAAGGAACTGCTCAGTTGCGTCGACAAGGCCTATCGCATCAACGCCGTCCCCGCCGAGGAAGGCGCCGCCGACGGCGCGCAGGCATGGCGCGAGGACATCATCAGCCACAGCGCGGCGATGGAAGAGGTGTTGAGCCAGGCCTATCGCGTGGCGGCAAGCAACATCGGCATCCTGATCCAGGGTGAAAGCGGATCCGGAAAGGAACTGCTCGCGCAGGCCATCCGCCGCGCCGGCGCGCGACGCGAGAAACCCTTTCTCGCGGTGAACTGCAG
>JADLET010000116.1 GCA_020845975.1 Gammaproteobacteria bacterium | reverse complement strand
CTGGCCAGAAGCCGGCGACGGTGAAGCCAGGGACAATGAAGGCGACCAGCAACAGGATCAGCGCATTGATGACCAGCAGGAACAGGCCGAGCGTAAGCACGGTGACGGGCAGTGTGAGGATCACCAGGATCGGTTTGATGACCGCGTGCGCGATGCCGAACAGCAGTCCAGCGATGAACAGTGCCCCGATGCTCGAGTAGTGCACGCTGGAGAACAGCTCAGCGGCCACCCACAACAGCAATGTGTTCAAACCCCAGAAGACGATAAATTTCAGCATGGAAAAACCCGGGACAGATTTATTTTCATAGGAACTATAGGCTACAGGATATTAATGGATCTGTCCCGGGCGGGCGGAAAGGGTGCGCCGGTTGATGGACAGGCATAGAATGGAAAATCCACCCCTCTTGCATAGGAGGAATCCTATGAATCGCTATCTCTCTCTTGTCTCAGGTTATCCGCTGTACCCGGTTGTGCTGGCAAGGATCCCCGATCCGGAGTTGACGTTGCTGGACTATGATGTGCCGGCGCTCGAGTTGATGACCGATTTCCGCCGCACGCCCGCGATCTCGGTCCACGCCGCGACCCAGATCGACGACGCCCTGAACCAGATGATCTATTCCGGCGTCCGCCTGCTGTTCGTGGTCGACGCGGGGTTCAAGGTGATCGGAACGGTCACATCCTATGACATCCACAGTGAGAAGCCGATGCTCTACCTGCAGTCGCGGGACTGTCGCATCGGCATCTGCACACGCGACGATGTCCAGGTGCAGGACATCCTGACGCCGGTGCATGCCTGGCGCGCGCTGAATTACCGCGACCTCGTCGACGCCACGCTGGGCGATATCGTGCAGACTTTCAGGAGTCTGGGCGTGAGGCACCTTATCGTCCTCGACGGGGTCTCGGTACAGGGCATCCAGTCGGTGCGCGGCCTGTTTTCGGCGAGCGTCGTGGAGGCCGCGCTGGGTATCCGGATCGATTCGAGCGAGATCGCGGAGAGCTTCGTCGAGATCGGGCGCGAGCTGGCGCGAGGCTGATGGTTCGTTATCGGGGAGGGATTTCATATCCGTCCCCGAGACCTGATTGATCGATCCCGGACATCAAGCCCGGCACCTTTCCAGTACCTCGGAGGCGTATTCGTGCGGCTCTCCCTCCCACAGGTAGGCATCGAAGATGATCCTGAGCAGGCGCGTGGAATAGAGGGCCGAGGAGCGGATTTCATCCTGCGAGGCGATGGCCGAGTCCGGATCGGTGGTCGCGAGGTGCAGGATGTGTTCCGGCCGGATGCCGAGCCTGGAGTTGATCACTGAGTCCATCCCCACCATGGCAAGGCCAAAGCAGTGGGCGCCCGCTTGCCCGGGAGGATGCGCGGTGATCTCCTCTGTCCCATGGCCACCACGACTGATGGCAGCCACCAGCAGGAGACACACCACCACAGGATGCAGGGACCGCTTCATACCGGTCACCCTTCCTTGCCGCCGCTCGATGTACGGGACGGTGTGTTGTTCTGCTATCAGCGGATCAGGCAGCGGAATTACAAGATTGCTCCGCCTGAAAGACAGGATAATCCAAAAATCCGGGACAGAAAAACCCGGGACAGATTTATTTTTACGTGGCAGCCGAAGTGACGGGACAGATTATGAAATCTGTCCCGGTCATCTCAATAAAATAAATCTGTCCCGGGTTTTCCGGATTTTCAGTTGGTGTCGGCGCCGAGGAAGCCGCCGGACTGGTGTTCCCAAAGCTGGGCGTAGAGTCCGGCGCGGGCGACCAGTTCCGCATGCGTTCCTTCCTCGATGATGCGGCCTTGGTCGAGCACAATGAGACGGTCCATCATGGCGATGGTGGACAGCCGGGGCGCGATGGCGATCACGGGCTTGTCGCGCATCAGCCGGTAGTGATTCTCCTGGATCGCGGTTTCGACCTCTGAATCGAGCGCCGAGGTGGCCTCATCGAGGATCAGGATCGGTGCGTCCTTCAGCAGCACGCGCGCGATGGCGATTCTCTGGCGCTGGCCGCCGGAGAGTTTTACGCCGCGTTCGCCGACGTGGGCGTCATAACCGCCGCGTCCCTTCGCATCCTGCAACTGCCCGATGAAGTCGTGCGCCCGCGCCTGGCGCGCCGCCGCAATCAGATCATCTTCGCTGGCGTCCGGGCGTCCGTACAGGATGTTGTCGCGCACCGAGCGGTGCAGCAGCGAGGTGTCCTGGGTCACGAGGCCGATCTGCGCGCGCAGGCTGTCCTGCGTCCCCTCCGCGATATTCTGTCCATCGATCAGGATGCGGCCGCCCTCGACGTCATGAAAGCGCAAGAGCAGGTGCACCAGGGTTGTCTTGCCGGCGCCGGAACGGCCGACCAGGCCGATCTTCTCGCCGGGTTCGATGGTCAACGAGAAATCGTCGATCACGCCGCTACCCTTGCCATAGTGGAAGCACAGATGATCGAACTCGATGCGGCCCTGTGTCACGACGAGCGACGGGGCCTGCGGCCGATCGACCACCTCGCGCGGCCGGGCGATAGTGGTGATGCCATCCTGCACCGTACCGATGTTTTCGAACAGGGCGGACATCTCCCACATGATCCACTGCGACATGCCGTTGAGCCGCAGCACGAGGGCGACCGCGGCGGTGATCGCGCCCGCCGTGACGGCATCGTGCGTCCACAGCCAGATGGAAAGCGCGCCGGTGGCCAGGATGAGCAGCACATTGTTGATCCATACCGACATCACCAGGCCGGTGACGAGGCGCATTTGCGGGTAGACGGTGAGCAGGAATTCCTCCATGCCCTCGTGCGCGTAATCGGCCTCGCGGCGTGAATGAGAGAACAGCTTGACCGTCGCGATGTTGGTGTAGGAGTCGACCACCCGGCCGACCATGGCCGAGCGCGCGTCGGCCTGGCGCGCCGACACCCTGGAGAGGCGTGGGATGAAGTAGTACAGGACCAGGATGTAGACCGCCACCCAGAGCAGAAGGGGTAGCGCCAGGCGCATGTCCGAGCCGGCGGCGATGACCAGCACGCCACCGAAATACACCACCACATACAGGATCACGTCCAGCAGTTTCATCACCGTCTCGCGCACGGCCAGCGCGGTCTGCATTACCTTGGTGGAGATACGTCCCGCGAACTCGTTCTGGAAGAACGACAGGCTCTGTCCCAGCAGATAACGGTGCGCCTTCCAGCGGATGATCATCGGGTAGTTGCCGAGCAGCGACTGATGGATGATCAGGGCGTGGAACAGTACCGCGACGGGCAGTGTGATCAGCACGGCGAGCGCGGACCACAGGAAGCCGCTGCCGGCGCCGAAGATATCCGCGCGGTCAGTCTGGTTCAGCCAGTCGACCAGGCGGCCAAGATAGTCGAACAGGGAGACTTCGAGGATGGCAATGAGCCCTGTCAGCAGCGCCATGATTGACAGGTGGGCTTCGATGCCGCGCGTGTAGTGGCGGCAAAAGGGGAGCAGTCCCTTGGGCGGCGGCTCGGGTTCCTGTGGAGGGAACGGCCTGACCAGTTTTTCGAAGAAGGTAAGCATGTGGACGAATAGATCCCCGGGTCTGACGGTGCGGCCGACCGTCCGATGCGGCTACCGGCTGAGGATAAGCGCGGGGCGACGGTTATGACGGGGCGGCGGCCGGGACAGGGACGGATTCTCTCGCATACGCGCGGCCCGATCAAGCCGTCACAGCGTCGTCCCCGCTCCGCGCGGATTTATGCCGCATTGAAATATGGGATTTGATCAGCGCCTCGGCCTTGTCGCGGATAATGGTGCCCTCGACATCGGCAAGCCAGAGATTGATCAGCCCCTTCATGAACAGGTAGCTGTCGAGGGCATATTGTTCCGGATCGGCATCCGGGCGCAGCAAGCCCCTCCGGTTCGCGTCCTCGTAGGCGCTGGTGAGCTTCAGGATATAGGCGCAGCCGGTATGCGTGACGCGGCTATCGAGGCGTGAGAATTCATTGACGTATTCGCACTTCGAATTGACGATCTCGAAGGTGGTGCGTGCAACCTCGTCCTCCCGGAGCAGGCGCAGGATTTCGATCATGCTGGCCTGGATGCCGCGCAGCGGATCACCGGGGTTTTGTACCGGCAGGTTCTCATCGATGATGTGGACCAGCGGCACGGACACCTGTTCCATCATGGCGAAGAACAGGTCGGGTTTGTTCTTGAAGTGCCAGTAGATGGCGCCACGCGTCACGCCCGCTTCCTTGGCGATGTCGGCAAGGGTGGAATGGCTTACGCCACGTTCGGCGAACACCCGGCGCGCCGCGGCGATGATCTCGAGTCGGGTTTGTTCGGTTTCCGCTTTTGTCCTGCGAACCATGATGCTCGTCAGCGCGCCTCGGGCGCATCCGCGGGTGACCAGCCGCCGCCCAGCGCCTTGAGGAGATCGACGCTGTACGCCAGTTCCACTTGCCGATGCTGGATCATGGCCTGTTCCGCGGCATTGGCCGTGCGTTGCGCGTCAAGGACCTCGATATAACCGGAATAGCCCGCCTCGTAACGCTTCTGTGCCAGGCGCAGCGCATTGCGCGCCGCTGTCACGCGTTTTGCCTGTTCTTCCGCCGCGGCGCGGGTCAATTCTGCGTTGCTGAGCGCATCGGCCACTTCACGGAATGCCAGTTCGACGGCCTGCTGGTAATCCGCCAGGGCCTGGCGCTGGACCGCCTCCGCCTGGCGCGTGCGGGCGGAGCTGCGTCCGGCATCGAGGATCGGCATGGTCGCGCCAAGTCCGACCGACCAGATGCGCGCACCTGACTCCAGCAGGTCACTGAATTCTTCGCTCTGGCCGCCGAAGGCGCCGGTCAGGGTGAAGGTGGGGAACTGCGTGGCCCGGGCCATGCCGATGCGGGCATTGGCCGCGATCAGCGCCTGCTCCACCTGTTGCACGTCGGGGCGGCGTTCCAGCAGTGTGGACGGGAGCCCGGCGGGCGGCACCGCCGGTAATGGCATTTGCATCAGGTCGCCCGGCGCGAGGGCCAGGTCCGGCGTGCCGGTCAGCACGCCGAGCTGATGTGTGACCAGCGCGCGCTGGCGCTGCAGTTCACGCAACTGCAAGGCGGCGTCGGCGCGCGCGGATTCCGCCTGGTACACGTCGAGTTCGGAGACAAGCCCGCCGGATGCGCGACTCCGCGCCATCGCCAGCGACTCCTCCCGGGTGGTCAGCGTCCGTTCCGTTACCGCGATCTGCGCGTCGAGCGAGCGAAGCAGGAAGTAGGCCTGGGCGGTGGATCCGGCCAGTGTCAGGGCGGTGACATCGCGGCCGTAGCGAGTGCCGAGTAACTGCGCCTGCGCGGTCTCGGAGGCGCGCCGGAGCCGGCCCCACAGGTCGAGCTCGAAGGAAGTGGAGAGCGCGAGCCGGTGTGAATTGGTGATGGGCGGGACGCCGGCGGCGAGTGGCTGCGCGCTCAGGGTGCTGGAGCGCGCGCGGCTGCTGGACAGACCGAGGTCGATCTCGGGGAACAGCGTGGCCCGGACCTCGGACAGCACGGCCTCGGCCTGGTCGATCTGCGCCACGGCGCGGCGCAGGTCCGCGTTGTTTTGCAGCGCTTGTGCGATGAGGCTGTTGAGCTCGGCGTCTCCGTACAGCGTCCACCAGTCAGGCGCGATCTCCGCCGCGGCGGTGATCGCCGCGCTTGCATCCGGATAGTGGTCGGGGAGGGCGGGATCCGGTCGGCGATAATCAGGTCCGACGGTGCAGCCCGCGAGCGCCGCGAGCAGGGCCAGATGAGCGGCGATGGTGCGAGCGATCATGACTGGCCCTCCTGCGGCGCCGGATGCGTCGGCTCGTGATGGTCATGGGAGTGGACCGGACGCGGCTTACGTGCGAGCAGCGTGAAGAACAGCGGGACGAAAATCGGAGCAATGAACGTTGCGACGATCATGCCGCCAAACACGCCTGATCCCATGGACTGCCGCGCCGCGGCGCCGGCGCCGGTGGCGAGCACCAGCGGCACCACGCCGAACACGAAGGCGAGCGAGGTCATGACAATGGGACGGAAACGCAGTCGCGCCGCTTCCACCGCGGCCTCCACCGCCTTCTTGCCTTCGCTCATGCCCTGCATGGCGAATTCGGCGATCAGGATGGCGTTCTTGGCGGCAAGGCCGATCAGCACCACGAGGCCGATCTGGAAGTAGATGTTGTTTTCCATGCCGCGCAGGAAGACGAATCCGAGCGCGCCGAGCACGGCGAACGGCACGGCGAGCAGCACGGAAAGCGGCACGCCCCAGCGTTCGTACAACGCCGACAGGATCAGGTACACCATGATGAGCGCGAAGCCGAAGGCGAATACCGAGGAGGCGCCAGCGCGCTTTTCCTGGAAGGCCTGTCCGGTCCAGGCGATGTCATAGCCCTTGGGCAGGCTGCGCGCGGCGGCGCGTTCGACGGCCTGGATGGCCTCGCCCGAGCTGTATCCATGTTTGGCGTTGCCGATCACCTTGGCCGCGATGTAGCCGTTATAGCGTTCGAGCAGTTCGGGTCCGATGATGCTCTGCACGCGGATGAGCGCCTTGAGCGGGATCATCGCCCCCGTGGTGGTCGATCGCACATAGATATTTCCGAGATCCTCAGGTTTGGACCGATACTGCGCGTCGGCCTGGATGGTGACGCGGTAGGTACGTCCCGCCTTGTTGAAATCATTGACATACAGCGAGCCCATCTGGGCCTGCAGCGCGGAGAAGACATCGCTCACCGGCACGCCCAGCGACAGCGCCTTCTCGCGATCGACGTCGACACGCAATTGGGGCGTGGTGGGGCGATACAGACTGCGCACGGATTCCAGCACCGGGTCCTTGGCGAGCTCGGCGACGAAGTCGTTGGTTGCCTGTGCCAGGCGTTGGGGGTCGGGATCGTCGCGGCCGCGCACGTAGAGTTCGAAGCCTCCCGTCGAGCCCAGGCCGCGGATCGAGGGCGGATTGATCGCAAACGCGAGGCCGTCGGAAAGCATGAAACCCTTTCCGCTCACTTCCTGCACCAGTTCCTGGGCCGTCTGCTCGCGGTCCTGCCACGGTTTCAACGGCATGAAAATTGTCGCGGAATTGGTCTTGTTGCTTCCGGTGATAAGGTCGAAGCCATTGACGATGAAAATGTTCTCGATCGCCTGGTTGCCGGTCATCATGCCGCGCAACTGCTCGGTGGTCTTCATGGTGCGTTCCAGCGTGGCGCCATCCGGCAGCTGAGCCACCGTGATGATGTAGCCCATGTCCTCCACCGGGACGAAGCTGCCGGGGACGCGCAGGAACAGGAAGCCGGACAGGCCGAGCACGGCGGCGAAACCCGCCAGCGAGACAATGCGATGCCGGATCGCCAGGTTCACCGCGCCGAGGAAGTGACGCGTCAGCCATGCGAAGAAGGCGTTGAAGGGGTGAAATACCCGTGCGGAGACGCCGCTGCCTTCGTGCGCGCGCGGCTTGAGCAACAAGGCGCACAGCGTGGGGGTGAGGGTCAGCGCCACTACGCCGGACAGTACCACGGCAATGGCGACCGTCACCGCGAACTGACGGTAGAGCTGTCCGGCGATGCCGCCCAGAAAGGCGACCGGGATGAACACCGCCACCAGGGCCAGCACGATGCCGATAACCGCGTTCTGCACCTCGCGCATCGCCTCCAGTGCGGCGTCGAAGGGTTTCAGTTTCTGTTCGCGCATCAGGCGTTCAACATTTTCCAGCACCACGATCGCATCGTCGACCACAATGCCGACTGCAAGCACCATGGCGAACAATGTGAGGGTGTTGATCGAGAATCCGAACAGCCACAATCCGGCAAAGGTGCCGATGAGGGAGACCGGCACGGCGATCATCGGGATCAGCGTCGCGCGCCAGGTCTGCAGGAATACGAACACCACCAGCAATACGAGGACCGCCGCCTCGATCAGGGTCTGAATTACCGCCTCGATGGAGGCGGACACAAAGCGTGTGGTGTCATAAGGGATCAGGTAATCGACACCGCTCGGGAAGCGTTCCTGTTTCAGGTCGGCCATTTTGGCCCGGATGTCATCGGCGACGTCGAGCGCATTGGCGCCGCTCTGGAGGAACACGCCGAGCGCCACGGCCGGTTGTCCGTTAACCGTGTTGGCCTGGTCATAACTCTGCGCGCCGAGTTCGATGCGCGCCACGTCCTTGAGCCGCAGCACGCCCTTGGGCCCGTCAGCGCGCAGGATGATCTGGGCAAACTCCTCCGGCTGCAGCATGCGTCCCTGCGCGGTGACGGTATAGACCAGCTGCTGTCCTTCGGGCGAGGGGGCCGCGCCGATTTTTCCGGCGGCGTACTGGGCGTTCTGTGCGTTGATCGCGGCGGTGATATCGGCGGTGGTCAGGCCGAGTTGGGCCATCCGGTCCGGCCTCAGCCAGATGCGCATCGAATAGTCGCGCGCGCCGAATACGATGATGTCCGCCGTACCCGGGATACGCTTCAGTTCGTCGACGACATTTTGAGTCGCATAATTCGACAGGAAGAGCATGTCCCGGCTGTCATCGGGAGAGCGCAGCGCCACCACCAGCAGGATATTCTGCGAACGTTTGGCTACCGTGACGCCGTTCCGACGCACCTCTTCGGGCAGCCGCGGCGTGGCGAGCTGGACGCGATTGTTGACATTGAACGTGGCCTTGTCGATATCGGTCCCTACTTCGAAGGTCGCCGTGATGTTGATGGTGCCATTGGAGGCCGCGGTGGAATTGAAGTAGAGCAGATCCTCCACTCCAGAGAGCTGTTCCTCGATCGGCGCGGCGACGGTCTTGGCGAGCGTCTCGGCCGAGGCGCCCGGGTAACTGGCCGTTATCGTGACGGTGGGCGGCGCGATCTCGGGATATTGCGCGATAGGCAGGATGTTCGCTGCCACCAGACCGGCCAGCACGATGATAATGGCGAGCACGGAGGCGAAGATCGGACGTTCGATGAAGAATCTTGACATGATGCGTTTACCGCCGGGTTTTTTGCACGGGTTGCGGGTCGATTCAGGGCTTGGTCGCCGCCGGAGCCCCGGGCGCCGCGCCCGGGGCGTGGGGGGCTACCGGCGCGCCAGGGCGCAGCTTCATCAGGTTGTCGATGATGACCTTGTCGCCGGGCGCCAGGCCCTGGGTCACCACCCAGTCGTGATTCGACCAGCCGGCGGTCTCCACCGGGCGCGGCGCCACGGTGTTCTCCGGCGAGACGAGGAAGAGCAGCTTGCCCTGCTCGGTCTGTGCGAGCGCGGCTTGCGGGACCAGATAGGCCTCACGTTCGCCGACGATGACCAGGACGCGTACGAACTGGCCCGGCAGGAGCCGCTGCCCGGGGTTGGCGAACTCGGCGCGCATCTGCACCATGCCGGTCCGCGTGTCCACGGTTGAGGCGGTGAAATTGAGCTTTCCGGTCACGTCATACATGCCGCCGTCGGGCAGGATGAGCTTCACCGCAGTATTGTTTTTCTGTTTGCGGAACTGGTGCGTCTCTTCCTCGGAGAAGGAAAAACGCACCCACACCGAGTCGATGCTGCTCATCGTGGTGAGTAGAGCGGAGTCAGTGCCGGCCGTGACCAGGGTGCCGAGTGAATTCTGGGCGCGTCCGGTGACACCCGAGATCGGCGCGACGACGTTGGTATATGACAGGTTGAGTTCAGCGTCACGCACCCGCGCATCGCCAGCGGTGACCGCCGCCTGTGCTGTCTGCAATGCCGTGACGGCGGTGTCGTATTCCTTGCGGCTGACGGCCTTCTCCTCGATCAGCGGCTTGAGGCGGGCGGACTCACGTTCGGCTTGCGCGAGATCGGCTTGCGCCTGTTCCAGCGTGGCGCGCGCCTGCGCGAGGGCAATCTCGAACGGTTCGCGGTCGATGGTGAACAGCGTGCTTCCGGCCTTGACCTGGTCGCCCTCCTGATAGGCCTGGCGGGTCCGGGTGCCGGAAACGCGCGCGCGCACCTCGACGTCCTTGGAGCCTTCGATCTGGCCGACTGTCTCGATGGTGATCGGGACCTGTTGCGTCCTGGCCTCGATCACAGTCACCGGCATGGCCGGCATCTGCGGTGCTCCCGCGCTCGTGGCGGCGTCACCTTTGCCGCAACCGGTGAGCAGGATCGCGAAGCCAGTCGCCGCCAGCATCATCAGATATGGCGGGCGATGGGCGTGTGAATGGTAGTCGCTAGCGATGGTCAAGGATGATGGCGCCATGGTTGTGGGTATCCCGTGTGACTGAGAGGGTCGAGGACCGAATTATATATACAAGCGTGAATGTATGTATACTCGCATGATTGCTGGGGTTTTTGCCCATTATATTTATAGATAGTCTGAGTCATCCCCGGTAATGGCAGTGACCCTTGCCGGGGTCAGGCTTCCGAGGCGGGTGGATTGCCCGCCTCATTCCGCTACATGAAAAGACCGGACGCGCTCCGATTGGTTCCCGGGAAGATCGGGGTTGCCGGAACGAGTTCAGGCCAGCGCCCGCTGCACGATCTCGAACACGTCGCGCGAGAGGCCCGGGTGCGCACGCAGGGACTCCAGCGCGATACGCGCCTGCGCCTGATGCGCCGTATCGAATCTGCGCCAGCGATCGAAGCTGCGCGCGAGCCTTGCCGCAACCTGCGGGTTGATCGCGTCGAGGTGCAGGATCTGTCCGGCCATGAAGCGATAACCGGCGCCGTCGGCCGCGTGGAAACGCACATGGTTCGCGCTGAAGCCGCCGAGCAGGGCGTAGACCTTGTTGGGATTGCGCAGATCGAAGGCCGGATGTCCGGTCAGGCGTGTCACATCATGCAGGGTATCCGGGAGGCGGCTGGTGGCCTGGACCATCAGCCACTTGTTCACTACCAGCGCCTCACGCTGCCAGCAGGTATAGAAATCATCGAGCGCGCGCTGGCGTTCCGGTCCCGCGCACTGGGCAAGGGCGCCCAGTGCGGCGAACTGATCCGTCATATTGTCCGCTGTTTCGAACTGGCGGATGGCGCGTGCGCGCGCGGCGGGCGTGTCCAGCTCGGTCAGATAGCCGAGGCACAGGTTGCGCAGTGCGCGCCGCGCGGCATCCGTGGTGTCGGGCCGATAGGCTGCGGCTGGTGCGAGGCGATCGTAGCACGCCTCGAATTCCGGGCCGAGGTGTTCGGCGAGGAATCGGCGCAGGCCATTGCGTGCGGCGTGAAGGGCGTCCGGATCGACGGTGTCCAGTTGTTCCGCCAGCGTGGCCTCCGTTGGGAGGGCAAGCGCCTCGGCCGCGAATGCGGGGTCCGCGTCGGCTTGCGCGAGCACGCGTGCCGCGGCGTGCGCGAGAACCTCGGGCCATACCGGTGTGCCGCCGCTGGACAACACAGCGGTTGCGGCAAGAATCAGGCGGCTCGCCAGACGCTGGCCGGCTTCCCAGCGGTTGAAGGGATCGCTGTCGTGCGCGAGCAATCTGGCCAGCTCATCATCTGAATAAGGAAAGTCCAGCACCACTGGCGCTGAAAAGCCGCGCAGCAGCGAAGGCACCGGCGCCGTGTCAATATCCTCGAAGACGTAGTCCTGTTCCGCTTCGGTGAGCGACAGCACTCGCCGGGCGGAGGCGCCCGGTTCACCCGGCATGCGCAAGGGCAGGTCGACGCCGTCGCGGCCGATCAGGCCGATCGAGACCGGGATATGGTACGGCCGGTTCTCCGGATGAGTGGGACAGGATTGCTTCAGCGTCAGGGTGTAACGGCGGGCCGCGGCGTCATGGCGGCCGCTTGCCGCGATGTGGGGCGTGCCGGCCTGATCGTACCAGCGCATGAACTGCGTGAGATCCGTGCCGGAGGCGTTCGCCATCGCCGCGACGAAGTCGTCACAGGTCACCGCCTGGCCGTCATGGCGCGAAAAATAGAGATCCATGCCGCGGCGGAAGGCCTCCGCGCCGATCAGCGTATGGATCATGCGCACCACCTCGGCGCCTTTCTGGTAGACCGTGGCGGTGTAGAAGTTGTTGATCTCGACATAGGCGCCGGGGCGCACCGGGTGCGCCATGGGGCCGGCGTCCTCGGGGAACTGGGCCGCGCGCAGGCTGCGCACGTCGCGGATGCGGCTGATGCCGCCATGCGTGTCGACGCCGAACTGCTGGTCGCGGAATACGGTCAGTCCTTCCTTCAGCGAGAGCTGGAACCAGTCGCGGCAGGTGACGCGATTGCCGGTCCAGTTGTGAAAGTATTCGTGCGCCACCACGCGATCGATGTTGGTGTAGTCGGTGTCAGTGGCAATGTCTGGCCGGGCCAGCACGTACTTGGTATTGAAGATGTTCAGGCCCTTGTTTTCCATGGCG
>JADLET010000115.1 GCA_020845975.1 Gammaproteobacteria bacterium | reverse complement strand
CAGCTCGCAACCGTGCAGCGCCACCGCCGGCTCCAGCATCTGCCGTAATCGCGCGGTAATTTCCAAGCCCATGCATCAACCCTGCTAAAAACAAAAATGGGCCCATAGGCCCACTTCATTCCCCTGCCTGACGCCAGAACGGCGCCGACAGCCTGTATAGACCGGGAACCCGTGCTACAGTTCCCGCCACCCGTTCCCGGCGCCGAACCTGATCATCAACAGCCGGGCCAGCCGCAGTGGGTGCCATATTATAGGTATATGACTTTTGTTTTTCAACAAGCACTTAACTCCATGATATTAAAACCGTGATCGTATCACCGACCCGGACGTCCGCCCGAGACTGTCCCGTCGGACTTCGCCTCGGGAGAGTCATTAAGCCTGCCCGTTCGGCGCCTGAGAAATCATTGTCGTTGCCCGAATATCCGGACAGAATCGCATGGCGGTTCTGGAGACAGCGCTTGCGTGACACCCTCCGCCACCGCCATGGCGACGCAAAATGCCCATGGCTCTCAATTGCTTGATACCGGATCTTCATTCTACGTCTCAGAGAATACCGTCGGGAGACTGAAGGCATGCGCAGCGGTAGTTGGTTGCCTGGAAATTTAAAGGCTGATTATCCCGAGGTGGCGATATCCGTTTCAACCGGGGCACCGATGGGCGCCACCAGAACCTTGTCAACGCGATGTCCATCCATGTCGACAACTTCAAACCGATAATCGTCCAGAACAAAATATTCACCCGCGGAGGGCACATGCCCGAACTGGTGCAGCATAAGTCCTGCCAAGGTATGAAACGGCACATCCTGCGGTACTGAAGGCAGCCCGAGCAGATCGCGTACCTCATCGACTGGCAGACCGCCGTCAAGCAGCCATGAGCCGTCATCCCTGTGAACCATCAGAGACTCGCCCTTCTCCGTGTTTTCGGCAATTTCACCCGCTATCGCGGTCAGAATATCCGTCGAAGTCACCAGTCCCTGGATACTGCCGTATTCGTCCACCACGATGGCCATCTGCACCTCGGCCCCGCGCAGTTGCTCCAGGGCATTCAAGGCGCTGGTATTCTCATGGACGAATAACGGCTGACGCAGCACCTCTCGCACATCCAGAGTCCGCTCATCGAGCATCCGCTCGAACAAATCACGCACCTGGACGACCCCCATAACCTCATCGAGATCACCTCGACTGACGAGAAAACGGCTGTAATAGCTGTCGCGCAGCAACTGACGGATATTCTGCTCCGCCGCATCCACGTCGAGCCAGACGATATCAACCCGCGGCGTCATCAGGGCCTCGATGGGCCGGTCGGCAAGTCGCATGACGCCGCGAATCATATCTCCCTCGGCGCGCTCAACTACACCTGTGTCAGCCGCCTCGGAAATCAGGGATCTGATTTCTTCATCGCTAATCTTGTGCGCCGATACAGCATGGCGCCCCAGCAGACGAAGCACAAAGCGGGTGGAGGCGTCCAGCACCACTACCATCGGCGTAAACAACGTGGCCAGCAGCTTCATGGGCGGGGCCACCATCGACGCGATGCGCTCTGCATTCGCCAGGGCAATGTGCTTTGGCACCAACTCGCCCAGAATCAGGGAAAAATAGGTGATCCCCGCCACGACGATCGCCAATGCCAGAATCCCGCTTATCGACTCCAGCCAGGAAAACTGCGCCAACCACCCCGAGAGTGACGTGGTCAGCGTCTTTTCACCATATGCGCCGGCGAAAATCCCGATCATGGTGATACCGATCTGGACCGTCGACAAAAATGGCCCGGGAGACTCAGAGAGATCTAGTGCGCTGCGCGCGGCTTTGCTGCCTCCCTCCGCCAAGGCCTTGAGGCGGGCGCGACGCGACGAAATTACTGCAAGCTCGGACATGGCGAAAAAACCATTGAGCAGGATCAACAGCAGGAGAACGAGCAGTTCCCAGGGAAAGTTCATGAGTCGGCCGGTCGACATGCGTGACCAGGGGGCCACGGCAACGGCGGGCGAAAACCGCGGCTACGAAGCTGATATACCGTAGTGCGGAGGCAACATCGAAAGATGATGCATTGAAGATACGCCATGATTACACGTTATCAGGCTTTTTCGCCTGGCCCGGCGCGATATCCCTCGGCAGAACCGCCCTGTGAATATCCGAGCCTTGTGACAACCCAAGCACTCATCACAACAATCCCAAACACAATCATGGAGTCCAGCCCAAGCGCCTCATATAGACCGTAGCCAATCGCCCCAACGACGATCGCAATCAGACAGACCATCAGCATATAACCAACAATAGTGGCTACCAGATCGAAATTCGTAGCCAGAAACAGGATCAGCAGAGCCGCCAGCGAGATGGGAAATAAATATTCCATCGCGTCTCTTTTCCTCCGGGTCTCTTTAAGTGATCTTCATTATGAATAAATCTTGGCAGATATGTCCACAAACGCTGCAGGAATATATCAACGCTAGCAGCGAGGCATTGCGTTATTGAGCTGATCGTAACCCTCGCTGCCGAAATGACCACTGGATACAACGCTATCCCACCTGTCGGGAATACTTATGAAGGCGTGGCCATGATGATTCACTGAGCCGTTACGTGTCATGAAATCCTCCTACCAAAATGACTCTGCATTGTGTGCGGAGAGTCTCTGTTTTCAGAACAATTTACCGAGCCCTGGATCTAATTCTTTTGCATGAGATGCCGCTATATCTAGCTGAGAAACATGTGTGCGTACACATACAGGAGAGCATCTCAATGAAAAAAATTACAGTACTAACCATGGCATCCACTGCTTCCTTATTTTTGGGGGGCGCGGCCATGGCGGCTCCCATCGGGGGATATGACGCATGGACGGTTTCAAGCGGGACAATCACGGCAACCTGCCCCGCGGGCCACACCTGCACGAGCCTGGACGCCACCGGGAACGGGATTCTTCAACAGCGGGTCACCGATAATACAGACACCACTGTCGCCTACTTCAGAACCATCGTGACCGATGAGGGCGCCACGGCAAGCGATCTGTCCGCTGTTCAGTCGCTGGGATTCAGAAGCGAAGGCATGATTGGCGCTCAGGACGGATCAGGCAACTACATCAACCGCAGCATCATCAAGGCGGGCACCCAGCTCGGTAACGATGCCATGTCGACCATGGCGGAGATCGGGTCGGGCAGCCTGATGGGCATCGCCGCTTTCACAGCCGACCAGGAACAGGGGCTGGGAGCAACAACCCGCAGCATGGACTGGCATTTCCAGGAAGGCGACACAACCTACCTTGAGTTGAACCACTATTCGACGGGCGGAGTCGCCGGCGGCGGCACCGGTAATGAAGGCACCATCACCGTCCGTCGCGCCGGCCTTCTCTCCGAGGGCGGCACCCTGACTCTCGATCCGGCTGGCTCACAGGAACAAACTCTGGCCTATGCCGCCGGCAATGCCGTAACAGCCGTTTGGCTGACACAGGCGGCCTCGGGTATCGGCAGCCAGTTCGATCGGACTCTGGGTCTGCAGCGCTACACCGTAGTCACCACGACGGGGCAGGCGCAGAAAACCAACGCCGGTGGCACCTCGGTTACGGCAAGCAATGCGGATGGCAATGGCAATTTTGTGGTCGATATCTCCGGCGGCGCGAGCACCGAGATCAGTGGAACACAGTTCGGATGGAACGCGGCGCTGTTTGGCACCCAACCGCAGGAGTATTTCACTAACTCCATCAGCAGCGGATTGCTTGCACCGCCCTCACCGGGCATCTACACCAACGATTACATCTTGCCCTGACGGCATACCGAACATCGCATTGCGATAGGAGAAAACCATGAATCACAAGTATCTTCTCAAGGCGGCAATGGCAACTATGGGGGGACTTTTCGTATCGAGTGCCGCCCTGGCAGGCGCCGCAATTTCACATGATGCCCCGCTCCTCTTTGATCAGTATTCGGTTACCAGCGGGGTCGTCACCGACACGTCGACCGAGTGCTCGACCACCTGGACCTGCGTGACGCTCGACGCCACCAGCCCGGGAATGTTCATGCAGCAGGTCACCGATCCCGGCACCGGCGTTGCGTTCATCCGGACCATCACGGTGGAGGAGGACGCCAATGGAACACCCGCATCAGGCCTGGGCTTCTGGCAGGAAACGCAGACCTTCGCCAGCGGCGTCAACACCAATAACGTGGCGGTCAGTCAGGGAATCGTGGATGGCGGCATGGACTTCACCATGAAGCTGTTCGAGGCGGCCTTCAAGAACGGCGGCGATATCACCATCCCCACCAGCGGTGGTGGCGGCGCTGATATGTACATGAACCAGGAGGTCGCGAGCCAGACATTCCAGCAGGACGGCGTTAACGGTAACATGCGCCAGCGCATCGACCAGAACCTTGGCGTGGCGGCGGTTGGGAAATTCGCCTATGCCGCGATCGATGGCGCCGCGTTCATGCCGACAACCGGCGGCACGCTGGGTGGCACGATCATGCCGGCCCTCGCCTATGCATCGACCGACGGTCTTAGCGTGATGTGGATCGGCGCGGACATGCCGGGCAATGCCGCGGCCAGCGCGCGTCAGTTCGGCTATCAGAAGTACAACAACTGGGGCTCGGTGGCTGTGACGGCTCCTGGCACCAATGCCGCGGCAGGCACTTCGTCTTACATGGCGCTCGGCTCGGCCGCGTCATTCACCGACAATGGATCGTGGGACTGGGATGCCGCCCTCTGGGATCTGGGCGCGGCGCCTTCAGGCCCCTGATATTAAACGGAAGCGAGCTACAGGACGTAGCTCCGGAGGAACGGCCGGTTTCGCGTGGCATTCCAGCGGAACCGGCCGTCATACTTTCAATGGCAGATCCAGATCGGCGGTATAGCCAACCCTTTCCATTGCGTCGGAAACCATCTCGTAGAGTTCGGACTGCAATTGCTGCGTGATTTCACCGATTCCCATATCAATCGAGCCTGCTCGAAAAAACCCGGGATTGCTCGATTTGGAGCGCATACGGCCGATATCCGTTTCCGACACAATGCCGTCGAGTATTGCAGAGTTGGTATCGGCGCCCAGAAAGGAAAAAACCCCGCGCATAGTCTCTTTGCGTTCGGCTATCAGATCTTCATAGCGAACCATGTATACGTTGTCACGCCCGGCGGAGAAGGCGCGCCAGCGCTCGACATTCTGAATGAAGATCTGGGCTGACTGACGCAGCCAGCCCACCAGATCACCAAACTGGGTAACCAACTGACTGTGACGCGGATCGTTCTCTTCCCGCGCCAGGCGCAGGTTATGATGCCATGCCGACAGGCCTTGATCGACAGGATTACGAAAGATCGCGATCAACTTGGGCTGATCAAACAGATCATTGAAGAACTCGAGATTTGCGATGATATTGTTGTCGTTGGCCCCGATGATGGTCTTGCCCTTGCCCGCTTCGCGCATCATGGTCTCAAGGGCCGAGCGGAAAATGGCATTGACACTCTCACCTCCCACCAGAGCTGCGCCTTGCCCTCCCGTGCGCCGATCGTAAAGTTGCAACACCTTATTGAATTCACCGAATACCCAACTGAGCCCCTCGTAGAGGGAGCGGCAGTCAGACTCGGACGGACAGGAAACCTGAGGGTGAAGAGTCAGGGCACGCTGCAACAGCGTTGTCCCCGACTTTGGGGGGCCAAAACAGAAAAACAGTCGGGTATTTTGTGATAGGTCTTTCAATATCCCGGCCACACAACTGGTATGAGCTATTTTCGGGTATTACATTTGCGCTGCAGCGTATTTATAACTAACGACAAACGTTGCTGCGGGGTTCCCTATTTTAATCCGCCCAAGAGATCAAACAAGCTAAATATCTGCCGAGATCATCGCTCACCCAAAATTGGTATGAACACATCATTAGATCTTAAGATTGGCGACAGAGGATACAGATACCAAGCGTAACTGCGGGAAATCTACCCGCGCGAAGAACTTCAATTGAGGGCAACCTTGAAACTGCGGGAAGATCCCGGATCTGGACTGATGCGAACGACAAAACCTCCAAGACCAAAGGAAAACCATATCCTTGGTGCCTGAAGAAATGAGCAGCGAACCCAGACATCCCACACCTGATCGCGGATGTGAGATTTAAGCTGAAAAAATCGGAGGGCGAATCTAGAACATTCAGGAGTGGTAGCGGGGGCTGGATTTGAACCAACGACCTTCGGGTTATGAGCCCGACGAGCTACCAGGCTGCTCCACCCCGCACCTGAACTTTAAGGGAGCCTATAGTACAGAAGCCGGGCGTCCTTATCAAGTCGCCGTCGATCACGGCGCCCGGCTCTCCAAAACCACGAAAGCCACCGCATACTGGGCTTCGTCGGAAATGGAGACATGACTTTGGCAGATTTGAGCATCCCGGCAAAGGATTGCGGCCCGCCCGCTGTAGGACAGGCTGGGTTTCCCGCGCTCGTCGTGCTCCACGCAGATCTGACGCAGATGGACCCCATTGCTCAAACCCGTCCCGAGCGCTTTGCCCACTGCCTCCTTGACGGCGAACCGCTTGGCCAGAAAGCGGGCGGGGTGAAAAGTCACACGGTACTGCTCGTATTCGTACTCGCTCAGGATCCGCCGCGCAAAGCGGTCGCCGTATCGATCGATGTTGGCCTGCATGCGCGCGACGGAGACGATGTCCGTCCCGATGCCGAGAATCACCGGCGCGCCTCGACCATCAATCGTTTCATCTCGCGCACCGATTCTCCCAGGCCGGTAAACAAAGCGCGCGCCACGATGGCATGCCCGATATTCAGCTCGCGCACGCCGCGGATTTCAGCAATCGGCGCGACGTTGTGATAATTCAAACCATGCCCGGCATTGACCTGTATGCCCGCCTTCAGGCCGGCCTCGACCGCGCGTCGTATGCGCCCGAGCTCCACATGCGCAGCGCCTGCGTCGGAAACGTCGGCATAATGCCCGGTATGGATCTCGATCGCGGGTGCGCCCGCGCGCACCGCCGCTTCGATCTGGGCGAGGTCGGCGTCGACAAACAGGGAAACGATGCAGCCGGCGGCAGCCAGACGCTCACAAGCGTCCCTTATCCTCGCTTCCTGTCCTGCGACGTCGAGACCACCCTCGGTGGTCAGTTCCGCGCGGCGCTCCGGCACCAGACAGCAGTTATGCGGGCGGATGCGCTCGGCATACTCAATCATTTCCGGGGTCACCGCCATCTCCAGGTTCATGCGCGTCTGCAGAATATCCCGCAGCATCTCCACATCGCGCTCCTGAATATGGCGCCGATCCTCGCGGAGGTGCAGCGTGATGCAGTCAGCACCCGCCTGTTCCGCCTCAATGGCCGCCTGTATCGGATCGGGATAACGCGTGCCGCGCGACTGCCGCAGCGTCGCGACATGATCAATGTTCACGCCCAGCAGGATGTCCTGATCCCGCCCCATCATACGCGACCCTCACCTTCCATCATCGGCTCCACAATTGTCTCCGGCCGTACGCCCCGCCGGAACAACTTCCGGCTGACCAGCGGCTTCCCACCCAGCCTCGCGTCCAGCACCATCCTCATCAGGCGCTTCGCCTCATGCAGCTGCACAGGATCATGCAACTCCCCTTGCGCCAGGGCCAGCATACTGGCGCCATGCAGGCGCACCGGTCGCACGCGGGCAGCATATTCTCCCTCGCTGACTTCGGCCACCCTCAGGGCCGCCGCATCCACGCGGACTGGTCCGCGCTCGGGGTAATAATCATACACTTCATCGGACCGGATCGGCTCGCCTCCCGCGATCTCATGGTCGAGCACGAGTCCATAACCCAGCTCACGCAGCAGCGTCAGCTCGAACAGGCGCAGGACCGACTGCTCCTCGGCCGCGGCAAGCCCGTGCACCGCCAGACTCCGCAGCGCGGACTCATAAGCGCCAAAAAGCTGCGGATGGGGGTCATGGCGATGCAGCAGGCGCATCAGCAATTCGTTCATATAAAATCCGCTGATGAGCGTGCGGCCATGCGGGCCTTCGCCGTCCCGGGACTCGGCCGCGGTCAGAACACCCAGCTCCCCGCGCATGGACCAGCTCGCGAACAGCGGCTGGAACGGTTGCAACAAGCCGTGCAGACGCGACTTCGGGCGCCGCGCGCCGCGGGCGATCAACGCGAGGCGGCCGTATCCGGCGGTGAGCATT
>JADLET010000114.1 GCA_020845975.1 Gammaproteobacteria bacterium | reverse complement strand
TAGGCGGCCAGCAAGGTGGTTTCCTCGCGCTTGAAATCCTCGAACATCGACATGCGTTCGAGTTTTGGGATCAATTCATGCTTGTGCATGGCTACGATGACCTCTGGGGGCTGGCCTCGCGGGCGCGCCGGCTTCGTTGGTCCGCGTCACGGGCGGAACGCGGCGACCGCGCGGCGCAACCGCTTGATCTGATCTGAAGAATAGTGGCTTTCATAACGTATTGCGATATACAGGTGTTTGATGAAGGCGATCGTATCGCTCAGTTCAGGCAATTGTCCCTCAGCCCGCGCGCAGAAGGCGGCCGGGCCTTCCGCCGGCGCCCGCACCAGGCCGCGCCGGGCCAGCTTGGCGCAGAAACGTTGATATTGCCGCAGCGCGGGATCGATCCGGCGCCGGCGTTTATACAATAACGCGGCGCCGATCACGACCAGCAGCAGGACGATGCCGGTCAGCACCGCCAGCACTGTTGTGACCCGGGAATGCAGGCCGAGGCGCGCGAGCACGGCGGCCTGGTTCTCCGGTCCGTAGGCGAGCACCCATTGATTCCAGCGGTTGTTGAGGGTGTCGAATGCCAGGCGGGAGCGTTGCCACAGTGCGTTGAAGGCGTCGCTCTGGAAATCGCGCAACAGGCCGCGCTGTTGCGCCGGCAGCACGCTGTCGATGCCTTGTTCGATGCGCTGCGGGGCGACCGCCGCCGTGGGGTCCACGCGTACCCAGCCGCGGCCTTCCAGCCAGATCTCGCTCCAGGCGTGGGCGTCGCGCTGGCGCACGATCAGGTAATCGTCGAGCGGGTTGAGCTCGCCGCCCTGATACCCGGTCACGACACGCGCCGGGATACCCGCCGCGCGCATTAATACGGTGAAGGCGGCGGAGTAGTGTTCGCAGAAGCCGCGCCGCGTCTGGAACAGGAATTCATCGACGGCGTTGCCGGACAGCGGCGGCGGATCGAGCGTGTAATAAAAAGGTTCCGTGCCGAAGTAGTCCAGCGCCCGTTCGACGACCGCCGTATCGTCCACCGCCTGGGCACGCCACTCTGCGCCGAGCGCCTGCGCCTCCGGGTTGGCTGCAGGTAACTGCAGGGCGCGCGCGCGTTCCGCTTCGCTCAGGGGGGCGGTGCGGTAATGGAGGGAGGAAGCGACGCTGTAGCGGGTGAGCTGGCGCACCGGTTTGTCGGCGACCAGGAACAGATCGCGGGTACGATGCGCACCCGCGGGCACGGAAATCGGCAGATCGAGCGCATACAGCCAGCTGCGGCTGTGCGGTTCCAGTGTCACGCTGTATTCCAGGCCGGCGTCGTCGAGCGGTGTGAAGCCGGGGTCCACGGCCGGCGGCGGGACGGCCTTGTCGCGATTGGCCGACCAGTTGCGGCCATCGGTGTACCACAGCACGGGGCCGCGCCAGTAGAGCAATTGCGGGAGCGGCGTTTCAGCTCCGTTGAAATCCACCCGGAAGGCGACCGCATCCGAGCGGCTCAGGTGCGTGATGCTGCCGGGGGACATCGAATCGTCGAGGCCGCCCATTCCGCCGCCGTCCTGGGGCATGCCCCACAACGGTCCCGGAATGCGTGGAAACAATACGAACAGCAGCAGGGCCAGCGGAATCGCCTGCGCCATCAGGACGCCGGCGCGGCGCAGCATTACGCGCAGAGGCGTATGTCCGTGCGTCGGCTGATTCAGCTCGATCAGGGCCGCGGTGATCACCAGCAGCACCAGCACCAGGTAGATCAGGACGGGGATCGATTGTGAGTACAGCACCGCGGCGATGCCCAGGAAATAATCCAGGAACAGGACCACCACCGCATCGCGGTAACAGCGTGTCTCAAGCAGCTTGAGCCCCAGCATCAGCGTCAGCAGGCTGGTGCCGGCGTCGCGTCCGAGGATGGTGCCGAAGACGAGAGAGATACCGCCCAGCGCGGTCAGCGTGAGCAGGGTGCGCGCGAGTACGCCGGGCAGGGCCCACGCATAATGGGCGGACATCCAGCGCCACAGGGCGAAGACTGCGCAGAACAGGGGAATGAAGAGCGGCAGATGCGGCAGATGCGGCATCAACGTCAGGCCGGTGGACAGCATCAGCAGATCGACCGCGTGGCGGTCGAGCGGCAGATCATCGGGCGAAAACCGGTAATTCACGCCGGGTGCCCGTAGAGCGCCAGCGCCTGCAGGCAGCGGTGCCGATGTTCCTCTCCCCGGCCGGCGTTGATAATCGCGCCCGGCAGCCTGAGACCGTAGCTATAGCCGTTTTCCTCCGCCCACAGGACGCCGCGGCACAGCAGGCCGAGACGGGTGTCGGTGTCAGGCGCGGCGTGATCGTTCCAGTCCAGCCACAGCTCTTCACCCAGGGGATCGCAGAACATCTTGGTCACCATCTCCCGTCCGCGCGCGGCCGCCTTCCCGTCCACGGGGCGCGGCGTGTCGCCGCGGTGATCGGCGCGCAGCCCCATGAACTCATCTCTGCCCGGCTTGTGATCCCGGCGCGCGCTGCCGCCGGGACGCCGCGCCGGCGCATCAAGACGCGCCGCCGGCGCGGGATATACCAGGCAGCGCGCATCCAGCCGGAGCTGTGACCAGGCACGGAACAGGCCGAGCGGGTAGCGCGTGAATACTGTCAGGGTGCCGATTGGAAGCCAGCCGCGCCGCTCGGTGGGCAGTGCGAGTTCGACGGTGGCCCGGCCTCCCGCGGAGACGTCAGTGAAGACGGGCGCCTGCCCGGCGAGGTTGAGTCCGATGCCGAGGCGCCCGGGCCCGCCGCCGTTGCTGATCACCACGCCGAACGAGGCGGCTTCGCCGCAGAACACCGCACCGGCGCGGCCCGCCTGGAAGCTCAGCCGCAACATGTTGTGATAGGCGTGCAGCATTGAAACCAGCGCGGTGCCGATGAGGAGGAAACTGAGCAGGAAACCGGTGCTGTTGTTGTAGTTGGTGGCGCCGATCAGCATCACGAAGGTGAGCATACCGAACAGCAGCCCGTAACGCGTCGGCAGGATGAAGATGCGCCGCTGTCTGAGTTCGACAGCGCCGTTACGTCCCGCGCGACGGCGCTCGTTGCCGAGCAGCCGGTGCAGCTTGTGCGGCAGCGAAGTCAGCGACAGGTGCATGGGGCCGCCCGGTCGGTCAGGGGATGGGCACGGCGGTGAGCTGCGACACCAGTTCGGCGATGGCAGGCGCAGACTGGTCGTCCGCAGGTTGCAGACGATGCCCGATCACGCTCGGGAGTACGGTCTGCACGTCTTCGGGGAGCGCATGGCTGCGTCCGTCCAGCAGCGCGCTGGCCTGGGCTCCGCGCAGCAGGGCGAGACCGGCCCGCGGCGACAGGCCGTTCTGGCACAGTGGCGATTCACGCGAATGGGCGAGTATGGCCTGCAGGTAATCCACCAGCGCGGCGGAGGTGTGGACCTTCGGCACGCGGGCCTGGATGATGGTGAGCTCTTCCGCGTTGATGGCGGCCGGGAGCTGTTGCAACAGCTCCCGGCGATCGGCGCCCAGCAGCAGCTCGCGTTCGGCCGCGCGGTCCGGATATCCCATATGGAGACACATCAGGAAGCGGTCGAGTTGCGATTCCGGCAGCGGAAAAGTGCCGATCTGATAGGCCGGGTTCTGGGTCGCGATGACGAAGAAGGGCTGCGGCAGCGCATGGGTATCGCCCTCGATGGTGACCTGATATTCCTCCATCGCCTCGAGCAGCGCGCTCTGCGCCTTGGGCGTGGCGCGGTTGACCTCGTCGGCGAGGACCACCTGGGAAAATACCGGGCCCGGATGAAACTTGAAGGCGCTGCGGTCACTGTCGTACACCGAGACCCCGAGGATGTCGGACGGCAGCATGTCGCTGGTGAATTGGATGCGCTGAAACCTCAGTCCGAATGTGCGCGCCAGCATGTGCGCCAGCGTGGTCTTTCCGACGCCGGGCAAGTCTTCGATGAGCAGATGGCCGCGGGCGATCAGGCAGGTCACGGCGAGCCTGATGACCTCGTCCTTGCCCAGGATGACGCGGCCGACTCCGGCAATGACCTTGTTCAACAGCGAACTGAAATCCCCGGCGGGCGCGGGGGTGGCGGCATGTGGGCGCATCGTTCTCTGTATATCGCTTATTGATCTTGATATGATGCCGGCACCCTGTCCGTGATGCCGGCGTTCTTGTGACATGGTTAGCGGCACGGGGGAGCCTCGACTTTATCTCAAGCCTCAAATTTTGCTCCGTTTTTCCCGTGCCTGACGGTCCCGTCATGCAAGGGGGGTGGGATGGAATTCAGCAACAGTTTCGATGTCATCGTGGTAGGCGGCGGACATGCCGGCGCCGAGGCCGCCCTGGCCGCGGCCCGCACGGGCGCCAGCACCCTGCTGCTCACGCACAATTTCGACACCCTCGGCCAGATGAGCTGCAATCCCGCCATCGGCGGCATCGGCAAGGGGCATCTGGTGAAGGAGATCGATGCCCTCGGCGGCCTGATGGCGCGCGCCGCCGATCAGGCCGGCATCCACTTTCGCACCCTGAACGGCAGCAAAGGACCGGCGGTGCGCGCCACCCGGGCCCAGGCCGACCGCGCGCTGTATCGTCGTGCGGTGCGCCGCGCGCTCGAGGCGCAGCCTAACCTGCGCCTGTTCCAGCAGGCCGTCGACGATCTGATCGTGGAGGGAGAGCAGGTGCGCGGCGTGGTGACGCAGGCCGGACTGCGCTTCCATGCCCGTGCGGTCGTGCTCACCGTGGGGACTTTCCTTGACGGTCGTATCCATGTCGGCCAGGTTCAGAGTCCGGGCGGCCGCGCCGGCGATCCGCCATCCATCGCGCTGGCGCGGCGTCTGCGTGAGCTGCCCCTGCGTGTCGGCCGCCTCAAGACCGGCACACCGCCGCGCATCGACGGCCGCAGCCTCGATTACAGCGTCATGCGTGAGCAGCCCGGCGACGATCCGCGGCCGGTATTTTCCTATCTCGGCTCGACCGCTGATCACCCGCGCCAGGTGTCCTGTTTCATAACGGCCACCTGCGCGCGCACGCACGATATCATCCGCGCCGGACTCGACCGCTCACCACTCTACACCGGCGTGATCGAAGGCGTGGGTCCACGCTACTGTCCCTCGATCGAAGACAAGGTCGTGCGCTTTGCCGACAAGACCTCGCACCAGGTCTTCGTCGAACCGGAAGGGCTGGATGTGCACGAGATTTATCCCAACGGGATTTCCACCAGCCTGCCGTTCGATGTCCAGCTTGAGCTGGCGCGGTCGATCCCGGGTTTTGAACGCGCCCACATCACGCGGCCCGGCTACGCCATCGAATACGATTATTTTGACCCGCGCGATCTCAGGCCGACGCTGGAGACCCGGGTCATCTGCGGACTGTTCTTCGCGGGGCAGATCAACGGCACCACCGGCTACGAGGAGGCGGCGGCGCAGGGACTGATCGCCGGGCTCAATGCCGCGCGCGTCGCACAGGGACGGGAAGGGTGGAGTCCGCTGCGCGATGAGGCCTACATCGGCGTCCTCATCGACGATCTGATCACGCGCGGCACCAGTGAACCCTACCGCATGTTCACCAGCCGCGCCGAGTACCGTCTGCTGCTGCGCGAGGACAATGCCGACCTGCGCCTCACATCGAAGGGACGCGAACTCGGTTTGGTGGATGACGGGCGTCTGCAGCACTTCGAGACCAAACGCACGGCGGTGGAGCGCGAACAACAGCGTCTGCACACGAGCTGGCTGCGGCCCGGCGCCGTTCCGGTGGAGGCCGCGGAGGCCGTTCTCGGCGCACCGCTTGCGCGGGAATACACCCTGCTGGAGCTGTTGCGCCGGCCCGGGGTCGGCTATCAGGCCCTGATGACCCTGCCGGGCGCCGGCCCGGGCGTGGCGGATGCGGCGGTGGCGGAGCAGGTGGAGATTCAGGCGCGTTACGCCGGTTACATCGATCGGCAGCAGGATGAGATCGAGCGGCAGCGCCGCCATGAGGGGACGCGGCTGCCGGAGGCGCTGGATTATTCGGAGGTGCACGGTCTGTCCACCGAGGCGCGCCAGAAACTGGCCGCGGCACGTCCCGCGACCCTTGGTCAGGCGGCGCGCATCCCCGGTGTGACCCCCGCGGCCGTGTCACTGCTGCTGCTGCACCTCAAGAAGCTGAGCCGTCCGGGCGGGCGTCTGTCCGCCTGAGTCCGGGGGCGAGGGGTTTCAGCCCGCCAGATTCGTCGCGTTTTCTTCGATCAGCGCCGCCAGTGCGCGGTTCAGCCTGTCCTCGATCGTTTTCTTGTATTCCAGATAGTGCACAGTCTGCATCTGATCGGCGCCGGCGACCCCAGCGACGCGATGGGACAGGTCGATATCGGTAATGTAGATCGGATAGCGCAGGCCGCTCTTGCGCCGTTCCAGCACGTATCTGGCGGCCTCGCGAAACAGTCCGTCGCCGAATTCCAGCGAGGAGAACTCGCGGGAGTCGATGTAGATGGTGAACTCGGGGCGATTGCTGTCCGAGACGCCGGCGATGACCTGTACATTGAAATAGCGCTGATCTGCGCCCGTGCCCTGTTCCCGGTGGCGCGCCAGCTGGCTCCGGCCGTGATATTTCTTGAACGCCTGGTAGATCTCCACCGGGACCGCCTGCGCGTCCAGCATGTGCTCCGGCGCCTTGTGCCGGTTGAGGCGCGCGCAGACCGCGGCGAGGAAGCGGCGGTACTGCTGCACCAGCAGGTGGATGTCCATCCTGGGCATGCGGCGGTAAAAGAGCGAACCGCGTTCGTCAATGAAGTAGATGTAGACGGCCGTCGCTTCCTCCATGTAATAGAACTGCACCACGCCTGCCTTGTTGTTGCGATAGAGGACCGGCAGGATGTCGTTGCCGAGCGCATACCGGTCGATCACGACCGGACTGTAGGCGTGAACAGGCGCGGCGAGGTACTTGAGCAGATCGTTATAGTTGTCGAGCCGGGTATGGCGCAGGGTGTCGTTGTCCAGCTGCAGTGCGTAGTAACGCGTCCCGATCAGCAGGATGTAGCGCGCGGCAGGGGCCGGCGGGTCGCGGTAATAACAGTCGGCGATATCACGAAACAGTTCCTCGAGACGCCGCGCGACAGAGGCGCTCTGGGTGGATGAGAAGCAGTGGGCGGTGACCGCCGGCGGAGATATTCCGGCGGAGGGGGGTGACCATTGCAGATAGGCCGCGAGGCAGTCGAGCAGCCCCTGTTCACCCTCATACTGGGACACCATGATCTCCCGCCAGGTGGTGCGCGCGACCTGGTCGATCGACAGCACAAGGTTCTCGCACACCCCTCCGAAGCTGAGGGCGTCGGTCTTGTTGCTGGTCAGTTCCTTGCCCTCGCGCTCGCGCAGGGTCGCGGGTTTCTGTCCCACATTGACGAATACGCTGAGCCCGGCCAGACGCGGCGGCTGTGACAGTTCCTCCAGCGTGCTGTCGCCGAGCTGCGAACCCGGAACCAGCTGATCAAGACCACGGAGAATGGCCTTGAGCTCGTTTACGCTGAGCGCGCTGTCGCGGGCGAACAGGGTGATGCTGGTGCGTTCGTTCACCAGCTGATTCAGGAAGCACCACGCGAGCATCTCGGTGATGACGCGACTGCGTCTGAGCGGCTTGTTGCGCCCGGTTTCTTCCGGCGGCACGAGGCCGGGGTAGAGTATCCAGCCAGTGTTTTCCTTGCCGCCGAGCTGGTGGATCGACAGGTGGCTTTCCCAGATATCGCTGGAGATGCCGCGATTGACGATGTCGACCTTGCCCGCCTTGCGCTCGAATGCCGCGTAGAGCTTGCGGCCGAGGATGTTGAGGTCCTTCTGGTTGATCCTCGCCAGCATATTCTGCACACGGGCGAAGCGTGACAGTGAGTGGTAACTCTGGGTGAGCGCGCTGACCAGGCTGCGGCGTTCCTCGAGCACCTGATGGATCTTCCACTGCTGCCGTGCGTCGAGGGTCTGCAGATAATCGCGATTCCAGCCCCAGGCCTGGGTGATGTCCTTCATGACATCGAAGCGCCAGTTATCCTGCGGCTCATCCTGCCGGCCGATCTGTTCATTGACCTTGAAATAAAAGCAGCGCCGCATCACCGCCAGGCGCTCATCGTCACCCTGGGCGGTGAGAAATTCCTCGATCCGGCGGTACAGCATGATGTAGGGATCCATGCGCGTGAGGTCGGTTTCTCCCTCGTGCAGCTCGCGCTTGAAGCGCAGCGACAGCAGCTCGACCTGGGGATATTCGGCCGCGTAGACCTCCGTCAGCATGAGCTTCAGCGCTGCCTTGTAGGGCGAGTCGATGCTTTTGTAAAGCTGCCACAGCGCCGCCCCGAAGAATTCCTCGGCGGGCGCGCGCGGGATGCCGCCGAAGTCGACGGTTTCATTGTCGCCGACGTCACCACGCGCGCGCAGATCGCTCACGTAACGGTCGTAGTCGGCTTCCTCATGGGCCGGCACCAGCCACCAGACCGGATAGCGGCCGGCGAGCAGGGTGCTGGTCCGATAGAACTCATCGAGCAGCAGATGATGCTGCGCGCTGCCGCTGCTCTCGTCGGACAGTTCCACCACCTTGCCGGCGCGGAAATGCACGCAGTTCATCAGGAAGAAGTGCACCTCGAGATCGAAAGTGCCGGCCCATTTCTCCACGGCGGTGGCCTTTTCCTGCAGCTCCGCGAGCTGGACCGCGGAGAGGTCCGGGTTGTGGCACAGCCAGATGTCGAAATCGCTCTTGCTCGAATAGGCGATGGTCCCGCTGCTTCCCATCAGGAACAGCGAGAAGATATCGAAACGCGGCAATGCGCGCGGCCTGTAATCCATCTCGCGGGTCATTTTCTGCACGACTTCGAGCGCGTGACGGCTCGGTGAATAGTCCGAGACACCCATCGGCGTCGCGGCGGAGACGAACCCGGGGAGCTCCGGGTGATTGATGTGGAACAGCAGCGGCAGCACCTCGAGCACGTCGCGCTGGCGCGTGCGCAGGGTGTCACGGATGCGCGTCACGCGGTCGCGATTGAGGGCCAGGAAACGCTTCTTGATGGTCTGTGTGTCGAGCAAGGGCCGTTCCTTCGCGCGTTCGGCCGGATTGAGCCGGTGACCTCTTATCGACCCGATTGTGACAAACTTCAAAAAAGCGGATCCCCGCTCGCGGAGGCGGGGTGGGCGGGCGGGGGCGGCTCAGCCGAGCAGGCGGCGGGCCTGGGCGATCGCGGAGCGCACCTGGGCGGGCGCGGTACCGCCCGGATGGTTGCGTGCGGCGACGGAGCCTTCCACGGTGAGTACCGCGTAGACGTCGTCGCCAATGGCGGCGGAGAAGCCGCGCAGTTCTTCGAGGGTCAGGGCGGCGAGTTCCTTGCCCTGGTCGATCGCGTAGCGCACGGATTTGCCGACGATCTCGTGCGCATCGCGGAAGGCGATGCCCTTGCGCACCAGGTAGTCGGCGAGGTCGGTCGCGGTGGAATAGCCAAGGCGGGCGGATTGCACCATGCGTTCGCGCCGGATCTGCATGCCGGGCAGCATGCCGGCGAAAACCCGCAGGCAGGCTTTGACCGTGTCGATGCTGTCGAACAGCGGCTCCTTGTCTTCCTGGTTGTCCTTGTTGTAGGCGAGCGGCTGGCCCTTCATCAGGGTGAGCAGCGCCATCAGGTTACCGATGGCGCGGCCGCTCTTGCCGCGCACGAGTTCCGGCATGTCCGGATTCTTCTTCTGCGGCATGATCGAGGAACCGGTGCAGTAGCCGTCGGACAACTCGATGAAACCGAACTGCGCCGAGGACCACAGGATGAGTTCCTCGGAGCAACGGGACAGATGCACCATGAGCAGCGCGGCGGCGGAGGTGAACTCAATGGCGAAGTCGCGATCGCTGACCGCATCAAGGGAATTCGCCGCCGCTGCGTCGAAGCCGAGCAGTTGCGCGGTGTAGGCGCGGTCGATCGGGTAGCTCGTGCCGGCGAGCGCAGCCGCGCCGAGCGGCATGATGTTGATGCGGCGCCGGCAGTCAGCCAGGCGTCCGCGGTCGCGTTGCAACATCTCGAACCACGCCATCAGATGGTGTCCGAAGGTGACCGGCTGCGCCACCTGCAGATGCGTGAAACCCGGCATGATCGTCTCGGCCTCGCGTTCGGCGATGTCGAGCAGTACCCGCTGCAGGCCCTGCAGTCCGGCATCGATGGCATCGACCTCGTCGCGCAGGTACAGGCGCAGGTCCGTGGCCACCTGGTCATTGCGCGAGCGCCCGGTATGGAGCTTCTTGCCTGCCTCGCCGATGCGCTCCGTCAGACGCGCCTCGATATTCATGTGGACGTCTTCGAATTCGACCAGCCAGGCGAAATCGCCGCGCTCGATGTCGGTCCGGATATCGCCCAGGCCACGCTCGATGGCGGCGAGTTCGCCTTCGGTCAGTACGCCGGCCCGGGTCAGCATGCGGGCATGGGCGAGGGATCCCTCGATGTCATGCCGATAGAGCCGGCGGTCGAAGGATACCGAGGCGCCGAAACTTTCCACCAGGGCATCGGTGGATTCTGTGAAACGGCCGGACCACAGTTTGTCGCTAGTCTTTTCCATGGGTGTGCGAGTCGCGGATGGAGCGGATTTGCAGGCAGTATAGCAAGTTTCCGGGTGTTCGCCCGCGCCGGGACGCGTCCTTGTCCGCCGCGCTGAAGTTTCCGGTCGTCGCGCCGATAAGAGGCCGATACCCGGCCGGGGTTTTCGCGACCCGCGGGATGGGCAGCCCCGGAACCGACGAGCATGATTGCAAGCACCATCGCCATCCCCCGCGCCGAGCGCGACGGCTTCCTGCCGGATTTCTGCGATATCCGCATCGTCTTCATAATTGTGGTGGCCGCCGAGCTGCTTGCCTTCATTCTGGCGCTCACCACGCCGGGCTCCGGCGCCGAACGCTGGAGTCTGCTCGGCGTGCTGTCCCTTTTCATTCAATGGGTCTCGCTCTCCTGCGCCGGTATCCTGTGTCTTCTCCGCCCCCGCCTCAACCGGCTGCGCAGTCCGCTCGCCGCTACGGCCGCCTACCTGGTCATTCTGGCGATGACGGTATTCGCGGTGGAGCTCGCCCGCTTGATTGCGCGGGGGACGGCCCTGGGATCCTTCCTGCCGTCGGGACTACACGAGGAATTCCTGCACACAAGCGTCGCGATTGCCGGCATTGTCGGGGCAGTGATGCTGCGGTATTTCTACGTGCAACGGCAGACCCGGCGCACCATTGAGGCTGAAGCGCGGGCGCGCCTGCAGGCCTTGCAGGCGCGGATCCGCCCGCATTTCATGTTCAACAGTATGAATACCATCGCGAGCCTGACCCGCACCGATCCCGCGCTGGCGGAAGAAGTGGTGGAGGATCTCGCCGAACTGTTCCGTGTCAGTCTCGCCGATGCCGGTAATCTGAGCACCCTGGAGGCCGAGCTCGATCTGATCCGACGCTATCTCAGGATCGAGTCGCTGCGCATGGGAGAACGTCTGCGTGTCGAGGAGGACACCGCGGGCATGCCACCCGGCGCGAGCATCCCCGCGCTGCTGATCCAGCCCCTGGTCGAGAATGCGGTGTATCACGGCGTCGAACCCTTGCCCGAAGGAGGGCTGATCCGCATCGAGGGCCATTGCTCCGGCGGCATGATCACGCTGTGCGTGACCAATCCGCTGGCGGACGCGCCGCCGCGGCGCGGCGGCAACCACATGGCGCTGGATAACATCCGCGAACGCCTGCAGCTCCATTACGGCCGCCATGGGTGGCTAAAGGCCGGACCGGCCGACGGGCACTACCGGGCGTGTCTGGGGTTTCCTTACCAGGGGAAGGACTCATGAAAGTGCTGCTGGCGGATGACGAGGCGCCGGCGCGCGTGCGTCTGCGCGCCCTGCTTGGCGAGATCAGTGGCGTGGAGGTCGTCGGTGAGGCCGCCAATGGCCGCGAGGCGCTCGAGCTCGCCGACCGGCTCCGGCCCGATGTTGTGCTGCTCGATATCCGCATGCCCGGTATTGATGGTCTCGAGGCCGCCGCTCATTTGATGGGTTATGAACAATCGCCCGCTGTCATATTCACCACCGCCTACGGCGATTACGCCCTGGAGGCCTTCGATAAACACGCGGTGGATTATCTGCTGAAGCCGATCCGGCGCCAGCGGCTGGAGGAGGCGCTCTCCAAGGCGCATCGTCTCGGTCGAACCCGGCCCGGCGCAGTGCGGGAGGTCCTGCCGGGTGCGGCGGCGCGCACGCACATCTGCGCGCGCGCGCGCGGGCAGATGGTGCTGATCCCGGTCAAGGAGATCGTCTATTTTCGGGCCGACCACAAGTACGTGACGGTGCGCCATCTGCACGGCGAGGTCTTGATCGAGGAGCCGCTCAAGGACCTGGACGAGGAATTCACCGGACGGTTTCTGCGCATTCACCGCAATACCTTGATCGCGGTGTCGTTTCTGGCCGGCCTCACGAAAACCCCCGATGGCCTCCACGTCGTCAGCCTGCGTGGCGTGGAGGAACGGCCCGAGGTGAGCCGCCGGCATCTCTTCGAGCTGAAGGAACTGCTCAGGCGCTACGGCTGACCACGCCGTACCGCCGCGGAATTTGCATTTGCCTGCCCGGGACGCAGCCCTTAGCATATGGGCTCTTCGCCTCCGGAGTCCGGGCCCCAACGCATGACTGTCAACCGCATCCGTATTGCCACCCGCAAGAGTCCGCTGGCCCTGTGGCAAGCCGGCTATGTCCGCAGCCTGCTGGAACAGGCGCATCCCGGTCTGCAGGTGGATCTGGTGATGATGAGCACCCAGGGGGACAAGATCCTGGATTCTCCGCTGGCCAAGATCGGCGGAAAGGGCCTGTTCGTGAAAGAGCTCGAACAGAGCCTGCTCGAAGGCCACACTGACATCGCCGTGCATTCCATGAAGGATGTGCCGGTGGAGCTGCCGGAGGGGCTGCATCTGCCCGTGGTGCTCGCGCGGGAGGAGCCGCGTGACGCCTTCGTTTCCCAACGCTACGACCGTCTCGACCGCCTGCCGCAGCAGGCGCGTGTCGGGACCTCCAGTCTGCGCCGCCAGGCCCAGCTGCACGCGCTGCGTCCCGATCTCGAGATCCTCAGCCTGCGCGGCAACGTCGGCACGCGCCTGCGCCGACTGGCCGAAAACGAGTACGACGCCATCGTGCTTGCCAGCGCCGGCCTGATCCGTCTCGGACTGGCGGAGCGCATTACACAGTCGCTGGAGACCGAGATCTGTCTGCCCGCAATCGGTCAGGGCGTGATCGGCATCGAGTGCCGGTCAGGGGACGCCGCCGTCAATGAGCTGATCGCACCACTCAACGACCGAGGCACGCAGATCTGCATCACGGCGGAGCGCGCCTTGAACGAGCGTCTGCAGGGCGGCTGCCAGGTGCCGATCGCGGGTCATGCCACCCTGTTGGGCGATAGCGTTACCCTGCATGGGCTGGTCGGTTATCCCGACGGTAGCCGGATCATCCGTAGCCGCGCGGACGGTCCCGCGGCGGAGGCCGCTGTGATTGGCGTCAGGCTGGCGGAGGATCTGCTCGGGTGCGGAGCGGACGCGATCCTGAGCCATGTCTACGGCGGCCGCTGAACCTGGATTGGACCTGGCTGGCTGCCGCGTTCTGGTTACGCGCCCCGAACATCAGGCGCAGCGCCTGTGTGCGCTGATCATGCGTGCGGGTGGCGTCGTCCAGACACTTCCCGTGATCGAGATCGCCGCGCCAGCCGATCCGCACGCCCTGGCAGGCCTGCCCGCACGTCTGGCCCGGTTCGACATCGCCATTTTCGTAAGCGGCAATGCAGTGCACAGCGTCTGTGACGCGCTTGGCGGCCTATCCTGGCCACCCGCTCTGCGTCTGGCCGCCGTCGGTCGCGGCAGCGCCGCCGCGCTGGCCGAACATGGCCTGAACGCGGATATCCTTCCGCCGCGGGATTTCAGCAGCGAAGGCCTGCTCGAGCTTGACGAGCTGCGTCAGGTCGCTGGCCGGCGCATCGTCATATTCCGCGGCCAGGACGGCCGCAAACTGCTCGCCGATACCCTGCGCGCGCGCGGCGCCGAGGTCGAGCATGTCGAGGTCTATCGCCGTGTCCTGCCAGCCTCGGGCGATTCCAGGCTGCGACGCATCGCGAGCGACGATAATATTGATACGATAGTGGTCACCAGCAACGAAGGTCTGCGCAATCTGTGTCTGCTGGCCGGTGAGGACGGACGCGACTGGCTGCTCAAGCGACAGCTGGTGGTTATCAGCACGCGCACGGCGCAGCTCGCGGGCGAACTGGGATTTCTTAGGCCCGCCCGGGTGGCGCCGGAGGCCAGCGATGAAGGGCTGCTCGCGGCCATCCACAACTGGTGGCGCGCGTCACGTGAAGGAAACGAGGACGGCATACATGCACATTGATAACAAACCGGTGGCGGACGAGGACGCGACGCAGCTCCGCGACTCCGGTTCCATTGAGCCACCGGCGCCCGCGGTCCCTGCGCCGGCATCGTCCGGTCGCGGACGCAGTTGGGCCTTTGGTATAGCGTTTCTCGCGCTGCTGTGTGCCGGGGGAGGCATCGTGGCGGGTTTTATCCTGGAGCGACAGCTGGATGCGCGGCTACAGGCGCAGGCACGGCATACGGAGGAGCTGGCGACGGCGCTGAAATCCGCCGGTCAGCGACAGGACGAATTCGCCGCACAGCTGGCCGGTGTCGGAAGCCAGGTACCGGAGGTTGTCACGGAACTCGCCGAGATCGGAGCGCTGCTGCAGCGTGACGCGCAGCAGCGCGTGGAGCCGGCGGATGTCGAGCGCCTGCTGCGCATGGCCAATGACAGTCTGCAGCTGGCCGGTGATGTCGATACCGCGCAGCGCGCCTTGAGCAGCGCCGACCGGCGCCTCCAGGCGCTGGGCGATCCCCTGTTCGCCGAGGTGCGGCGGAGACTGGCGCAGGAAATCTCGGCAGTCGCCGCGGCGCCTCGCCCCGATATCCCCGGCATGGCCTATTCCCTGGCGGGTTTGCAGGCTGAGCTCGGCTCTTTACTGCTCAGGCACGAGACGCTCGCCCCGCCGGATGCGGAAGGGCCGACGGCGCCGGATACCGCGACGGCTGAGTTGCCGCAATGGCGCGCGGTGCTGCGCGACATGTGGGCGGCGCTCAGGAGTCTGGTTGTGGTCCGGCGGCGTGAGGGTGGCGAACTTCCTCTGATCGCACCGGGTGAGCAGGTGTTTTTGACCCAGAATCTTTATCTCAAACTGGAATCGGCGCGGATCGCGCTGCTCGCACGCGATGATCGGAATTTCCACGCCAGTCTCGCCGCCGCGCAGTCCTGGCTGCGAGAGTACTACGATATCGGTGCTCCCGCCGTGGCCGCTGTTGCCTCCAGTCTGCACGCAATGGACCAGGTGAATATCACGCCTCCCCTGCCGGAGATCTCCGGTTCCCTGGAGGCGCTGCGCGCGGCGCTGACACGCCGGCGCGGCGCAAGCAGTGAGGACGCCGGCGCATGAAGTGGCTCTTTTCCACCCTGGTCGCACTGTTGTTCGTGCTCGCGGTGGCACTGTTCGCGTATTACGACCCCGGCTATGTGATGGTGCAGTACCACGACTGGATCGTCGAGTTCAGCCTGGCGCTGGCGGTAATCGTGCTGCTGGGCGTGTTGATCCTGTTTTATCTGCTCGCTCGCCTGGGCGGACACCTGTTGCGTCTCCCGCGTCGGCTGCGCGACTGGCGGCGGCGGCACGCCGCGCGTCGGGCCCAGTCGGCCCTGGTGCGCGGTTACCTGGATCTGTATACGGGACGTTACCCGCGCGCCGAGCAGCGCCTGAGCCGGTACGCGGGTCACGGCGATACTGTCGCGGTGCTGAATTATCTGGGGGCGGCGCGCGCCGCCCAGGCCCAGGGCGCCGACGAGCGGCGTGACCGTTATCTGGAACTTGCGCGGGAAAGTTCCACCGCGGCAGAACCGGCGGTGGCGCTGACCCGGGCGGAATTGCTGCTGGAGCGTGGGCAATACGGCCCTGCCCTGGCGGACCTTTCCCGGGTGCGCGCGGAGCATCCGAAGAACACCGTAATGCTGCGGCTCTTGCTGCGCCAGTACCGTGAGACGCGGGACTGGGAGCAACTGATCGAGTTGCTGCCGGCGTTGCGCAAACATCATGTCGTCGACCCCGTCCTGGCGGAGCGCCTGCAGGTCCAGGCCTTTCGCAGTCTGCTCGCGCGCAGTGGCGAGAAGGGTTCAGAGCAGGCGCTGAGCGAGATCTGGCAGCGGGTACCGAGGGCGCTTGCGTATCGTCCCGACCTGGTGCGGGAGTATGCGCAGCGGCTGATTTCCAGCGGGGCGCCAGACCAGGCGGAAACGATCCTGTATCGCAGCATAACCCGGGAATGGAGCCCGGAGCTGATCTATTTATACGGGCTGGTCGAGGGCAGCCAGCCCGAGCGGCAGCTGCGCCGGGCCGAGGAGTGGCTGGTCGGACACGAGACAGATCCTGTTCTGCTGCTGACGGTGGGCCGTCTGTGCCGGCGCAGCGCCCTGTGGGGTAAGGCGCGGCAATATCTGGAGTCCTGCATCCGCAGCGGCGGTTCCTATGAGGCGTATCATGAGCTCGCCGGCGTGCTGGAGAAGGTCGGCGAGCGCGAGACAGCGCTGGTTTATTACCGTCGCGGTATGGCCCTGAAAGAGGCGGATGCGGACCGACTGGCCTGGGCCGGCGCCTCCTGATACGCATGGCTTTCCTGTGTCCCCACCGGGAAGTATCTGCAGCGCGCAATCAATGGCGCGCTGTTTGATATCACGGATGGTCTTTGCCTAGCCGAACCCTGCGCGTTGAGCCGGATTATTCCTGCAGCGCCCCGCTGTGATGAGGGCGGGCGCCGCGGCGCGGACGGCGCGGCGGACGTCCGCCGCGACCGGGTCCGCCGCGGCGATCGCGGCCTGTCGCGGCGGCTATGTTGGCTGGCACGTTTGGAGTGACGAGAAGATCGCGATCGACCGCTGACGCCGGGATCTTGTGGCCAATGTAGACCTCGATCTCGGGCAGGGAGAAGGCGTAGGTTTCGCAGGCGAAGCTGATGGCGTCTCCGCTGGCGCCCGCGCGCGCCGTGCGCCCGATGCGATGCACGTAGTCTTCCGGGTCTTGCGGCAGATCATAGTTGATCACATGGCTGACGTCCGGGATATGCAGGCCGCGTGCCGCCACGTCGGTGGCCACCAGCAGCGGCAGGTCGCCTTCGCTGAAACGGCTCAGCAGGCTGATGCGCTTCTTCTGCGGCACGTCGCCGGAGAGGATCGCAGCGTCGATGCCGTTGGCGCACAGGTATTCGCTCAGCAGATTGCCCGCTTCCTTGGTGTTTACGAACACCAGGATGCGCTTGGGTTCCAGCCGCTTCATCAGGCCGAGCAGCAGGGGAATCTTTTCGTCGTTCGAGGTGTAGTAGACGACCTGCTTGATATTCTCCGCCGTGATACTTTCGCGTTCGACGCGAATCTGCTGGGGGTGATTCATATGTTCGTAGGCCAGCTCCATCACGCGATGTGAGAGTGTGGCCGAGAACAGCATATTGAGCCGTTTGGCGGGTGGCGGCATGCGCCGCAACAGGAAACGGATGTCCTTGATGAAACCGAGATCGAACATGCGGTCGGCCTCGTCCAGCACCACCACCTCGATGGCCTTGAAATCGAACACATGCTGCTTGAAGTAATCGATGATGCGGCCAGGCGTGCCGATCAGGATGTCCACGGCCTGGGCGACCGTCTCGCGCTGTTCGCGGTAGCCGGTGCCCCCGTAGACCACTTCAATATGGAGGCCGCAGTGCTTGCCGAGCGCAAGGGCGTCCTTGTGAATCTGCAGGGCGAGTTCGCGCGTCGGAGCGATGGCGATTGCGCGCGGCTGGTTGGATCGGCGACCGGCGGGGGCGGGCTGTGTGATCAGCCGGTTCAGCATTGCGATCAGGAAGGCCGCCGTCTTGCCCGTACCTGTCTGCGATTGCCCGCACACGTCGTGTCCGGCCAGGGCCAGTTGCAGTGCTTGCGCCTGGATCGGCGTGCAATATGAAAAACCAATCTCGTCAATGGCTTGATTTAGCTGCGCCGGCAGGTTCAGCTGTGAAAAACTGATCTTCGTCAAATGCTTGTCACTCATGGGTGGACAGCATACCAGATTTATGGCTGTCAGGACGAATGTCACATGATACGCAGGCGGGTTTGTATCGCATCGTCATTTTGTTGATAATTGGCGCCAGCGGCACCATGATACTGAACCCGATGTTGATAGCGGAGGCGAGCTTAAGTGAGTGCGAACATCAAATATGTGTCAGACGGCGAATTCGAGCAGAAGGTACTGAAGTCGGACCTGCCGGTGCTGGTGGATTTCTGGGCCGAATGGTGCGGCCCCTGCAAGATGATCGCCCCCATCCTGGATGAAATCGC
>JADLET010000113.1 GCA_020845975.1 Gammaproteobacteria bacterium | reverse complement strand
CCGGCATGGGAGCGCATGCCCACGCCAACCAGTGAAACCTTGACGGTCTTCTTGTCGCCCAGCACTTCACGCGCACCCAGTCCTTTGGCAAGCCCGTTCAGTATCTCGAGGGTTTTTTCATAGTCGTTTCGATGGACCGTGAAGGTGAAATCGGTGGTGGAATCCTCCGCGACGTTCTGCACGATCATGTCCACTTCGATATTGGCATCCGCGACCGGCCCCAGTATGCGGCTCGCCACCCCGGGCTGATCAGGAACACCAAGCACCGTCAGTTTCGCCTCATCACGATTGAACGCAATTCCCGAGATCAGGGCCTGTTCCATGTTTTCATCCTCACCTGTAATCAAAGTGCCCGGCCCGTCCTCGAAGGAAGACAGGACGCGCAACGGTACGTTGTACTTGCTGGCGAACTCCACCGAACGAATCTGCAGGACCTTCGCCCCCAGACTCGCCATCTCCAGCATTTCCTCGTAGGTTATGGTGTCCAGCCGGCGCGCCTGCGGCACGACACGTGGATCGGTGGTGTAAACGCCATCGACGTCGGTATAGATCTGGCACTCGTCGGCATCAAGGGCCGCCGCCAATGCCACGCCGGTCGTATCCGATCCACCGCGCCCGAGCGTGGTGATGTTGCCCTGCTCATCCACACCCTGGAAACCGGCAACGACTATCACGCGGCCGTCAGCGAGATCTCGGCGCAGTCGCTCGGCGTCGATTTCGAGGATGCGGGCCTTGTTGAACGCGCTGTCGGTGAGGATATGAACCTGTGCGCCGGTATACGACTGCGCGGGACAACCCTTCGCCTCGAGGGCGATGGCGAGCAGCCCGATAGTGACCTGTTCGCCGGTGGAGAGCACCACGTCCAGCTCGCGCGGATTGGGCCGCGCCGACATTTCCTTGGCCAGCGCCAGCAGGCGGTTGGTCTCGCCGCTCATGGCGGAGACGACCACCACCACCTGATGTCCCTGGTCGCGCATCGCGATGACTTTATTCGCCACGTTTTCGATGCGCTTAGGATCGGCAACCGAGGTGCCGCCGTACTTTTGTACGATCAAAGCCATGTATGCAGTTCCGAGGAAAGTGGTAGAAACAGGTGTTTATCTTAGCACGACCGCGGGAACGGACCCGGGACTCAGGAGAGGCGCTCCTTCACCCAGTCAGGCACGGATTTCAAGGCGCTCGCCAGCATGGCGGGATTGTTGCCTCCGGCCTGGGCCATGTCCGGCCGCCCCCCTCCCTTGCCGTCGATCTGCTGCGCGACGTGATTGGCGAGATCGGAGGCCTTCACCTTCGCGATCTGGTCCTGGGTAACGCCCGCGACCAGGCTAACCTTGTCGTCCTTCACCGTCGCCAGCACGACCACGGCGGAGCCGAGCTTGTTCTTGAGCTGATCAACGGTATCACGCAAGGATTTCGGGTCGGCGTCGTCCAGCCGCGCCGCCAGCACCTTGCAGCCGTTCAGGTCCTGCGCCTGGGCGGCCAGATCGTCTCCCGCGCTGCTCGCCAGCACGCCCTTGAGTCGATCGAGTTCGCGCTCAAGCAGACGATTGCGGTCGAGGATTTGTTCCACCCGCGCCGTAATCTCACCGCGCCCGCCCTTGACCAGTCCGGCCAACTGATCGAGCTGGCGCTCGTTCTCCGCCACCCGGGCCAGGGCGCCGGCGCCGGTCAATGCCTCGATGCGGCGTACGCCGGCGGCCACTCCGCCTTCTGAAACAATCTTCATGAGACCAATGTCGCCCGCGCGGCGCGTATGGGTGCCGCCGCACAGCTCCTTGGAGAAGTCCCCAATGGTGAGCACGCGCACATGGTCGCCGTACTTTTCCCCGAACAACGCCATGGCGCCCGAGGCGCGCGCCTCATCAAAATCCATCACCGCCGTTTCCACCGGGGCGTTGGCGCGAATCTGGGCGTTGACCAGGGTTTCGATCTCCTCGATCTGGGCCGGCGACAACGCTTCGAAATGGGAGAAGTCGAACCGCAGACGTTCAGACTCCACGAGGGAGCCCTTCTGGGCCACATGATCGCCCAGCACCTTGCGCAGGGCCGCGTGCAACAGATGCGTGGCCGAATGGTTGATCGCGGTGGCCTGACGCAAGGTCTCATCCACCCGCGCCTCCACGGCATCCCCGACCCGGAATCCGCCCTTGATAGCCTTGCCAATATGCGCATAAGCGCCGCCCGGCAGCTTCTGGGTATCGGAAACCGCGAACAGCGCCTTGCCCACGGCGATCTCGCCGCGGTCTCCGGCCTGCCCGCCAGATTCGGCATAGAACGGCGTGGCGTCCAGGATGACCGCGCCCTCTTCGCCCTCTTGCAAGGTTTCCACGCTCTGCTTGCCGCGCAGCAGTCCCTCGATCCTGCCAGCGCCGCGCAGGTCGTCATAGCCGGTGAACTCGCTCGCGCTCGCGACCACCGCCTGGTCGCTGTAATCGACCTGGAAGTGACCGGCGGCGCGGGCGCGTTCGCGCTGCGCCGCCATCTCGTGCTCGTAGCCCTTCATGTCGATACTGATACCGTACTTCAGCGCGTAATCCGCGGTGAGGTCCACCGGGAAACCATACGTGTCATAGAGCTTGAACACCACGGCGCCGGGGAGCCGTTTGTCGCCCTTCGGCAGCGCGGCGATGCTTTCCTGCAGGATCCTCATGCCCTGGTCGAGGGTCTCGGCGAAGCGTTCCTCTTCCTGGCGCAGCACACGTTCCACCTGCGCACGCGCCTTGGGAAGCTCGGGATAGGCCGCACCCATCTCATCGCACAAAGGCCCGACCAGCTTGTGGAAAAAGGGTTCGCGCAGACCGAGTTCATAGCCATGGCGGATCGCGCGACGGATGATGCGACGCAGCACATAGCCACGCCCCTCATTGGATGGCAGCACGCCATCGACGATGAGGAAGGAAGTGGAACGGATATGGTCGGCGATCACGCGCAGCGAGGCCTGCCCGAGCTCCTTCGTCCCGCACAGCGCGGCGGTGGCGCGGATCAGGTTGCTGAACAGGTCGATCTCGTAGTTGCTGTGCACGCCCTGCATGACGGCGGCGAGGCGCTCCAGCCCCATGCCGGTATCCACGGACGGCTTGGGCAGCGGTGTCATAACGCCCTTCGCGTCGCGGTTGTACTGCATGAAGACCAGATTCCAGATCTCGATGTAGCGGTCGCCATCCGCCTCCGGCGTGCCGGGCGGACCACCGGCAACCGACGGGCCATGGTCGTAGAAGATTTCCGTACAGGGTCCGCACGGCCCGGTGTCGCCCATCGACCAGAAGTTGTCGTCGCCGGCGATGCGCGTAAGACGTTCAGGCGCGACACCGATCTCCTTCAGCCAGATGTCGGCGGCCTCGTCGTCGTCCTTGTAGACGGTGACCCAGAGCTTGTCCGCCGGGATGCCCAGTTCGCGGGTGAGGAACTCCCAGCCGTAACGGATCGCGTCGCGCTTGAAGTAGTCACCGAAGCTGAAATTGCCCAGCATCTCGAAGAAGGTGTGATGGCGCGCGGTGTAGCCGACATTCTCGAGGTCATTGTGCTTGCCGCCGGCGCGCACACAGCGCTGCGAGGTCGAGGCGCGCTTGTAGGCGCGCTGCTCGTTGCCGAGAAAGACATCCTTGAACTGCACCATGCCGGCGTTGGTGAACAACAGCGTCGGGTCGTTGGCCGGGATCAGCGGACTGCCCGCCACCACCTCGTGGCCGTTGCGCCGGAAAAATTCAAGGAATTTACTGCGAAGCTCTGCGCTGCTCGTCATGCTGAGGAACTACCATTGCGAAACGTTGCTGTCCTTTACCCGATCAAAAATCATCGCCGCTGCTGAACGCGGCCTTGATCTGATCCTCGGTAAACCCGCGATAACGCAAAAAACGCGCCTGCCGGGCGCGCTCTGCCAACTCCGCCGGGGCCTCCTGGCCGAAGCGCTTGCGCCTCGCCTCACGCGCGATCCCGGTCCATACCCTGTCGCGCTGATCGACGTATGCCTCGATCAGCACCGCCGGAACCGCACGCTCGCGCAGTTCGGCGGCAATACGCAACGGCCCCTGGCCGCGCAGACGGCGCCCATGCGCGAAAGCCTCGACGAAGCGCTCGTCGCTCAACAGGCCTTCGTCGCGCAAACGCCCGAGCTGGAGATCGACCGACTCCTCGTCGTCAAACCCCTTGGCGCGCAGCTTGGTGCGCAGCTCCCCGGTCGAGTGCTCGCGTCGCGCCAGCAGATCCATGGCGCGACGACGGATCTCCGCTCCCGGATCGTGCGGCCGCTTCGCCGTCAGATCTCGACCTCGGCGGCCTCGGCCTCGCTGTTCGCCCCGGACTTGACCGAAGGGGTCAACAGCTGGCCGCGGATCCTGGCCTCGATCTCCTGCGCCATCCCGGAATTCTGCTTGAGATACTCGCGCGCATTGTCCTTGCCCTGGCCGATGCGCTCGCCCCCGTAGCTGTACCAGGCGCCGGATTTCTCGATCACACCCGCCTGTACGCCGAGGTTGATAATCTCACCCTCGCGCGAAACACCCTCGCCATAGAGGATGTCGAACTCGGCCTGCTTGAACGGCGGGGCCACCTTGTTCTTCACCACCTTGACGCGGGTCTCGCTGCCGATGACCTCATCGCCCTTCTTGATCGCGCCGGTGCGGCGGATATCCAGACGAACCGAGGCATAGAACTTCAGCGCGTTGCCGCCCGTCGTGGTCTCTGGGTTGCCGAACATGACGCCGAT
>JADLET010000112.1 GCA_020845975.1 Gammaproteobacteria bacterium | reverse complement strand
TCGGCGGCGCGGATCAGTATTTCGACATTGCCGGGTTCGTGGACCAGCACCGACTTGAACAGGATCAACGCGCTGGCGAGGTCTCCTTCAGAGCGCAGGCGCGTCGCTTCGGCGACCAGGGCCGAGATCTCGGCGGGCGAAATGGTGATCGCGCTGGCGGTGATCCGGCTCTGTTCCGCCAGCGCCCGGTTGCGTTCCTCCGCTTCCTTGGCCTCGCGGCTGTCGGGCGCCAGACTGATTACCTTCTGGTACTCCCGCATGGCGTCATTGATGTTTCCGAAGCGCTCATAAGCCTTGGCCAGCACCATGCGGACGCGATAATTGTCGGGGGCGAGCTCCACGCTGCGAGCCAGGTACTTGAGGCCGAGTTCGGGTTGCTGCAACTGCAGGTACAGGTTGCCGAGGAAATACAGGACCTGCGGATTTTCCGGATCGCGCGCCAGGGCCTGCTCGAATTCCTGCAGGGCGCCCTGCGGGTCGCCGCCGGTCAGGCGTTTTCTGCCCTCGGCGATCAGGTCCGAAATGTCCGTGGCGGACAGGAAGGCGTCGGTGCTTTGCTGCCCCAGCGCGGAAGGTATCGGCCCCGCGCCGCACAGCGCGGCGCCCAGGCATGCTGCCCAGACGAGCCTGGTCGGATCCGTTCCCGGTTTGGAGAGTCTCATAACGGGGCGTCAGAAATAAAAAGTGGCCTTCATGACCAGGCGCCAGCCACTGAAATCCAGCCGGGTGACCTCATAGTCGCCGCCGGACACTGATTTGTGCGTCATGTTCCGGGTCGGGAAGTCCATGATCATGGGTGGACGCAGCTGGACGTTGTCCGTCGCCAGGAAGTCGCTGGTGATGGGTGTGGTGCCAACCCCTTGCAACTCAATGTCCTTGAGGCCTATGTCGTAGCCGCCCTCGATGCCGAGGGATAGCCAGTTCGTGACAAACCACTCGCCGCCCGCCGTGCCTTCCAGCAGCGGAAGGCCGGTCGTCTGTGCCCGGATGATGAGGGATTTGCGGAACTGACGTACGTCTCCACTCAGGAACACACCGGTGAAATCCTCGCGGTAATCGATATCGTACAAATGGTGCAGCGAGGCCGACACGTAAAAACGATAGGAATTGGGTCGCGAAAACAGGTTGTAGCGCCAGCCCAGGAAGAATTCGTTGTAGGAAAGATTGACCGTGCGCCGCGCGTTGACGAGTTCGAACGCGCCCTGGATCGGGAACAGTCCCGTGCTGGCGGCGGTGCTGGTGGCCTGCCATGTCGAGGCGCCCACCAGGAACGAATGCTTGTCATTGATGCGCCACTGGAATTCGAGCCCGGTGAGCGTGCCGGGATTGAACGGCGCGAGCGGCGTGTTGTAGGTGAAGGTGCCGTCGGTATTGTTCGCGACCGGATCGACGAATTGCGCTCCACCCTCGTAAGGCGCCTGGAATTCGCCCTTGTTGAGGGCGTCCAGTTTCGGCTGGTTCATGCCAAAGTAGGGCGCGACGCTCCAGGTGCGTATCGCGGCTTCTTCCTGGCCGCGGGCCTGCGGCGCGATGAGGCAGGTGGTCAGCAGCAGGGTGGCTGCCGCCGCAATCGCTCCGCCTGGCGCGCATCGCTTGCCCGCGCCGGTCAGCATTCGGGTGCTCCCTTAGGTTGTCGCGCGCTGAACCGTTCGGTCCGCATCACTCGTCGTCCCGCGCCTGTTGCGCCTTGAGCGCGCGCTGTTGCCGGAAGTAGTGCAGCAGCGGCAGCGTGACCAGCGCCATGACGCAGCTCAGCAGCATATAGGCGACCACGAAGTAGCCGAGCTTCACGTGCGGCGGGAAGCGTGAAAAGAACAGCATTGCGAAGCCGACGCTGACGATGGCGGCATTGAACACAATGGTCCGGCCGATGCTGCGCATGGTGGCCTGGGAGGCGGCGAGGGAGTCTCCGTTGCCGAGCCGGGATTCGTGGCGATGGCGAAAGATGAAGTGAATCGCGTAGTCCACGCCGACGCCGATTGCCACCCCGGCGGCCAGAGCGGTGGAAACATCAAGGGGAATCCCGGCCCAGCCGGCCGCTCCGGCGATGAAGAGCGTGGTCAGGCTCACCGGAATCACGGTGTACAGGCCGGTCAGGAGTGAGCGGAACAACAAGGCCGCGATTACCAGAATGATGATCTTGGACCAGAGTATGGATGTGGTCTGGCTGGAGATGAGCAACTGGGCCCAGATATCGGAGTTGTTCGCCGAGCCGGCGAAGTTGACCTCGACGCCGGTGCCGGCGAGCTGCTGCTCGGCGATCTGGCGGATGCTGTTGATGATGCGTTGCAGTTCCCGGGTATGGTCGGTCTTGATCGCGAAGGTCACCAGGGCCCGCTGATAATCGTAGTCGATCACTTCATCGAGCTGCTCCGGCCGCCCGGAGACGGAAAACAGGAACAGGTATTCGCCGATCTGGCTCGCGGTGGTCGGCAGCACGTTGAATTCCGGGTCCCCGGCGTGCATGGTCTTGTTCATGTTCTTGATGTAGTCGATGATCGAGCGGGCGCCGCCGACCAGCGGCAGGGTTTCGCCGAAGTCCTGCACCGTCTCGACGCGGCGCAGCAGGTCGGGATCCTTGAACGTATCCTTGTGGTTCCCTTCCAGCACCATGTTGAGGAAGATGGTGCCGTCGAACTTCTCATTGAACATGTCGTTGGTCTTGACCAGCTCGCTGTCCTTGCGGAAGTCGCTCATCCAGCTCGAGTCGACGTACATCCGCGTGGCCCCCAGTCCGGCCACGGCCGTCAGCGCCAGCAGGACGATCACGGCGGGGATGCGCTGGCGGTACAGCAGTCCCGCGCCGGCGACCAGAAACTTGGTCAGCAGGTCCTGTTCCGAATGCACGCGCAAGGCGCGCCGCTTCGCCAGATAGTTACCGACCTTGGGCTTCATCAGGGTCAGCGTCGCCGGGATGAACGTTACGGTCAGGAGCCAGCTGATGCCGATGCCAAGCACGGTGAACATGCCGAATACGACGAACGGAGGCATGTCCGCGAGCCCGAGCGACAGGAAGCCCACGGCGGTCGTGATCGAGGTCAGCAGCAGCGGCGCGCCCATGCGCTGCAGCACAGCGACGACGATATCGTGGCTGCTGCGATGGGCGTCTTGCACCACTTCGTCGTAGTACTGGCTCATCAGATGGACGGCATCGCCGATGCTGACGGCGATCAGGATCACCGGCAGCATGGTGGAGATGGTGTACAGCGGGACGTCGAGCAGGGCCGAGATGCCGAGGGTCCATATCGTGGCGGCCGCCATGACGAACAGCGGCAGGAAGACCCCGCGCGCGGTCCGGAACACCAGGAACAGGCTGACGGCCAGCGCCAGCAGCAGCAGCGGGATCATCAGGCGCATGTCTTCCATGGCATGCAAACCGGAGGTGACCTCGATGACAGGGCGGCCGCCGAGATAGAAAGTATCGCCGTTGTCGACGGTCGGCGCTTCGGAGCCCTTCTGCTGCTGCCATTGCGCCTGCTGGTCCGGAGACCACTGCCCGTCGCCGGATCCGCTCCACTGCTGGTTGCCCGACCAGTTGCCGCCGCCCCATGATTCGCCACCCTGGCCGCCGCCCTGTTCCGCGTCGATGATGCCCTTGATCTGCCAGTAACTCATGTAGCGGTTGGCGGCGCCTTCCTTGAGGCGCGCGCGGATCATGGCGGCCTTGCCGTCGGCGGAAACGATGTTGCCGACGAACAGATCGGCGTTCGCGTACACCATTGTGCGCAACTGCTCGATCGCGGCCGGATCCTGCGGGACCCCGGTCATCAGCGGCACCGAGCCGATGCTCTCCTCGTCGCCGGTGAAGACCGTGGCGCTGGACAACGAAGCCACGTCGATCGGGCGGTTGGCAATCACGCCGGGCAGGGTCGTGATCTTGTCGGTGATGCGCTTGATGCGCGCCAGGGTCTCCGGGTTGAAAACACCCTTCTCATCATTGACGATCCCGATGATCAGCGAGTCCTTGACTCCGAACAGATCGGCGACCTTCTCGTCGTAATGGATGGCGGGATGTCCCTTGGGCAGGTAGACGCGGGCATCGGTCTCCCAGCGCAGATTCCCGAGCTGCGACGCCAGAAAAACGGTGATGGCAACCGTCAGGAGAATGATCAGCTTGGGAAAGCGGGTGACAAGCTTGGGCCAGTTTTTCATAGGAACTCCGCTCGATTGGGGGGCGATGTTGTTGTTATGGTATCCACACCGTTGTCCGGTTTCATCAGTAACTGTAGGTGAATTCTATGTAAACGCGGTCGTTGTCGTGGAAGTTTCCGACGAACTGCGAGCGCTGGTCACGCACCTGCGGGGCGCCGAGCGGATTGCTCAGGACGCCGAACTGTGAACTCTTACCCGAGAATCTGTCCACTCCGGTCGCGATCTGGAACCGGTCGCTGATGAAGAAAGTCCACTCGGGATTGATGTACAGCTCATGCAGATTGGTGAACTGTATGAGCAGGAGCTCGAACAGCATTGAGCTGCGCGGATATTCCTTGCGCAGGAACAGGTTGATGCTGGTGTCGACCTGGTCCTGGACCATGGCCGGGTCGTAATTGGGTATGATCCATTGTGTGATTCCCGGCGAGATATCCATGCCTTTCCAGTTGAATTCCACACACAGGCCCCAGCGGATATGGTCGCGCTCGAGCTCGCCGAGGAAGTCCAGCAGGGCGTCGTTGTTCCTGTCGATATTATCCACCGCGAAATATTTGCCGGTCACATAGGCGAATTCACCCTTCAGGATATAGTCCCCGATCTGCTTGCTAATGGTGGTGCCGTAGATCGTGATGCGGGTGTAGGTCGGCATGAACAGCGGTTCCGTGTCGAGCTGGTTGAGCAGGATGCGGCGGAATACGACCGGGAAATCGTCCCAGGTATAGAAATAGCTGAAGGTCATGTCGGCATCCCACAAGGTGGTGCTGAGCCGCACGCCGTATTCCCAGTTCATCGGATCATAGGTGTCGGGCCGGATCGTGCCAGGCACCATCTGCAGCAGTTCCCATTCCGAACCCGGCGGGCTGGGTTTATGAAAACGGACGTCGGGTATCCACAGGAATTCCCAGGTACCTTCGTCCCGGTACCAGTCGACCTTGCCAGACCACAAGGGAATACGATAGTCGAGCAGGTCGGGCATGATCAGCTCACGGAAGTCCTGCGGATTGATCTCGTCCACGATGCGTACGCCTTCCAGCACGCCCCACACCACGATCTGGCGGCCCAGGCGGATGTCGATGCTGTCATACATCATGTCGAAATAGAGCTCACGCAGATCCGCGCCCGAGGAATCCTTTTCCTTGCCAAGGTTGAACAGGAATGTGAGCGGTTCGTCGGCGTTCCGTTCCAGGCGCGCCGATACGGTGTCGTAGTCGAATACGTCATACGCCAGGTCGTAATAGATCCAGCCGGACGCGGTCAGGCGGTAACTCGGGCTGAAAGAATAGACCCCGGTGAGTCCGGCGGTGTTGCGTATCTTGGTGATCGAACGCGGCTCCTTTATGCGATAGGCAGTCTCGTTCTTGAAATAGCCGTTCCAGGCGATATTGGAGAAGAAGCTGTCCCCCGAGGATGTGCTCGCCAGGTCGATTGCCGGGGAATCCTCGAAGTCTGATACAAATCCGGTACTGCCGCCTCCCGTTCCACTGTCGGCGGGCATCTCCGCGCCGGCCCCTGTCCCGCTTTCGTTCCCTGCGTCGACTCCGGTTTCGATTTCAGCATCGATCCCGGATTCCGGATCTGTTTCGACCGGTACAGGATCACGTTCAGTCGCCGCCGTGTCTGCGGCCGCTCCGGCTGGGGCGGTGAGCAAAGCCTCCGCCTGAGGAGCTGCCGCGCCGGGTGGCGCGGGCATGGGCGCCGACTGCGGAGCCGGTTCACCCGGGGCCTGTGCAATGAGGGGTTGTGCCTTGACAGTAGAGGTAGCGCAGCAGGCCAGGCACAGGGCTGCGGTGAACAGGACTCCTTTGGCGCTCAGGGCCGGCGGATACTTCGCGTGCTGCCAGATAGGGATTCCCCGCATAGTACCGCGCTTGATCAAGAGTTCGCCTGCATCAAGGCCGCGTGCCGGCCGAGGGGCAGCCCCGGCCGGCAGACAACCGTGTAAAGACCAGATAACGTCGTAGAATCAGTTTTACGGAATCTTGCCGCGCTTCCTTTAATGACCCTTGGTCAGGTTGCGCTCGGTGAAGACGTCATCCTTGAGGCCGACATTGGTCTGGACGTCGGTGACCTGGAAGATCGAGGTATGTTCGGTCTGGGTGTTGCGCACAGTCATCTCATCCCACAGCCAGGCGTCGCCTGAGCGCTGCCAGGATATCACCTGCTGTTTGAGGGGCTCGCCGCGCCGGTCGAAATACTCGACCTGCCGCTTGGCGCAGTCCGACCAGTCCTGGCCGGGTTTGGCGAACATCGAGAGAACCTTCGAGTAGAGCGCGTTGGCGGGGTCGCGTGGCACGCTTTCGACAACATAGAGGGTTTCCTCACCGCGCTGCTCGGTTTTTACGAGGCGGTGCTCGTCGTCGTCCAGCGCGCGTCCGCTGATATCGCCATGGGTCAGGTCGGAACCCAGGAAACTCTCGCCCGGATCCCGTACCGATACCCGCCGAGTCTTTTTCAGGACGGGCAGGTAGATCCACTGATCGGCATTCTTGTTCGTGCTGGTGTATCCCCAGCGCATGAAGACCGAGCCCTTGGCGTCCGGCGGAAACTCGGTGATCAGGACCATCTTGTCGGCGATGCCCTCTTTCCCTTTATAGTCTTTCCAGTAACGGCGGTAGACGTTCTTCTTTTCGTTGCCGTCCTTGTCGCGCAGTATGATGCTCAGGCGCGTCTGCTGGTCATCCCCGGGGTATTTGAAATTGCATTGTTGCACGACCTCGCGGGCGTTTACGCCATCAGGCGAGGAGGCTTCGTCAGCCCCTGCCGGACCCCAGGCGGCCATACCCAGTGCCAGCAACATCAAGGCGCCTGTCATACGCATAGAAGTTCCCTCCGTTATTGGATTTTTTGTCGGAATCGGATTGTAGCAGATCTGTTTGGTATGAGAAGGCGAGCGCGGGCGGGCGCCAAGGCCCGTGGATTCAGGATGCGCGGCACCTGCCAGGATATGATCTCTTTCATAGTCCTCACAACTTTTGATTTGGCTCGACAATAACTTACGTGGAGCGTTTGTCATTGACTTTTGAGCGCCCGAGGAGTACAAAGTTCCTTCAGAAGGGATGCTCACTCCACAAAGAAATCACAAAGGAGTAGGGGTGCTCGCGTTTTCGTGTCTTGCAAGCGCCCATGCGTTGAAACCGTATTCATATGATCCTTGTGAATCCGGAGAAGCGCAGCAATTGCTGACGTGTTGATGGAAGCCTCGTTTCTCTTGAGGAAATGGGTTTCAACCTAACGCATACATATATTTTGGGAGAGACAAATGAAGAAATTAACTTCTCTGTCCTTGGCGTCGACCGCGCTTTTCATAAGCGGTGCCGCCTTGGCAGCGCCGATCGGTGGTTACGACGCGTGGACGGTTAACGCGGGCGTAGTCACGGCGACCTGCCCGGCGGGCCATTCGTGTTCCAACCTGGATGCTACCGGCAACGGTATCCTGCAGCAGAAGGTGGTGGATAACGCTGATACCACCGTGTCCTATTTCC
>JADLET010000111.1 GCA_020845975.1 Gammaproteobacteria bacterium | reverse complement strand
GTTTCCTTGATCCGGTGGAATTGAAATTGATATCGGAATGGCTGGACATAGGGGCGCAGTACTATAACAATCCGTTCGACGTGCCGCCGCCCTGAGCGAGCGGCGCTTACGAGGCAAGCATCCCCGCTTTAGAGTCAGGACGGCCGGGGTACGGTCGATAACCTCGGGAGAGGCAAGGGATACCCTTGCCGTTTGCGTTAAGGCCAGGATGGAGCATGGATTTCGTCAGGGAAAAAAGCGGTGAAGCAGCACGGGGGTGTGCGCGATGTGTCCGGGCCGTCTGTCTGATGATCCTGTCCGCCTTGCTGTGGGGCCCGGCATGGGGTGATGAGGCCCCAGAGACGGTCGAGGTCGCCGATCCCTATATCGAATTGCATACGGGACCCGGGCGGGGGTATCCGATATTTCACGTGGAAGCGCGCGGCGCCAGGATCATGCTGCTCAAGCGCAAGACCACCTGGTTCAAGGTGCGCACCGATCGGGAGATCGAAGGCTGGGTGGATCGCCTGCAGCTCGAGCGTACGCTCGATCCCTCGGGAGAGCGCATGCATGTGCAGGAGGCCACGGCCGAGGATTATGCCCGCAGACGCTGGGAGGCCGGCGTGATGGGCGGCGAATTCGACGGCGCGAACGAGATCTCCGTCTATGGCGCCTATGCCATGACGCGCGGACTGTCCGCGGAATTGTCCTTGAGCCAGGTGCTGGGGGAGTTTTCCGAGAGCATGCTGTTTGGGGTGGACCTGCTGGCACAGCCGTTTCCGGACTGGCGTTTTTCGCCGTTCTTTGCCCTTGGGACGGGCGTCATCGATACCAATCCGCGCACGGTGCTGGTGCAGGCGCAGGACCGTAACGACCGCATGAGCCACGTCGGCATCGGTCTGCGTACCTATCTGTCGAGGCGTTTCATGTTGCGCATGGAATATCGCAGTCACGTGGCCTTCACCAGCCGGGACGATAACGAGGAAATCGACGAATGGAAAATCGGATTCGGGGTGTTTTTCTGATGCGCGCGCGCATTGCCGCCAGGAGTGGTGTGTTCGCGCTGACGGCCATGCTGGTCGCCAGCGGCGCCCTGGCGCAGGCGCCCGAGGGAGACATCGTCGGGGCCGAGCCAGTGGTGCAGCCGCAGTTCGATCGGCGCATGGTCAAGGAAAACAGGATCGACACCGAGGACTTCGAGGTCGGTGTTTTCGCCGGGGTCATGAGCGTGGAGGATTTCGGCGCCAACAGTGTATTCGGGGCGCGCTTGGCCTACCACGTTACCGAGGATATTTTCGTCGAAGCCGCTTACGGAATGACGGATACCGGTCTGACCAGTTATGAGCGCCTCGGAGGCGCCGTCACCGTCTTGACGGATGATGAGCGGGAATACAGCTATTACAATCTCTCGCTCGGTTACAACCTGCTTCCAGGTGAGTCGTTCATCGGTCGGGGCCGCGCATTCAGTTCGGATATGTATCTCATCGGCGGCATCGGTGCGACGGAATTCGCCGGCGACAACCGCTTTACCTGGAATTTCGGCGCGGGTTACCGCCTGCTGCTGAATGATTGGCTGGCGCTGCATGCGGATGTGCGCGACCACATGTTCGATATCGATGTGCTGGGCGAGAACAAGACCGCGCACAATATCGAGATCCACACCGGGGCGACCGTATTTTTCTGACGCGAGGTGATCATGTACAGACTGCGTTCCCACACCTATATATATGTCCTGTTTGTTCTGCTGACGTCTCTGTGCGCGATTGTGCCAGCCATGGCCGCGGAACCGTTGTCAGGACCGGCGCCCGATTTCACCCTCAAGAGCAACAGCGGGGAGAATATCAAGCTGAGCGAACTGCGCGGCCAGGTTGTGCTGATAAACTTCTGGGCCTCGTGGTGCGGCCCCTGCCGCAAGGAAATGCCCCTGCTGGACCAGCTCTACCAGCAATACAAGCCGCTCGGGTTTACCGTGCTCGGTGTCAATGTGGAAGAGGATCCAGCGCAGGCGCGCACGCTGCTGGGCAAGGTCCCGGTGAGTTTCCCGGTGCTGTTCGACGGTACGAACGCAGTGAGCAAACAGTACGACGTGGTTGCCATGCCGACGACAGTTATGGTCGATCGGAATGGCAAAATGCGTTATCTGCACAAGGGCTACATGCCGGGTTATGAAGATGCCTATCAGCAGCAGGTGCGCGCCTTGCTGACGGAGCGTATGTGAATAATTTCCGTGCAACACTCCTGCTCCTGGCCGCGATCCTGCCCCTCGCGGCCTGTGGCGTTGAGCCGTGGGTAAAGCCCTATGAGCGCGCCAACCTGGCGGATCCCATCATGAGTTTCAGCAGGGATCCCGTTTCAAGCGCGTACCGCAACCATGTATTCCAGGCCCGTGAGGCGGCGCGTGGCGCCGAGGGTGGACAGGGGGGCGGCTGTGGCTGCAATTAAGACCCTGGCCGCGGGTGGAATCAGATTCCTGCTGTTCTCCGCGGCCGGCAGCTCACTTTCACTGCTTGCTGCCGTGTTACCGGAGGATCGCTTTGACGCCTTGTACCATTCCTACGACGGTGGTGGCGTGCAGATCAACGGCCCCTCCTTCATGGCGCGCAAGAGTATCGGTGAAAGCAGCTCGGTGTCGGCGAATTATTATGTCGATTCCATTTCCAGCGCCTCGATCGATGTGGTGACATCGGCCAGCCGCTACGATGAGGAACGGACCGAGCGGAGCCTGGGCGTCGACTACTTGCGCGACAACGTGATGATGAGCCTGGGCTACACGCGCAGCGAGGAGAATGACTATCTGGCCAATACCGCGAGTTTCTCCATCAGCCAGGATATGTTTGGAGATTTAACCACGGTATCAATGGGTTATTCGCGCGGCTCTGATACGGTTGGCAAGCGCGGAGACGAGGATTTCGCCGAGGACACCGCGCGCCAGAATTACCGTATCGGCGTATCCCAGGTGGTGACCAGAAACATGCTGCTCGATCTCAGTCTGGAGACAGTCACCGATGAGGGTTTTCTCAACAACCCCTATCGCTCGGTACGCTATCTTGATGCCGGCAGCGCGGTTGGCTACAGCTTCGAGCCCGAGGTCTATCCGCGTACGCGCGACAGCAATGCATTCTCGATCAAGGCCCTCTATTATCTGCCTTACCGCGCTTCACTCAGCGCGGGCTACAGGCATTTTTCTGACTCCTGGGGGATCCAGGCTGATACCTATGAAATCGGGTATACTCATCCCACCGAAAGTAAATGGATCTTCGATATCAGGTATCGCCTGTACAGCCAGAACCACGCGGATTTCTACAGTGACCTCTTTCCGAGGCAGCAGGCGCAGAACTTCCTGGCGCGAGACAAGGAGTTGAGCACATTCAGCAGCACGGCGATCGGCTTTGGCGCGAGCTATGAACTGGCGCCGGGAACGTGCAGCTGCATCGACAAGGGCGCCCTGACCCTGTCCTACGACCTCCTCCACTTCACGTACGATGATTTTCGCGAGATCAGCAGCGGGGGCGTACCCGGCGAAGAGCCATTCTATGAGTTCAGCGCCGACGTCATCCAGCTCTATCTCTCGGTCTGGTATTGACGGATGACGGTGGGTGCGCAGCGGTGGAAGAGTGCGCCCGACCTGGCAGTATGGAAAATTCATTGACGGTGCATCATGATGAAAAGACTGTTATTCATATCATTGTTACTGATGTCCGTGATCGGGATCCTGCCCGGGACCGGCTTCGAGGCGCGCGCCGACGAGCCTGTGTCGGGATCCGGTGATTACAAGGCGCTCGACGAGGAAGTCCAGTCGCTGCAGCAGGAGATACTGGAAGTTGGCCGCGATCTGTTCATGCTGGAGGAGGAGCTGCTCTTTCCCGCGACCACCCAGGTCTCGGTCTTCCTGTCGGTGGACATCGGTGAGTTCTTCCAGCTCGATTCCGTGCAGCTCAAGGTCGGCGACAAGGAAGTGGCGAACTATCTCTATACCCAGCGCGAGGTCGACGCGCTCAAGCGCGGCGGCGTGCAGCGACTTTACGTCGGCAACCTGAAACTGGGGGATCATGAGCTGGTGGCTTTCTTCACCGGTAAGGGGCCCCATGACCGCGATTATCGTCGTGGCGCCAATCTGTCCTTCAAGAAGGGGATTGGGCCGAAGTACATCGAGCTCAAGATCGTCGATCTGGAAAAGAAGCAACAGCCCGAGTTTTCTATCAGCGAATGGGAGTGACAAGGCAGTCGCGGATGGCGGACGCCCTGCGTCCGTCGAGCTTGCGTCGATGTCTCGGCGCGGTGGGTATTGGCCTGTCCGTCATGGTCACCGGACCGGTTTTGGCCGCGCCAGCCGAAGCCACCGCCGTGCGCGACCTGTTCTACCGCGAAGTCCTGTTTCAGTACTACCAGCAGGATTATTTTTCCGCCATCACCCATCTCCTTGCCGCCCAGCAACAGGAGCGTATCGAGCGTGATCGCGCCGACACCGAGCTGCTGCGCGTCGGCATCGAGCTTTCCTATGGCCTTCACGCGAACGCGCTGGAAATCTTCAGGCGCAATCTCGCCGGCGTGACGGACCCGACGGCGCGCGATCGGATCTGGCTTGCACTGGCCAAGACCTGGATGCGTCGCGGGTACTCCGATCGCGCGGTGGATGCATTGGCTCAGATCGGCGCAGGCCTGGGCAAGGAGGGGCGCGCGGAGCAGACGCTGTTGCAGACGCAGATTCTGATGGAGGAACAGCGCTATGCCGAGGCGGTAACAGCGCTTTCAGCGACGCAGGCGCCACAGGAATGGGCGCCTTACCTGCGTTATAACCAGGCTGTTGCGTTGCAGCAATCCGGACAGGCAACCGCCGGCATGGCACTGCTCGATGAATTGGGTCAGCTCAAAAGTGAGAACCCGGACTTGCTCGCTCTGCGTGACAAGGCCAATCTCGCGCTTGGTTTCGCATATCTCGGTACACAGCGGCCCGAGGCCGCGAAGGCCGCGCTCGGACGCGTGCGCCTTGACAGCCCGTTTTCCCCGCGCGCCCTGCTTGGCCTCGGATGGGCCGAATATGATCTGGGCAATCTCTCCCAGGCATTGAATTCATGGAGAGAGCTCGAGGCGCGTGACGTGCCGGACGTCGCCATGCATGAGGCTTCGGCGATGATCCCTTTCACCCAGTGGCGCCTGCACGCCTATCGGGAGGCGGTGCAGAAATACCGGGACGTCATCGACGCCTACGATGGCGAGCTCGCGCGCCTGGACGGGATGATCGCGCAGAACAAACAAGGCACCCTGATCCCAGATCTGGCGGGTGACGGCCAGACCGATCCGGAGCTGGATATGCTGCCGGCATACATCCCGGACGCCACGGCGCGTTCTTATCTGTTGTCGCTGTTGGCCAGCGATGGCTTTCGCGAGGCATTCATTACCTACCGCAATCTGCGCGTCCAGCAACGGCGTCTGCAGACCTGGGCCGAGGATATGTCTGCCTTCACGGACATGCTCGCCACGCGGCGTTACGCCTATGAGTCGCGCCTGCCGCGGGTACAGGACCGGTTGCAGGGGCAGGACTGGCGTGCGCTCGATGCGGTGGTGCAATCCTATGTCGGACGGGTCGATGCGATCGCGGTCAGACATGATGCCACGGCCCTGGCAACAGCGGAAGAACAGCGCCAGCTCGGCGAGATGGCGAGAATCGAGGTGCAACTCGCGCGCTACCCGAAGGCGCATAAGCTCGATGCCCAACGGCAGCGTCTGCGTGTCCTTAAGGGCATGCTGAACTGGCAGATTGAAGGTCATTATGCGCCGCGCCTGTGGGAGGCGCGCAAGGGCGTCAATGCGCTCAAGGATGAACTCGGCGATGCCATGGCGCAGCGTTCACTGCTCGCGGTGGCCCAGGTGGAGGCGCCCAGGCGCTTTGAGGGATATGACGCGCGCATTACCGACCTGCACGCGCGCGTTGGCGCTTTGCAGCGGCGTCTTGCGGACGCCGCGCTTCGCCATGAACGTTATCTGCAATCCCAGGTCCAGGCGGAGCTGGAGCGGCACGAGCGCGAACTGCACACCTATCAGATCGAGGCACGCTATGCCCTGGCCAGGCTGTTGGACGAGATCGCGACTGGCACGGAGGGTAACTGATGCGCCCGCCACGTCATTCCGTGACCATCGCATGCCTGCTCATGGCCGGTTGCGCGTCCCCGCCTCCACGCGACAATGCGCGTACCATCAAGAGCCTGGAAGAGCAGGCCATCGTCGTGGTGCACGAAGCGGCGCGCAGCGACAAGCAAGAGGCGATGGATGCCTATCGGGCCTTCGTCGAAATTGCCGGTGATGATGCGCGGCGCATGCAGGCAATGCGCCGCATTGCCGATCTGCAGTTGATGATCAGCGAGGAAGGGGGTACGGATGAGGCGTCCGCACAGGCGTATGGGAAAGGGTTTGCCGCCGCGGCGGAAGCGTACCGCGACCTGCTGCGCGACTATCCCGACTATCCGGACAAGGATGGGCTGCTCTACCAGATGGCGCGCGCGTACGACAACGCCGGACTGGCGGAGCAATCCCGGGAAACCCTCGATCGACTGGTAAACGAATATCCGGCCTCGCCTTACTATCTGGAGGCCCAGTTCCGTCGCGGTGAGATGTTGTTTGTCGAGAAATCCTATGCCGAGGCGGAACGCGCCTATCGCAGCGTGATCGCCGCCGGCAGCAAGGGATCCGCGTTTTATGAGCAGGCGTTGTATAAAAGCGGCTGGTCCCTGTTCAAGCAGCGTCAGCAGGAGCCGGCGCTGGATGCCTTTGTCGCTGTACTGGACTCGAAGCTCACGTCCAGCAGCCAGTTCGGCGAGTATCTGACGCCCGATGCGCTGAGCCGGGCCGATCGCGAACTGGTGGAGGACACGCTGCGCGTGATCAGCCTGACCTTCTCCGAGATGAGCGGCGTCAGCGCGGTCAACGACTACTTTACGCGCCGTGGGCACAGCCCGTACGAGCACATGATATACAGCAGCCTTGGTCAGCTTTATCTGGACAAGGAACGCTACAGCGATGCCGCGGCGACCTTCCACGCCTTTGTTGAATACAACCCGAACCATGCCCAGGCGCCGCTGTACCAGGTTCGCGTCTACGAGATCTATGAACAAGCGGGCTTTGCCAGGCTTGCGCTCGATGCGAAACAGGATTTTATAGGTCGCTACGGACCGCGCAGCCCATTCTGGAAGGAACATGATATCGCGCGCATGCCGGATGTCGCGCAGCATCTCAAGGAAGAGATGTACAGTGTCGCGCAGCGTTTCCACGCCGCCGCGCAGAAGAGCCGTCAGCCCGGGGACTACCGCCAGGCGGCGCAATGGTACCGCGACTATCTGGCTTTCTTCCCCGATGATCCGCGCGCGCCGACGCTGAGTTTCCTGCTTGCCGAGTTGTTGTACGAGCAGGGGGAATACAGCGAGTCAGTCGAACGCTATGAACAGAGCGCCTATGGTTATCCGATGCATCCCAAGTCCTCCGAGGCCGGCTATGCCGCGCTGTTGGCCTACGAGCGTCAGATCGGCGCATTGAGTGATACGGAGCAGAAAAACGCCTGGCGGCTGCGCTGGGTGGACAGCGCGCAGCGCTTCGATGAACACTTTCCGACGCATCCGCAGGCCACCTCCGCACTGACCCGTTCGGCGGAGGAACTTTTTGCCATGGGTGATGCCTCACGCGCGCTTGCAGCAGCGACGCGCGTGCTTCAGCACATGCCGCCGGCCAGCGCTGAACAGCGGCGCACTGCGTGGACGATCCAGGGACACGTCCATTTCGATCGCGCGGCGTATTCCGAGGCGGAGCGCGCCTACCAGCAGGCCCTGAACCTGACGCCTGCCGCAGATGTTCAGGCGCGCGCCAGGCTCAACGAGCGTCTCGCGGCGGCGATCTACAAGCAGGGCGAGACCGCGCGCTCGGATGGACAACAGACCGCTGCGGCGGGTCATTTCCTGCGCATCGCCCAGCTGGCGCCCGGGGCGTCGATCGCCGCGGACGCCCAGTACGATGCCGCCGCGGTCATGCTTGGCGCGCAGGACTGGACTGGCGCGATCGATGTGCTGGAACGGTTCCGACGGGATTTCCCCGACAGCCACTGGCAGCCCGAGGTGACGCAGAAGCTCGCCGCCGCCTATCTGGAGAGCGGTCGGCTCGCGCAGGCGGCAGATGAATTCAAGCGCATCGGGCAGAACGCTGGCGATCCGGCGGCTGCGAGCGAGGCGCTGTGGCAGGCCGCGGAACTGTATGCCAAGGTCGGCCGCAATGACCAGGCCGTGCTTGCCTATCAGCGATACCTCTCTTCATCACCGCCCTCGTTCGAGCGGGCCATGGAAGCGCGGCGCCGGCTCGCCGACGCCACCCGTGCCCAGAAGGATATCCCGCGTTATCACTATTGGCTGCGCGAAATCGTCGATGCTGATCGGAGCGCTGGCGCTGCGCGTACCGATTTCAGTCATACCCTGGCAGCTCAGGCGTCGCTTGAGCTGGCCGAACCACTGCGCGACAGCTATCGCCGCATCGCCCTGGTGGCGCCGCTGGCGAAGAGTCTGCGCGCCAAGAAGGAGGCCATGCAGAAGGCGGTGGACGCCTACGGCAAGGCAAACGAATACGGCATCGCCGAAGTCACGACTTCAGCGACCTTCGAGATCGGCGGTATTTATCGTGATTTCGGTCGCGCCCTGATCGAATCCGAGCGCCCGAAGGGACTGTCCGCCGATGAGCGTGAACAATACGACATCCTGCTCGAGGAACAGGCCTACCCGTTCGAGGAGGATGCGATCAAGCTGCACGAGATCAACTATCGTCGCATCAGCGAAGGTGTCTATGACCGCTGGATCAAGGCGAGCCTGGATCAGCTCGGCGAGCTGTTGCCGGCACGTTACGGAAAACGTGAAAGGCAGGTGGACTTCATTGAAAAGCTGCAATAGCATACGCGCCCTGTTTCTCACGCTGGGCTGCCTGCTGCTGGCCGCCTGCGGTGGCGTGCCTTCCAGGCAGGGCGGTGAACCGGCGCCGGGCGCCGCCGCGCCGCCGCGCGAGGTGCGCGCCGAGTTCGAGCGGGCGCTGGACATGATGCGGGAGAAACAGTACGCCGAGGCAGCGCCGGCCCTGGAGGCCATGTCGCGTCGCTATCCCGGATTCACCGGGCCGTACCTGAATCTGGGCATCGCCTGGCTGCGTCTCGGCCGGTTCGACGAGGCGGAAGGTGCGGTACGGCAAGCTTTGGAAATAAATCCTGAGAATGCCGAGGCTTACAATCTGCTCGGGCTGGTGCATCGGGAGGCCGGACGGTTCCCTGAGGCGCGCGAGGATTACGAACGGGCACTGAAGTTGGCCCCGCTTTTTGCCGATGTACATCTGAATCTTGCCGTCTTGCTTGATCTCTATCTCGGACAGCCGCAGACCGCCTTGCAACACTATGAGCGCTACCAGGAGATGTCCGGCGGGGAGGACAAGCACGTGAAGTTGTGGATCGCGGATTTGAAACAGCGTCTTCCGGCCGCCGCGCCGGCGAGCGAAGGAGGCGGGTCATGAATGCCGCGCGGATGCTGTTGCTGACGGCCAGCCTGTGGGGCGCCACCGCTGTGGCTCAGGAGACGGCGCAGATCATCATGCCCGGTATTTCGGTGATCGGTGACCAGGAGTTACCCAAGGTGCTGTATATCGTGCCGTGGAAGGAAGCCGCAAGTCTTGGCGCGATGGAACCGCCGGTGCCGATACCCGGTGATGATGCCTTCGCGGTACTGAACCGTGACGAATTTCTCAGGAAGCTGCGGTACCAACGATATGTCAACGCCCCTGTCGACTCGACGAAACGTTGAAGGGTGTACGATTTTTCAGTGAAGGAGAGTGATCATGGAGTCAATCAGCACCATCATTTCTTTTTTCCAGGAGGGCGGATTGTTCATGTATCCGATCGTCCTGGTGCTCGCCGCCGGCATCGCGATCGCGATTGAACGCTATATCTATCTGACGGCGATACGCAGTGCGAATCAGCGCCAGTGGAAGGAATTGATGGACGCACTATCGCGGCATGACTTCCAGCGCGCCATGAATCTCAGCCAGAAATCCAAGGCTGCCATCGGCAAGATATTGTTGTACGGTCTCGAGCGCACAAAGTCGGCGCGCCGGCGCGACGATATCGAGACCGCAATGGAGGAGGGACTGATGGAGATCATCCCGAATCTGGAGAAGCGCACGCACTATCTGGCCATCTTCGCCAATATCGCGACCCTGCTCGGCCTGCTCGGTACCATCATCGGTCTGATTCAGGCGTTCACCGCGGTCGGCGCGGCCAATCCTGCTGAAAAGGCCGACATGCTTTCCGCCAGTATCTCGGTGGCCATGAACACTACGGCCTTCGGCCTGATGGCAGCCATCCCGCTGTTGCTGATACACACCTTGCTGCAGACCAAGACCACGGAGCTGGTCGACAGCCTGGAGATGGCGACGGTCAAGTTCATCAACATCATCGCGGAATCCGCCGCGCCCAAGAGCGTAGCGTAATGATTGGTCATCGCCGTCGCCGGCGGCACGTGCGGCCGGCGGAAGAAATGAATATCACCGCCTTCATGAATCTGATGGTGATTCTGGTGCCGTTCCTGCTGATCACAGCGGTGTTTTCGCGTGTTGCAATCCTTGAGCTCACCCTGCCATCGGACGCCGCCGCCGAGCCGTCGCCGGAGCAGGGCCTCCAGCTCGAGATCACAGTGCGCGGCGATCAGATCGAGGTGGCGGATTCTGGCTCAACACCGCTAGTTATTTCCAATACTGCCTCGGGTTACGATCTTAAGACCCTTTCCGTCGCTCTGCGGAGCGTGAAGGAACGGTTTCCGGAACACACTGCAGCGACCTTGTTGATGGAACAGGACATCAGTTATGACACCTTGGTGCAGGTCATGGATACTGTGCGCGTCGCACGAGGCGTGCAGGCGGGCGCGGTGGTGAAGGCGGAACTGTTTCCCGACATCTCCATCGGGGATGCCCCCGGAACAGCCGGCGGCGGCGCCTAGGAGGGCTACGGGATGAAGATGTCGCGACGCGCGATGCGCATGGAGCGCAGCCACAAGAAACACAAGTCCGTAGTGGCGCTCAACATGGTGTCATTGATGGATATTTTCACCATTCTGGTGTTTTTTCTGCTGGTCAATTCCTCCGAGGTGGATGTCCTGCCGAACTCCAAGACCATCCAGTTGCCTGAATCCATCGCCGAGGAGCGTCCGCGCGAAAACGTGATCGTGATGATCACCGAGCATGAGATCCTGGTACGCGGCGACAAAATTGCCGACGTCGCGCAGATCCTGGGCGACGACACCAGCACCGGTATCCCGGTGCTGCAGCAGGCGCTTGAGGCCATCGCCGCGCGCCGCCTGCGCGCCGACCAGGATGGAGCTGGACCCGAGGTCACCATCATGGGCGAGAAGGAGATTCCGTACCGCCTGTTGAAGAAGGTCATGCTCGCCTGTACCCAGGCCAAGTACGGTCAGGTTTCCTTTGCCGTGATGCAAAAGAATGAAACCAACGGAACATGATATGACCGCGACGGTGTTCTATCACAGCACACTGCTTCCCTGGGCCGTGTCCCCCCAGGAGGAGGCGCGTTTCCGCCGCATCCTGCTGGTGGTATTCGGGACAGTGCTGCTTGCCAGTCTGATCATTCCCCTGATACCCGTGCCCGCGCCCTCCGAACAGGATACCGTGGAGGTGCCGCCCCGCTTTGCCAAGCTGATCATGCAGGAGCGACCCAAGCCGCCCCCGCCTCCGCCGGTGGTCGAGAAGGTCGAGCCCAAGCCGGAGCCGGAAAAGACTGTGGAAAAGCCGCCCGAGCCGGAGACGCCGAAGCCCAAGCCGCGCGAGGAGCAGGTGGCGACCCCGGTTCCGCCTCCGCAACCGAGCGCACGTGAAAAGGCGGCACGCAGCGGACTGCTCGCCCTGCGCGACGAATTGGCTGATCTGCGCACCGATACCGTAGCCGCATCGCTGGAGAAACAACCCCTGCGTAAATCCGCTGCGGCGGAACCCGCCATGGGTGATACCACGCGCGCCATCATTACCTCGCAGGTTGCGAGTGGCAGCGGCGGCATCAACACGAGCCGGTTGAGCCGGGATACCGGCGGGACTCAGCTGGCTGGCCGCGAGACGACGCAGGTGACCGCGCCGGTCGAGGCAGGGGCCGAACGTGCCCCGGCGGAATCGAAGACAGGCAAATCCGGGCCGCTACCGGCTCGTTCCAGCGAAGAGATCCAGATGATCTTCGATCGTAACAAGGGCACGCTGAACGCGATCTACAATCGCGCGCTGCGTCAGAATCCGGCACTGGCCGGAAAGGTCGTACTGAAACTGACCATCGCGCCGGATGGTACGGTAAGCCAGTGTGAGCTGGTGTCGAGTGAGCTCAACGATCCCGAACTGGAACGTAAACTGGTCGCGCGCGTGCAGTTGTTCGATTTCGGGCGGAAAAGCGCGGTGGCCACCACCATCACTTATCCGATCGACTTTTTCCCGGGCTGAGATGCCGCCTGTGGTGTGCCAACCCGGGAACCCATATTCAGCTTTTCAGTGCGCGGGGTTCGTGGCTGTCGAAAGTGAGATGGCTGGGCAGCGTGATATCCACTGTGATGGGCAGGTGATCCGATACGGTGTGCGGTAGCACCTGGGCCTCGTCGATCCTGATCTCCGGGGTTGCGAGGATATGGTCGATATTGCGGTGAGGTCGCCAGCTCGGGAAAGTCGGTAGTTCGTCTACAGGCCGGCACAGCCGGGTATGCTCATGCAGCAATGCCATTTCATCACTCTGCGCCTGGCAGTTGAAGTCTCCCATCACCATGACATGCTCATAGCGATTGACCAGTCGGATGATATAGGCGATCTGGCGCAGCCGAGCGCGCTTGCTCAGGGCGAGATGCACCAGCAGCAGGACCAGGGGCGTTTCGTTGGCGCGCCCGTAATGGACCTCGAGCAGACCGCGGCCGGGGATGATGCCGGGCAGCTTGTGTTCATGGACACAGAGCGGTTTTCTCCGGCTCAGCAGGCCGTTGCTGTGCTGCGCAAGCTTGCCCAGGTTGCGGTTGGTCTGGGAATACCAGTAGGGAAATGACGCACGCTGGGCGATGAATTCGATTTGATTCACATAGAGGCTGCGGAAGCTCCCTGCGTCGGCCTCCTGCAGCGCGACGATGTCATAGCTGTGTATAACCTGGGCGATGCGCTCAAGGTTGCTCAGGCTTTCCGCGTGAGGCAACACATGTTTCCAACTGTGGGTCAGATAGTGGTGGTAACGTCGCGAGGCAATACCGACCTGGATGTTGTAGGTGAGAAGACGGAGCCGCAGGTTGCCCCCGGCGGGATCCCGCGCGTGCAGCGGACGCGCGGCATCGCCGGATGGCAGATAATTCAGCTCGATCATATCGGGCACACCATCTCTCCCAGCTTGGCTGTGAGTTTGAGGTTCTCGCTGTAGTCTACCGGGCAATCGATGATGCTCACAGTGTTATCGGCCAGGGCCTGCTGGAGTATAGGCAGCAAATCCTCAGCCTTTTCAACGCGGTAACCCCTTGCGCCGAAGGATTCTGCATATTTGACGAAATCCGGATTGGTGAAGCGGACGTTGCTGCAGCGGCCGTAGGTTTGCAACTGTTTCCATTCGATCAATCCGTAGCCGTTATCGTTCCAGATCAGGATTACGAAAGGTACCTTGAGACGCAGCGCGGTCTCGATTTCCTGCGAGTTCATCATGAATCCGGCATCGCCGGTTACGGCCACCACGGCGCGCTCCGGGAAAGCGAGCTTGGCGGCAACAGCTCCGGGCACGGCGATTCCCATGCTGGCGAAGCCGTTGGAGATGATGCAGGTGTTTGGATACTCGCAGCGGAACATGCGCGCCATCCACAGTTTGTGGGCGCCGACGTCGCAGATCACGATGTCCTCCAGACCGAGCGCCGTGCGCAGATCCCAGATGATCTTCTGGGGTTTGAGCGGCACGCTGCGGTCATCGCGGTGCTGATTCATTTCCTCGATCAGTGCCTCGCGCAGCGGTCGCATGCGGTGGCCCTGATGCGGCCTGGCCGCTTCGGCCAGGCGCGTCAGGCCATGTTTGAGATCGCCGACCACGCTGACCTCGACACAGTAACTGGCGTCGATCTCTGCGGGCGAGGAATCTACATGGACAATAGTCCGGTCACGAGTGTGGTGCCACAGGTGGGGATGGTATTCGACCAGATCGTAACCGACGCAGACGATGACATCGGCGTGGTCGAAACCGCAGTTTATGTAATCCTTGGCCTGCAGACCGACCGTTCCGAGCGCCAGCGGATGGTGGAAGGGAACCACACCCTTCGCCATGAATGTGTTGGCGACGGGGATATTGAGACGCTCGGCAAAGGTCTCCAGTTCGCGCCAGGCGCGGGCGCGGATCACCCCGTTGCCGGCCAGGATCATCGGAGAGTGGGCATTGGAGATCAGTTCGGCCGCGCGCAGCACGCTGGCCGCCGCGGGCTCCGGGGTGGTCGGATGTCGCACCGGCAGGGGCAATGCGTCAACCTCCATTGAGGCGACATTCTCAGGGAATTCAATGAATGAGGCGCCGGCCTTTTCGAGCTGGGCCTGCATAAAGGCCTTGCGGATCACCTCGGGAATGATGTTCGGGGTGAGCAGGCGCGAGGAGTATTTCGTGATGTGCTGGAAGATCAGTTCCAGATCCAGTACCTGATGGGATTCCTTATGGAGGCGGTGGGTGCCTGCCTGGCCGGCAATCGCGACCAGCGGCGCATGATCCATATTGGCGTCGGCGACCGCCGTGATCAGATTGGTCGCGCCGGGTCCGAGAGTGGAAAGACAGACCCCTGCTCGGCCGGTGAGCCGTCCGTGGACATCGGCCATGAATGCCGCACCCTGTTCGTGCCGCGTCGTGACGAAGCGAATCGAGGAATCGCGCAGCGCGTCCATCAGCTCGAGGTTTTCCTCGCCGGGAATCCCGAAGATGTATCCGACACCCTCGTTTTCCAGGCACCTGACCAGGAGTTCCGCGGCCTTCATCGCTGTGTTGCGCGTCCCTCGCCGATCGTGACCGTGTTCACTGAGTTTGCCCGGTTTCGGATGGCGTCAATCATTTCGCCAGGGAACGGCTTTCCTGTGCGACAAGGAAATTCATCACGTCGATCAGGCGCTCGTAGGAACGCGTCATGCCAGGTCCGGTGCGGTACTTCCCGTTGATGATGACCGATGGCGTGCCGTCGATGCCGTAACGCTGCGTCATCTGGCGCGCGCGCTGCACCTTGCTTTCGACCCCGAAGGAATGAAAGGCGCTGCGGAACTGATCTTCGCTCACGCCCTGTTCGCCAAAGAACTTCATCATGTCCTTCTCGCTGTCCAGGTGACGCTTGTCGCGGTGGATCGCGTTGAAGAGTGCGATATGGATATTATCGGTGACCCCCAGCGCCTCTTCGGCGTAATAGGCCTGGGTGGCCAGCGCCCAGCTTTCGTTCAGGATCGCCGGCAGGCGCACAAAATTGACATTTTCCGGTTTCGTTTGCAGCCAGCGCTCGAGGGAAGGCTGGAAGCGGTAGCAGTGCGGACAGCCGTACCAGAACACCTCCATCACTTCGACCTTGGAAGGATCGGAGGTGGGCTGCGCGGGGGTCACGAGCTCATAATCCACGCCTTCCTGAAAGCGGAGCGGTACCGCCGCCTGCGCCGCGACGGCGGCCAACAGCAACAAGGATCCAACGAGAATTTTGTGTAGACGCATGGGTACCTCTGGAATTAGATTGCCGGTGATGCGCGGAGCGAATAGTCCTGTCTTCCGCATCCAGTGGAGAAATTATACTTTAATGTTCCGGCAATCCCCAGTGCCCGTCACAATGCCGCAAAACCGGCGGATTTTCCCCGTCATGGTGTACAATCGGGCACTTCTGGTCCGGGTGCGGACCCGCCCGGCGGACGCGGACATTCCAGGAGAATCCGATGGCCAAACAATTGATCGATCTGACCCAATTCCTCAATCAGCAGTATCTGTGCGAATCCCTGACCATCGCGGAGGTGCAGAAGCTGCTCGAATATACCGAGGTGGTCAAATACAAGAAGGGCCAGGTGATCGCGGACATAGGTGAAGTGGGCGATTCGCTCTATTTCGTGGTCAGCGGCGAAGCACTGCTGTCGTTGGAGGAAAGCGGACAGGAGACTGAGGTCGGGCGTGTCGCCTCCGGGGAGATGATGGGCGAGATGTCCTTCTTTGACCGCAAGCCGCGTCTGCTGCGGATGCGCGCCGGCCGCGCCGAAACCCAACTGCTGAAGCTGTCACGCCCGATGTACGAGCGTCTCCGCGTCGAGCATCCTTATATCGCGGTCAATTTGCTGGAGCATGCGATCATTAGTCTCGATCACCTGCTGCGGCATGTCAGCGCCGAGGAGGTGAGTCTCGCTCGCTACATGTTCGGAAAGGTAAAACGCTGATCCCTGAACCTTAGGCGCGCGCCGCCCCTTATGCAGTCGCCGATAAAGAACCCTCTGTCCTATTTCCAGCGCGCGAGCTTCCTGACTGGCGCGCAGCATATCGATTCTATGCCGCCCGACCACGGTTTCGAGGCGGCCTTTGTCGGACGCTCGAACTCGGGGAAATCCAGCAGTATCAACGCTATCGTCGGAAGACGCGCACTGGCGCGCACGAGCAAGACCCCGGGCCGCACGCAGCAGATCAATTTCTTCGACCTGGGCGAGGAACGTCGTCTGGTCGATCTACCCGGCTATGGCTACGCCGAGGTGCCCGACCGATTGCGGCGTGAATGGCGACCGCTCATCGAAGGTTATCTGGAAGAGCGTCGTTCCCTTTGTGGCCTGATCCTTACCGCCGATTGCCGGCGCGCCGTTGATGATCTCGAGCTCATGATCATCGACTGGTGTCGCCCGCGACGCATGCCAGTGCATATCCTGCTGACCAAGTCCGACAAGCTGAGCCGCGGCGCGGGACACAAGGCGCTGCATGCCTGGCGCCGAGGATTGCCCCCGGGGGATGCAAATGTAAGCGCGCAGCTGTTTTCCTCGCTGGACAAGCAGGGAGTGGACGAGGCGCGGGACAAGGTCCTCGCCTGGCTGAATTTCGGGCAAAAAAAAGCCCCAGTATGAGAGAGGGAGGGATATCTGGGGCGAACAAGCCCGGCTTGGGGTTACCGGGTATGGAATCCCCGCAAGTGGGAGGTTCGCGGGGAGCGTAAACTAACTCTGTCTGAAAGATCAGACTTTCCCGGAGGGAAAAAGTTCAGCGGATGCCAGGAAGTTTTTTCGTTCTGGAAAAGCTGCAGGGGTAAGCCGAAAAAATGAATCTTTGACAGCGAGATAGGACGTTCAGTCCGAGGGGCGGGATGGGGGGCGGAAAATCGTCGCCAACCTGCGGGGACGTGTCCCAGGTCTAGTGTGCCTCGTCCCAGTTGAGACCGACCCCGATACCCACCTCCAGCGGGACGGCGAGATCGGCCGCGGAGGACATGGCGGCGGTGATGTGCGCGACGGCCTCATCGACGCGCGCTTCCGGTACCTCGAACACCAGCTCGTCATGTACCTGCATGATCATCCTGATAGCGCCGCCGCCGCCTTGTAGCCAGTCGTCCACCTTCAGCATGGCGCGCTTGATGATATCCGCCGCAGTGCCTTGCATCGGCGCGTTGATCGCGGCGCGTTCCGCGTATTCGCGCCGCTGGCGGTTGCGCGAGCGTATCTCAGGTAGATAAAGCCGCCGTCCAAACAGGGTTTCCACGTAGCCGAGCTCCCCCGCCGATCGCCGGGTGTCATCCATCAATCGTTTGACGGCCGGGTAGCGCGCGAAGTAGAGGTCCATGTATTGCTGGGCGGCATTGCGTTCGATGCCGAGCTGGCGCGCCAGTCCGAAGGACGACATACCGTAGATGAGTCCGAAATTGATCGCCTTGGCGCTGCGCCGCTGGTCTGTAGTGATGTCGCGAGGGTCGATGCCGAAGATCTCGCCCGCGGTCGCGCGATGGATATCCATCCCCCGGGTGAACGCCGCAAGCAGGCCAGTGTCCTCGGACAGGTGAGCAAGAATACGCAGCTCGATCTGCGAATAATCGGCGGCGAGCAGGCGATGGCCGGGCGGTGCGATGAAGGCCTGGCGGATGCGTCGGCCGAATTCGGTGCGGATCGGGATGTTCTGCAGATTCGGATTGCTGGAGGAGAGCCGGCCAGTCGCCGCTACGGCCTGGTGATACGAGGTATGCAGGCGCCCGGTACGCGGGCTGATCTGCTCCGGCAGGCGGTCAGTATAGGTGGATTTGAGCTTGCTGAGCGCGCGATGTTCGAGGATCAGGCCCGGCAGCGGGTAATCCGCTGCGAGTTCCTGCAGTGTCGATTCGGCGGTAGATGGCTGGCCCTTCGGGGTCCTTTCGATGACCGGCAGGCCGAGTTTGTCGAACAGGATCTCCTGGATCTGTTTCGGTGAGCCCAGGTTGAATTCGCACCCGGCGAGGGCATGGATCTGCTCCTCCAGCTCCCGCATGCGTGTGCCGAGTACTTCGCTCTGCCTTTGCAGCATGGCGGAATCGATCAGTACGCCGTGGCGCTCCATGCGCGCGAGTATCGGGACCAGCGGCATCTCGATGGTATCGAATACCTCCTGCAACCGTCCCGTCTCCGTCAGCCGCGGCCACAGCGCCTCGTGCAGGCGCAGCGTGATATCGGCATCTTCAGCCGCGTAGCGTGTCGCAAGTTCGAGATCGACGCTGCTGAAGGGACGCTGGGCGGCGCCTTTGCCCGTTACCTCCTCGTACAGCAGGGTCTTGTAATCCAGATAGGTCAGGGCGAGCGAATCCATGTCATGGCGCGCGAGCGTGCTGTTCAGGACGTAGGATTCGAGCATGGTGTCGTAGCGCAGCCCGGCGCAATGGATGCCGTGGCGCTCGAGGACCGCCAGGTCATATTTGAGGTTCTGACCGACCTTGGGGCGGTGTGGATCCTCCAGTAAAGGCTTCAGGCGCGCGAGCACCTCGTCGCGCGCGAGCTGAGGCGGGATCCCGGGGTAATCATGCGCCAGCGGCACATAAACGGCTTCGCCTGGGGTCACGGCGAAGGAGACGCCGACAATCTCCGCCTCCAGCGGGTCGAGGCTGGTGGTCTCGGTGTCAAAGGCGATCAGCTCCGCCTGCTGCAAGCGGTCTAGCCAGGACTCAAAGACCTCAGCACTCAGCACACATTCATATTGCCCGGGTTGCGCGTCGGCAGTCTCGCGGGCCGTAACCGGGGTGTCGTCCCCGGCAGGCAGCTCTTCGAGCAGGCGTTTGAATTCGAGGCGGCGATACAGTTCCTTCAGCGCGACGGTGTCCGGTTTGGCCGGGCGGAGATCCCCGGCCCCGCGGTCGAGCATGACATCCTGTTTGATCGTCGCCAGCTGCCGGGCGAGCGGGAGCTGGTCGAGATTTTCACGGATGCGTTCCCCGGTCTTTCCCTTGATGTCCGCGGCGCGCTCGATGATCGCGGCGAGTGAGCCGAATTCCCGCAACAGCGTGGCGGCGGTCTTGGGGCCGACGCCGGGAATGCCGGGGATGTTATCGGAGGTGTCGCCGACGAGGGCGAGGTAGTCAATGATGAGTTCTGGCGGGACACCGAATTTGGCTTCCACTCCCGCCCTGTCCAGGGTCTGATGCGTCATGGTATTGATCAGGGTCACGTGCCCGTCGACGAGCTGGGCCATGTCCTTGTCGCCGGTCGAGATCACCACATTCATGTCGGACGTCCGCGCCTGCGCCGCGAGGGTGCCGATCACGTCGTCCGCTTCGACCCCTTTCACCGCCAGGCAGGGCAGCCCGAGGGCGCGCACCACGGCATGCAGTGGTTCAATCTGGCTGCGCAGGTCGTCCGGCATCGGTGGGCGATTCGCCTTGTAGTGTTCGTAGAGTTCCTCGCGGAAGGTTTTGCCCTTGGCGTCGAACACGACGGCGATGTACTCGGGGTTGTATTCCTTGAGCAGTGTGCGCAGCATGTTGACCACGCCAAGGACCGCGCCTGTTGCCTCGCCCCTGGAATTGGTCAGTTCCGGCAGGGCATGGTAGGCCCGGTACAGGTAGGAGGACCCGTCCACCAGGATCAGGCACGGCTTGGCGTTCTGTTCAGATGGCATCTGTGTCCATAGCGTGTGTGGGACGGATAAGTGAAGGACGAACGGCATTCATTATACTATGGGGTGTCACGGCGCGGCTGTCCTTGCATGGGGCGGGGCGCCCGCATGCCGGAATCGTACGCTTTATACGAGAGCTGCTATGAACGAACAGGATAAATCGACGCATCCGACTTTCAGCATGGTCGACGAGGCGCTGCTGAACCGCGAATCATGGAAGATTTTCCAGATCATGGCGGAATTCGTCGAAGGCTTCGAGCGTTTGGCCCGGATCAAACCGTCGGTCAGCATGTTCGGTTCCGCGCGCACGCATCCCGACTCCGAGTATTACCAGCGCGCCGAACGTATTGCGCGAGCGCTGTCCGACTCCGGCTTCAGCGTGGTCAGCGGAGGTGGTCCCGGAATCATGGAGGCGACCAACAAGGGCGCATATCTGGGCAAGTCGCCGAGCATCGGTTTGAACATCCAGCTCCCGAAGGAGCAGGTCTCCAACGACTATCAGAACATTTCGCTGCGTTTCCGCCACTTCTTTTCGCGCAAGGTGATGTTCGTGAAGTATGCCTCAGCCTATGTCGTGCTGCCCGGCGGATTCGGGACGCTGGATGAGCTGGCGGAGATCCTGACCCTGGTGCAGACCGAGCGGACGCGACGCATCCCGATCATCCTCGTCGGCAGCTCCTACTGGGCGGGGTTGGTTGAATGGTTCAAGAAGACACTGGTTGCCGAGGGTGCGATTTCGGCGATGGACCTCGATTTGTTCCAGGTGCTGGCTGAGCCCGAGGAGGTGGTCGAGGCCATCTTCCGGTATTATGAGCATCGTGGCTTCGAGCCATCCGCGGAGGAGAAGGAGATTCTGCTCGATTTGTGAGCGAGAAACACGATGAGACCGACGATTGCCTTCATGATGCTGCTGTGCCTGCCCATGAGCGTTCCGGCGCAGGATGGGTCCGATTCTCCCGAGGAGGCGCCGACTCCCGAGGTCACAATCATCCAGGGGGATGACAAGACTATCGCGGAATACCGAATCCACGGCCGGCTTTATATGATCAAGGTGACCCCCAGAAAGGGGCCGCCCTATTATCTGGTGGATACCGATGGGGATGGAAATCTTGAGTCGCGTCGCGGTGAATTGAGTGAAGATCTGCTGATTCCGAGCTGGACCCTGATGGAGTGGAATTAGCTCACTGCTAACACGCTGTTCGATCTGGAAATTCAGGCCCTCTGTGTGGATAACCCTGTGGAAAACCCGCAAGCCGGTCAATTCTGTTGGCGCGGAAATCAGCGTTTCCCCCGGGAATTTTCTCCTTGCCATGAAAATAATATTATATGTATCAGCAAGTTGACGGATTCCTCTGGTTTTGCGCCATCATGGCATGATCGGGGCGGGGCGCCACGGCCAGTACATGTGCATAAAATTCCGTTGCCCCCCAGGGTGCAGGCCCGATGCCGGATTTTTCCACCATGCCTGAGATGCCCCTGCCGCGCCGCCATATGTCAATCGACGTCGCGCGGGGATGCGCCCTGGCGATGATGATCGCCTACCATTTTACTTTTGATATCAATCTGTTTGCCCGGCTGGGTATCGATTTCAATCAGGATCCTCTGTGGTTGGGTTTTCGCGCGGTCATCGTTAGCCTTTTCCTGCTCCTGGTCGGTGTCAGCCAGTCACTCGTCCAGCAGCAGGGATTCGACCGATTACGCTACCTGAGGCGCCTTGTCCTGCTGATCGTCTGTGCCGGCCTGGTTACGCTGGGTAGCCGGATGATGTTCCCGACCACCTATATCTTCTTTGGAATCCTGCATCTTATCGCTCTGGCGAGTATTCTGGGTTTGTTGACCATAAGGCTTGGTCGGCTTGGCCTTGTCGCCGGCATCGTAATGATTATTATGGGGATTTTTTTCTCACATGCCTGGTTCGATCAGCCCGCCCTGCAGTGGATCGGTTTGATGACGCACAAACCATTCGCCGAGGATTATGTTCCACTGCTACCGTGGTTCGGGGTGGTGCTGGTTGGACAGTTTCTCGGCCAGCTCCTGTACCGGCGGCCTGCGGGCGCCCGTATACGGGACTGGTCGAGTACAGCGCCGCCCTTCCGTCTGCTCGCTTTCAGTGGACGGCACAGCCTGATGATCTACATGGTTCATCAACCGGTGCTATTCGGTCTGCTATATTTGTGCTTCAAATTTTAGGGAAGGGCGGAGGCGACGCCCGTTGCCTGATACAGCAAGGATCATGATGAGACCTACATTGGATTGGAAAAAGGCGTGGGATATATTTTTTCTCGACGCAGTGCAGCGCCGCGTCATTATCCTGGCCCAGGTCGCGCTGGTGTTGTTGCTGGCGGCGACGCTCGCCGAATTGACCTGGAAGGCGATCCCCTTGCCGGAGCGAAGCCTCACCCCGCCGCCCGAAATGTTTCGCGGGGCGACCGCCGCAGGCAACCAAAGAGGGGGCGGGGCCTTATCGGATCTCGCCAAATGGCATCTTTTTGGCGAGAAGCCTGTTGGAGGTGAGATACCTGCGATCGAGTCCTTGCCAGAGACCCAGCTCAATCTGACTCTGAGCGGCGTGATTGCCTCCGACAGTGCAACGGGAGGTGGAGCGATCATCGCCTCGCCTGGAGGGACGGAGGCCTTCTATACCATCAATTCCCAGCTTCCTGGGGGCGCCATCCTGAAGGAGGTCCATCCCGACCGCGTGGTGCTGGAAAGGAACGGACGCTTTGAGACCCTGCGCCTGCCAAAGGAGGGGCTCGGGAGCGTCAGTGGGACGCCGGCGACAGGTACCGCCCCCGGCCAGGGGGCACAATCGCGCGCCAACGCCAGAGGGACGGCGGGTCCGGAGTCCGCTGTTCCGCCGGCCAACCTGCGTGAATTTCGAGACCGGGTACTCGCCGACCCACAGAGCGCCGGAAATATGATCCAGATCAATCCCAAAAGCGCTGACGGGCGTTTCGTCGGCTACGAACTGCAGCCAGGGCAGGATGCCGGTCTGTTCGCGCGCGCGGGGTTGTCTCCCGGGGACATCGTCACCAGCGTCAACGGGGTAAAGCTGGATTCCCCGGCCAAGGCACTGAGCCTGTTGCGCGGCCTGTCGTCCGCTGATGAGATTCGTCTGGAAGTCGAGCGCGGCGGTGTTCCTCAATCGTTGATCGTCAACATTAATCAGTAGCATCGGAAGGGGCGACTTGCCGGAGCCGGAAGGTTTGCTTACAATAGCCGGTCTTTTGGACTGCCGATTACCCGGAATCAGGGGGCGGCGGATACAGTTGGGTTATGAGGATACGGTCATGAAGTCGGAGATTCACCCCGCCTACAACGAGATCACGGTGACCTGCGGGTGCGGTAGCACGTTCAAAACGCGCTCGACCGTGGGCAAAGATCTGCATCTCGATGTATGTTCACAATGCCACCCGTTCTACACCGGTAAACAGAAGCTGGTTGACACCGCTGGCCGTGTCGACAAGTTCCGACAGAAGTACGGCATGAAAAAATAGCGCGATGCCTTTCGGGCGCGCAGCAGAAAGGGCACCCCACGGGCGTGCCCTTTTTAGTTTTTACCGTTTCAGTTTTACCCCGCGCGGGCAGCGGGCGTCATGTCTGGTACTCACTCTGGCGGGCCTGCTCTACGCACATATCACGGCAGCGGATTGTCCAGCCGACCGCATCGATGAGCAGGTTCGGGTCGCGCACGTCCATGACGGCGATACACTGGTGCTGCGCGACGGACGCAAGGTGCGCCTGATCGGCATTAATGCACCCGAGCTATCACGAGAAGATGATCCCGGCCAGCCCTATGCCGAGGAGTCGCGCGACGCGCTGAGGGGGTTGCTTGCTCCGCCGGACGACGAGCTGGGTTTGCGTTACGACGGGGAGCGATTTGATCGCTACGGCCGTCTGCTGGCTCATCTTTACCGACATGATGGAATGAATGTCCACGCCTGGATGCTCGAGCGTGGCTATGCGGTAGCGATTGCGGTGCCCCCCAACCTGGAGAGCCAGGACTGTTACCGGCGCGCAGAGGAGCATGCCAGGAAGGCCGGTCTGGGGCTGTGGCGGCTGGAGTATTACCGGCCGCTGTCTGCCACGGCGATCGGACCCGATTCGCCGGAGTCCGGCTTCCGTTTCGTGCGCGGGAAGGTGATCCGTGTCGGCGCGGGAACCAGTGCCGTGTGGCTGAACCTTGAGGGTGGGCTTGCCCTGCGCATCGCGCGACCGGATCTGCACAACTTCTCTGGTTTCCAGCCGCGGGATCTCATCGGTCGCTCGGTTGTCGCGCGCGGCTGGCTGATCACGCGCGGGGCTGCCCCGCTTATGCAGATTCGCCATCCTTCTTCGCTGCAGGTTGTCGAGGATGACGAATGACGCGAAAGCATGTCATTACGTGATGACGCTGTTTCGCAGCGGACTTTTGATCGTTCTGGCAGCAGGTTTTGTTTTGGGCGCCTGCGCCATGAATCCCGCTACTGGTAAAAACGATTTCGTCTTGATGTCCGAGAAGGATGAAATCGAACTCGGCAGCGAGGCTCACGCGCAGATCGTCCGTCAGTTCGGCGGCGCCTACGAGGATCCCGCATTGCAGGACTATGCGCGGCGGGTGGGCGAGCGTATTGCCGCCAACAGCCACCGTAAGGAACTCAGCTACCATTTCACCGTGCTGGATTCCTCCGAGGTTAACGCGTTCGCGCTACCCGGCGGGTATATCTACATTACCCGCGGCCTGCTCGCCTATCTCAATTCCGAGGCCGAGCTGGCGGCGGTGCTCGGGCACGAAATCGGCCATGTTACCGCGCGTCATTCGGTGCGCCAGATCAGTGGAACGCGCGCCGCCCAGATTGGATATACCATCGGTTCTGTTCTGCTCCCGGAGTTGGGTAATCAGATCGGTCAGGGCCTGTTCAACGTGCTGGGCGGTGCGATCACGAGTGGCTATGGACGGGAGCATGAGCTGGAGGCGGACCGGCTCGGCGCAGGGTATCTGGCGCGCAGTGGCTACGATCCGCGCGCCATGCTCAAGGTGCTCGAGGTACTGAAGAACCAGGAAGTTTACGAGCGCCAGCTGGCGACGGAGGGGGGCCGCCAGCCGAAGATTTATCATGGAGTATTCGCCTCGCATCCTTCCAGCGACAAGCGTCTGCAGGAGGCCGTGGCCTATGCGGAGCAGGATTCCAATGCGGCGCCGGAGGAGACGCATGAATTAGAGGACTACCCGGCCTATCTCGACGGTCTGGTCTATGGCGACAGCGAACGTGCCGGGGTGGTGCGCGGCGAGGTGTTTTACCATGCGGATCTCGGTATCGGCTTTACCCTGCCGGCGCAGTGGTCGAGCGAGAATTTTCCGGAGCGGCTGGTGCTGCAATCCCCGACGCGCGATGCGGTTCTGCAGGTATCGGTGGAGGGTATTGAGGAAGGGCAAGCGCCGCGCGAATTCGTCCGTAGCCGTAACAGGTCGAGAACCGTACAGCGGGAAGACGTGCTTGAGCTGGCCGGGCTGGAGACCTATAGCGCGATTATCGAGGGTGGCACTGCAACCACGCCGAGGCCGGAACGCGCGAGCGTGATCTATCATCAGGCGCTGGCCTATCTGTTTGTGGGGGTTGGCAAGAACCGGGAGGCATTCGAGCGGTACGACGCAGATTTTGTCGCGGTGGCGCGCAGTTTTCATCCGCTTTCCGAAACGGAACAGGGGCTTGCCGCCGCGCTCAGGATCCGGTTGCTGCGGGTGGATGGGGATTTGGATTTTGCCGGTCTGGCGCAGCAGTCCCCGTTGGCCGCGCATCCCGAGGAACAGCTGAGGTTGCTAAACCAGCTGTACCCGGACGGAGTCCCCGCGCCGGGGAGCCTGCTCAAGATTATCCAATGATGATCCTTGGCCGTATTTGCAGCAGCGGGTCGTATCACGGATAATCCTTCGTCCCAGTAACGAATTTTGACCGCAGACCCATGACCGAAGACCGCAAGCAGGCCGCGCTCGCCTATCATTCCGATCCCGTGCCCGGCAAGATCGCCATCGCGATCACCAAACCCTGTTCTACCCAGTACGAACTCGGCCTGGCCTATACCCCTGGCGTGGCGGAACCGGTGCGCGCGATCGCAAAGAATCCCGAGGACGCCTATCGTTATACCGCCAAGGGCAATCTGGTCGCAGTGATCACCGACGGCAGCGCCGTGCTTGGGTTGGGCAACGTCGGCGCGCTGGCGGGCAAACCGGTGATGGAAGGCAAGGCGGTGTTATTCAAGAAATTCGCCGACATCGATGTGTTCGACATCGAAGTTGATGCCGAGCGGCCCGAGGACTTCATCGATACGGTAGCGCGTATCGCACCCACCTTCGGCGGCATCAATCTCGAGGATATCACCGCGCCCAAGTGTTTCGTCATAGAGAAGGCGCTGCGTGAACGGCTGGACATTCCGGTATTTCATGACGACCAGCATGGCACGGCTGTCATTATCGGGGCCGGCCTGATCAATGCGCTCAAACTGCAGGGCAAGTCCCTGCAGCAGGCGAAGATCGTCTGTCTCGGCGCCGGCGCGGCGGGCATCGCCTCGATGCGCCTGTTGACGGCGCTGGGTGTGCCCAGGGGTAACATCCGCCTGGTCGACCGCGCCGGGGTGGTTCACAGCGGGCGCGGAGATCTCAATGAATACAAGCGCGAATTCGCGCTGGATACCCAGGAGCGCTCCTTGTCGGATGCCATGCACGGTGCCGATGTTTTCATCGGATTGTCAGGGCCGCGTCTGGTCAGTGCGGAACAGGTCGCCAGCATGGCGCCTCGTCCGGTGATCTTCGCGCTCTCCAATCCCGATCCCGAGATTGATCCTGCCACGGCACTCGCGGCGCGCAATGACCTGATCATGGCGACGGGGCGTTCGGACTATCCCAATCAGGTCAACAATGTGCTGGGCTTTCCGTTCATATTCCGTGGTGCCCTCGACGTGCGCGCCACCTCGATCAGCCGCGAGATGCTTATCGCGGCAGTCCATACACTGGCTGAGCTCGCGCATGAGCCTGTGCCCCAGGAAGTCCTGGCGGCCTATAGGCTGGAGTCGCTCTCCTTTGGCCCCGGGTACATCATTCCGAAGCCGCTCGATCCACGCCTCATCGAGCGCGTTCCGCCCGCAGTGGCGCAGGCCGCCATATCCTCGGGCGTCGCGCGGTTGGGATATCCAGAATCATATCCCAGCATCGCCCGTAAAGCGGCCACCTGACAGGCGAGTACTGATTCGTCAGAAGCATCCGCGGGATTAACTTTCCCGGAAAATTCGACGCGACATGGCGTCACCCTCAAGCAGCAGTGGCTGGCAGCGCCTGCAGGCGCCGGACCGTGTCAGAACAGCTGTTCCGGAGCCAGAGGCTGTGTAGTCCCCGTTTCGTCGCCGGCAGCGGATGGTGGGATTGGACCGGCGTACTGCCGGGGGGCGTTGTCGGCGAAGAAAGTCTCGAAGATTCCGTTCGACTGACTGCTCTTGGCCAGCAGGCCTGTGGCTGGATCGATGCGCACCGTCACCAGACCCGGCGGCCGGTCCAGAGGGTGTTCCGGTACGCCACGCAGCGCATCGCGCATGAATGAAATCCACATCGGCAAGGCGGCGCGGCCACCGGTCTCGCCGTTGCCGAGCGCCTGGGGTTTGTCGAATCCGACCCAGCTGATGGCAACGATCCCGCTGGTGAATCCGGCGAACCAGGCGTCACGCTGGTCGTTCGTCGTACCGGTTTTGCCCGCGATGTCGCCGCGGCCGAGCTGCTTCGCGCGCACGGCAGTACCCGACTGGATGACGTCACGCATCATCGAGGTCATCAGGTAGGCATTCTGCGCGGATATGGTTCGTCGCGCGGGCTCGAACTCTGGCGCCGCGGCGGGCGCGTCCGACGGAAGGGAAACGGACACGGCTTCGCTTGTGGCGTCACCGTCTTGCGGGGCATCTTCGCATTCAAGGCAGGCGCGCTCGGGCACGGCCTGGAACAGTACCTCCTCGTTTGCGCCGACGATGTGATCGATGAAATACGGCGCCACGCGGTAACCCCCGTTGGCGAAGACCGCGTAGCCGGCAGCCCGCTGCAGCGGTGTGACCGAGGCGCTGCCGAGCGCGAGTGAGAGGTTGCGCGGCATGTCGCCGGGATTGAAACCGAACCGGGTCAGATAATTGACGCTGTAGTCGATGCCGATCGAGCGCAGGAGCCGGATGGAGACGAGATTGCGGGAATTGATCAGGGCGATCCTGAGCCGGGTGGGTCCGAAGAATTCTCCAGTATAGTTTTCCGGACGCCAGGCGCTTTCCAGTCCGGGATCGTCGAAGACAACCGGCGCATCGTTGATCAATGTCGCGGGTGTAAAGCCCTTTTCCAGCGCCGCGGAGTAAAGGAACGGCTTGAAACTGGAACCCGGCTGCCGCAGTGCCTGTGTGACTCGGTTGAACTTGCTGCGTTGAAAGTCGAAACCTCCGACGAGCGCGGTGATGGCGCCATCCGATGGATCCAGGGCGATCAGTGCGCCCTGCACGGCAGGTAGTTGCGCCAGCTGCCAACCATCGGCAGTGGCGACGATGCGCACGATGTCCCCGGTACGCACCACATCGGCCGCGGTGCTTGGTGCGACGCCACGCCGGTTCTCACTGATATATGGCTGTGCCCACGACAGGCCGTCCCAGGCGATTTCGACGCTGTTGCCATCTGCCAATTTGACGGTGATTCCCTGGTCTTTCACCCGAGAGACGAGCGCCGGCTTCATGCCCCCGACCTCGTTGTGGCGGCGCAGCTCGTCGGCCCAGTCGCTGTCCCCTGTTTGGCGGCTGGCGTCTATACGTCCCTCGACCCCGCGAAAGCCATGGCGGCGATCATAGGCATGCAGCGCGGAGCGAAGGGCGCCGGTGGATGTCTGCTGCAGGCGCGAGTCCAGTGTGGTGTAGATCTTTAGCCCCGCGGTGTAGGCGGCCTGTTCACCGTAGCGTTCGATCATGGCGGCACGCACCATCTCGGCCAGGTGGTTGGCCTCGACTTCCATCGATGCGCTGTGGAGCTTTGCATCATCAGCGCTCTGCGTGGCCTGCTGGAAATTCGCCTTGTCGATATACCTCAGTTCATGCATGCGCCTCAGCACATAATTGCGGCGCGCCACTGCCCGTTCCGGATCCGCCAGAGGATTGTAGCGCGAGGGCGCCTTGGGCAGCCCCGCGATCATGGCGATCTGGGCGAGGGACAGGTCTGAAACGCCAACGCCGTAATAGGCATATGCGGCTGCTGCGACCCCATACGCACGGTTGCCCAGATAGATCTTGTTGAGGTAGAGCTCCAGGATCTCCTCCTTGGATAGTTCCTTCTCTATTTTCAGTGCCAGAAAGATTTCACTGAGTTTGCGCAGATAGGTTTTTTCGCTGGTGAGAAAGAAATTGCGCGCCACCTGCATGGTGATCGTGCTGCCGCCCTGGGATTTTTCCCCGGTACGGGCCAGGTTGAATGCCGCGCGCAGGATCCCCTGATAGTCGACGCCGGGGTGCTCGAAGAAGCGGTCGTCCTCGGCAGCGAGGATCGCCTTGACCATGAGGTCAGGGGTTTCCTTGAAATGGATCGGTGTGCGCTTCTGTTCCCCGAATTCTGCGATGAGGCGGCCATCGCGGGTGTAGATCCTCATCGGCACCTGCAGACGGATGTCCTTGAGGGCGTCTATGGGAGGCAGATCTGGCGCGATAGTCAAATAACTGACTGACACACCGATGGCGCCGAGCAGGGCTGTGCCGCCCAGGCCAAGCAGGCTGGCAAAGAGTAGCTTGCGCGGGAAGGTCATAAAGGCATCTGAAGCGAGAATGGCGACCAGTTAACAAAAATAAGGGGTAAAGTATAAAACTTTTTAC
>JADLET010000110.1 GCA_020845975.1 Gammaproteobacteria bacterium | reverse complement strand
CTTCAATGTTGTGAACGCGCGGGGGAGTCCAGGGGACTGGCGCGCGTCGCGCGCCGATGGCACGCTATTGGCGTCCCGTCGCGCTGCAGCCAGGTTCCCTCATTACAGTGTCGGCGTAATCCAAGTCCCGGCTGCAGCGCGGCGGAGTTGAGGCGGGCCAGAAGAAGAACAAGAGCGATTGTCTGCCTGCGTGGTCAGCGTGCAGTCCATTGATGCCAGAAGTCCGCCGGTCGAATGATCGTGGTGCCTTCATAGGACCGCAGGGCCAGCAGGTCCTTGTCGCCCGTGATCAACAGTGAAGCTGCGCCGGCCACGGCGGTCCCGAGGACCGGGCGATCGTTGGGGTCGCGGCAGACGTCGGGTGGCACTGGTGCCGGTTCGACGAGCGTCGCGGCACGTTTGAGGAATCGGAGCAGCCGCCGGACATCCGCGTCGGCGAAGCGAAACTTCGACCGGAGTTTGCGTTCGACCTCATCGAGGATAAACGGGGACAGGATGAGGTCATGCGAAGTCAGGACGTCGTCCATGAGTTCCGCACAGACCCCGGCCCGGGTGATCGCCGCGGCGATCAGCACGGAGGAGTCGAGCACGATCCTCACGGCCGTTCGAGCTTGCGGAACACGTCGTCGTCGGTGTGGATGCCCTGCGCCTGAGCCTGCGGCACCAGTCGCGCACGAAGTGCACGGAACTCGCCCACGGCAAGGTAACGGCGGACCGCCTCGCGGACGAGATCGCTTTTCGAGATACCGGCCGCCTCGCTCTGCTTCTGCAGGGCTCGATCAACGTCGTCCGGGACTCGGAGGGTGATGGTTGCCATGTATTGAATTGTAATACAGTCGCCGCCGGTCGCCAAGTCCTGGGCCGCATTCATCAATTACGTGGGCGCGTGCGCCGGGTGGGCTTCGCGTTCGCGTGCCGCCGGCGCGGCTTTGTTGCGCTGCGGTCGCGGGGACTTCTTCGCGAGCGATGGAACCCGAGGCGCCTAGCCGCCATTTCTCACCACCCCGCTGGACGTTTTGATTGATCGGTGAGGTGCGGGGCCGCAGGGTGTGTAGCGGGCCGGGGTGGATGGTTTTGGAGGATGGGAGGTTTTTTCGGCGATAGCCGCCCGCCGCCAGGGTGGGCGTCGATTGGCTGCTTTGAGGGGTTGCGGTTTCTGGTTCGTGGGAGCGGCTTAGCGCGCCGCGGCGCTCAAGGCGTGGCAGGCGGTGATGAACTCCGATTGGTTCGCGCAGGCCTCGCTCATGGCCAGCTTCACACGCCGTACGCTCACGGTGACGACGGCGCCGATCTTCAGCAGCTTCAGGCGGATCGTGTTCGCGCAGGCGCGGGCCAGCGCGGTGCCCACCAGTCCGACGCGGCGCAGCGTGTGCATGAGCACGTAGGCGGCCGACGCCAGCCACAGACGCAACTGGTTGGCGCGGAAGGTGGCCGCCGAGAGTCGATCGGCGAACAGATCCAGCTGCGCCTCCTTGATGCGATTTTCGCACTCGCCACGGGCGCAGTAGAGGTCCTCGTACAACCCGCGTGCCGACCACTGCTGCATCGACAGCGAGGTGACGACGAAGCGCGGGTTGGCTTTGTCCCCGGTCTGCTCGGCTTTGGCCACGACCCGGCGCGGCCGGCACCAGCTCTTGCGCGTGCAGTACACGAGTTCTTTGAAGCGCCGTGCCGGTCGCGCGGTCGCGCGCGATTCGACCGCGGCCTCGTGCAGCTCGGCGCCGATCGAGCGTACCAGGCGGGCGTTCCTGGCGAGTCCAAACACGTAATCCACCGCGTTTTGCTCACACCAGCTCATCAGCTCCTCGCGGCAGAAGCCAGAGTCGGCGCGCAGGATGATCCTCACCGCACTCCAGCGCTGGCGGATCTGCGCGACAATACGCGCGACTTCTGCGCAAGCCCCCGCGGCCCCATCGATGTTCGCGCGGCGCAGCTTCGCGCACAGCAGATGCTCGCCCGCGAAAATGTACAGCGGCAGATAACAATAGCCGTCGTAGTAGCCGTGAAAGAACCGCCCCTCCTGATGCCCGTGCAGCGGATCATCAGTGGCATCCAGATCCAGGATGATCTCGCCGGGTGCTGCGCGATGCGCATCGAGAAACAAGTCCACCCACAGCCGCTCGATCGCCGCGGCGTCGGGACGAATCTTGTGATAGCGACTGCTGCCCGCGGACTCGTGCAGCTCCAGACGGTTCAGCGTGCTCTTGCCGGCCAGCGCCGCGCAATCGGTGCGACGCCGCGGCTCCAGCTTGCCGAGCAACGTACCGAACACCGAATCGTGGCGCAGGCTGTCGTGGTCGTTGAGGTCTTCATACCCCAGCGCCATGCCAAACACCCGCTGCCCGATCAGCGTCCTGACCGTGTGCTCGATCAACTCCGGATCGCGCGCATCGACAAAACACCCCGCCAGCCGATCGATCAACCCGAGCGCTTCATCGGCCTTCCCCAGCAGCAACGCTCCGGCATCCGAACTCACCGTCCCGCCATCAAAGGCCGCCACCACCCGACGGCGCTCAACACCTGAAAACTCCAGCTGTTCCGCGTTACACTGTGTCGGCATCGAGTCTCTCCTCTGGGCCGCGATAACTCGTTCTCGCAAAACAAGTTTCACCCAATCAGAGACTCGATGCATCCCCTATCGGTGAGAGATCCGGGCTAG
>JADLET010000109.1 GCA_020845975.1 Gammaproteobacteria bacterium | reverse complement strand
GCAGAGGGGGCGGAGGAGGCGATCGCCAGCCCCTGACTCGCGGGCGACGACAGGTAAGGTGTCCCGTCGTTGTGACATGGGGCGCTGACCCAGCACCTCGCCGGTGATGATGAAGTCGAAATCGTTTTGCTCCATCCACTCGCGCGCTTTCTTGACCATGAATCCCTTGCAGTCCAGGCAAGGATTCATATTGGCGCCGTACCCATGTTTCGGGTTGAGTACGATGTCCTTATATTCCTCGATCACATCGATGATGTGCAGCTTGATGCCGAGCTGCTCGGCGACCCAGAGCGCGTTATTGCGTTTGGGGCGGGCGGAATCCTTGCGGCGAATTGCGTGAGTGTGGCCCTCTACGCAAAAGCCGGTGTAGAAATTGAGGCCTTCGACGTGTATCCCTTGATCCTGCATGACGCGGGCGGCGAGCATGGAATCCAGCCCGCCGGAGATGAGGGCTACGGCTTTGCGCTGTGTCGCCATGTTGTTCAGGGGGCGTCATCCATTCCCGTCGAAGAGGGATGAGATGATAGCAAATCCAGGAGGGTTTGAAAAAAACGCATGGCCACTCCCTGGGCGCCGGATTTGACGCGCCGGCATCCCGCTGCGGGAGGAATGCAGGGCTACATCAGGAAGCTGTCGCTGTACTGCGTCGGCTTGACCGGGGTGGCGTCGGTAAAGGAGCGTATTACGCGCAGGGCATGCTGGCTGCCGGTATCATTCCACAGATCGAAGGCGTGCAACGGAGTCAGACGGGCGCGTTCGTCTCTCAGCTCACGTATGGCGTGGAGCAGATCCATCAATGTGACGAATCCGCGGGCAAGGTCGGCATACAGCCCGCCGGCTTCGAACGGCGCGGACTCGTGCAATTGATGGTAGGCGTTCTGACCCAGTTCAACCATGTGCCCGAGCCGGACCTGGCGGCGTTCCGCGTGCTGCGGAAACAGGCCGGCGAACAGAAGGCAGTGATCACCGATATCCTTCAGGCGTTCGCTGCGGGATTTCGTTTGCAGGAGCGGGTCATTCAGGTAGTCGAAGGCCAGCACCCGCGCCATCATGAGCGGCTTGGCCGAAAATTGCGCCAGCAGTTCGATCAGATAGTTCTCCGCCCGGTCTGTGATCACGCTGCCGGTGAGATGCTGGGCCTTGTTGACGAGAGAGTGCCATTGCGGAGCGGATGTCGGATTCATTTTCACAGGGTCGCCGGGTTGATGTTGCCAGATGCCATTACATCGGCATACGGTTGCTCCGCCTTAGCGACCAGGTCTCATTTTTCTCATCCCGGCCCGGTGTGCTTGCGGGAGAAAGCTTGCAGTTGATACCATTCGGCGTCCGATTCGGTCCGGCGGACGGAAATGAGGCATGCCGGGCCTCTCGGTAGCCGGGCGGCCATTGCGGCCTGTTTATCGGCCGCGATGTAAATCCGCTCGGCTGAACGCTATACTGCGGGTGGCGCAGTGCGCCGGTGCTCCCGCTCATCGAATTTGACTGACCGACATTATGACGCAAAGCCCTGACATATCGACCTTCCAGGGATTGATCCTCGCGTTGCAGCAATACTGGATCGCCAGGGGCTGCATACTGCTGCAACCCTACGATATGGAGGTTGGCGCCGGGACTTTTCATCCCGCTACATTTCTGCGCGCGATCGGTCCGGAACCTTGGAGCGCGGTCTACGTTCAGCCCTCGCGCCGGCCGACGGACGGGCGTTACGGTGAAAATCCGAATCGCCTGCAGCATTATTATCAGCTCCAGATAATGCTCAAGCCGTCGCCGCCAGATCTCCAGGAGCTCTACCTCGGTTCGCTCCGTGCCTTGGGTATTGACCCCCTGGTGCACGATATCCGTTTCGTCGAAGACAACTGGGAGTCACCCACACTCGGCGCCTGGGGGCTCGGCTGGGAAGTCTGGTTGAACGGCATGGAGGTCACCCAGTTCACGTATTTCCAGCAGGTCGGGGGTTTGGATTGCCGCCCGGTGACCGGAGAAATCACCTACGGGCTTGAGCGTATCGCGATGTATCTGCAAGGTGTCGAGAGTGTCTACGATCTGGTGTGGTCGAGGAATGGCCCGGCAGGACGGGTGACCTACGGCGATGTTTATCATCAGAATGAGGTCGAGATGTCCGCCTACAATTTTGAGCACGCGGATATCGACATGTTGTTCTCCTGGTTTGATAACTGCGAATCCCAAAGCCGGCGGATGATCGAAACTGGCCTGCCACTTGCGGCCTATGAGCTGATGCTGAAATCGTCCCATGTTTTCAACCTGCTCGACGCTCGCCGCGCGATCAGCGTGACTGAGCGGGCGCGCTATATCGGCCGCGTGCGCGCCCTGGCGGAGGCTGTCGCGGGCGCCTATTACGAACGGCGAAAGACCCTCGGTTTTCCCCTGTGTGGCCTGTCTTCCACCGATGCGTCGGAGGACGGCGGATGAGCGACTATCACGATCTGCTGCTCGAGATCGGTACCGAGGAGTTGCCGCCCAAGGCACTGCGTTCACTGAGCGAGGCGCTCGGCGAGGGAGTGCGTGCCGGACTGAGCAAACTGCATCTGGGATTCGATGACATCAAGGTGTATGCCTCGCCGCGGCGTCTGGCGGTTCTGGTGCTCCGGCTGGCCAGTGTGCAGCCCCACACCGTGGAGGAGCGGCGCGGGCCGGCGTTGACCGCCGCTTTTGACGGGCAGGGTAATCCCACCCCGGCCGCGCTGGGTTTCGCCCGCTCCTGTGGCGTCGCCGTCGATGTGTTGGAGACACAGGAAAGCGACAAGGGCGCGTGGCTGGTCTTTCGCAAGGAACAGCAGGGCTGCCATATACGCGATCTGCTGCCGGAACTGGTTCGTCAGCAGATTGCCTCACTGCCGGTGCCGCGGCGCATGCGCTGGGGTAATCTCAACGATTCCTTCGTGCGGCCCGTGCACTGGCTTGTTCTGCTCTACGGCGATGAGGTTCTGCCTTTGCGCCTGTTCGGACTGGAGGCTGGGCGCGAGACCCGCGGCCATCGATTCCATCATCCCGGCAAGCTATACCTGTCCGAGCCTGCTGCGTACGCACCGTTGCTGGAGACCGAGGGCCGCGTTCTCGCTGATTTCTCTGCTCGTCTCGAGGCGGTACGCGCGCAGGTGCTGGAGGCCGCAGTCGCGGCGGGTGGCGAGGCGGTAATCGACGAGGCGCTGCTCGATGAGGTCACGGCGATGGTCGAATGGCCGGTCGCGATACGCGGCGGATTCGAGAGACGCTTCCTCGAGGTTCCCGCCGAGGCGCTGATCTCGGCCATGAAGGGGCATCAGAAATATTTTCATCTCGTCGATGGCCGTGGCCATCTTATGCCCGCCTTTATTACGGTGAGCAACATCGACAGCACGGATAAGGGCATCGTGCAGGCAGGTAATGAGCGAGTCATCCGTCCGCGCCTCAGCGATGCCATGTTCTTCTGGGCACAGGATCGCAGGCATGCGCTTGCCGCGCGTTTCTCAGCGTTGGAACATGTGGTTTTTCAACGTCGCCTGGGCACTCTGCAGAAGAAGTCGGTGCGGGTCGCTGCACTGGCGGCTACGATAGCGCGGGATCTCGGTGGTGATGCACAGCGCGCCGAGCGCGCGGGTCACCTCTCGAAATGTGATCTGATGACCCAGATGGTCGGGGAATTCCCCGAGCTGCAGGGCGTCATGGGCGGCTACTATGCGCGCCATGACGGCGAGCCCGACGATGTGGCGCAGGCGCTGCAGGAACAGTATCTGCCGCGCTTCGCCGGTGACCGCCTGCCCGCCACGATGACGGGGCAGGCGCTCGCCGTGGCCGACAAGATTGATACGCTGGTCGGAATCTTCGGCATCGGTCAGCCGCCGACGGGGGATAAGGATCCGTTCGCACTGCGGCGAGCCGCCCTGGGTGTCCTGCGCATCATGATCGAAGGAGGCCTGCCGCTCGATCTTGTTCGCCTGCTCGACGCGGCGCTGGAGATCTACCGCGGCCAGGGCCAGGATCTGGACAGCCAGGCAACGGTTGTAACGCAGGTCTATGGTTTCATGATGGATCGTCTGCGTGCGTACTACCTGGAAACCGGGATGAATATTGAGGTTTTCGAGGCAGTATTGGCGCGCCGTACTGCGCGGCCGCTGGATTTCGACGCACGGGTCCAGGCAGTTGCACGCTTTCAGTCGATGCCCGAGGCGGCGAGCCTCGCGGCTGCGAACAAGCGAATAGGCAATATCCTGCGCAAGGTCGAAGAGGATATCCCGGGTGACGTTTCCGCCGCTCTGCTCGGCGAGCCCGCGGAAAAGGCGCTCGCTGCCGCCATGGATGACTGCGAGATGGTAATCGGTCCGCTGGCCGAACGTGCGGATTATAGCGGTATCCTGACGCATCTGGCCGGTTTACGTGGAGTGGTGGATGCCTATTTCGATCAAGTGCTGGTGATGAGTGAGGATGCGGCTGTGCGTCGCAACCGTCTCGCCCAGCTCAACCGTCTGCACGGACTTTTCATGCAGGTTGCCGACCTGTCATGTCTCTTCAATCAGGCATGAGGCCGGATGGCCGCCCGGCGATGCGCCTGGTGATTCTTGGTCGTGACGGAGTGGTCAACGAGAGGCAGCCGGCTGGCATACTCAGTATCGACGAGTGGCGGCCAATCTCCGGCAGCCTGCGTGCCATCGGTCGCCTGACCGCCGCTCAGTTTCATGTTGTGATTGCAACCAACCAGCCGGGTATCGCAGGCGGGGTGCTTGATGGCGGCATGCTTGCGCGCATCCATGCCAGAATGAACAGCGAGGTCGCGCGCGAAGGTGGTCGCATCGAGGCGATATTCTACTGTCCGCATGGTGTCGATGACCGTTGTCAGTGTCGCAAGCCCGGGCCGGGGCTGTTGACCGAAATTGCGAAACGCCTGGATATCAATCTGGCCGATGTTCCGTTTCTCGGTGATACCCTGGAGGATGTCGCCGCAGCGCGTGCGGCTGGCGCGCGCCCGGTTCTGCTGCGTACCGGCTATGGCAGACAGACGGAAAATGAGATGTCCGCGGCGGCGGACATCGAAGTGTACGACGATCTTGCGGCCGCGGCATCCGCCCTGATCGCGCGTCACGGCTTGGATTGACTCCGTGCTGTTTCTCCGTTCGCTGCTCTTCGCCCTTGGCATGTGGTTGTCGACGCTGATCATTGCGCCGCTCGCCGTTTTCACGTTCCCGTTTCCATTCGCTACGCGATACGCATTCATCAGCCAGTGGGCCCGCTTCAATCTGTGGTGGCTGCGTCTCACCTGCCGTCTCGATTTCGACGTGCGTGGCAGAGAAAACATACCCTCTGGCAACGCCATCGTTTTTTGCAAGCACCAATCGGCCTGGGAGACCCTGGCCCTGCAGAAAATTTTTCCTCCGCAGGTCTGGTTGCTGAAACGGGAACTCCTGTGGGTCCCGTTCTTCGGCTGGGGGCTCGCGATGCTCGAGCCGATCGCGATTGACCGGGGTGCCGGGCGCAAGGCGGTGGAGCAATTGGTCAAGCAGGGCAAGGAACGACTGAACGACGGTCGCTGGGTCGTG
>JADLET010000108.1 GCA_020845975.1 Gammaproteobacteria bacterium | reverse complement strand
GGTGTTGTTCAATTGCTGGGTAGCGATCTGCATGCGCAGCGAAAAATGCGCCTTCAGCAGCTCGCCGAGTTCCTTGTTCAGCGCCTCGGGATCCTTGGCGCGCAGTTCACTGGCGTTCATCTGCCTTCTCCGGTCTTGATCAGGCCCCGACCATCCGGGTCACGAAGACCGTGGCGATCGGCAATTTGGCGGCGGCCAGTGCAAACGCTTCGCGCGCGAGCGCTTCGTTGACACCGTCCATTTCGTAGAGCACCTTACCCGGCTGAATCTCGGCCACGTAGTACTCGGGATTGCCCTTGCCGTTGCCCATCCGGACTTCAGCAGGTTTGTGCGAGATCGGCTTGTCCGGGAAGATCCGGATCCAGATCCGGCCACCCCGTTTGATGTGCCGCGTCATCGCACGACGTGCGGCTTCGATCTGGCGGGCCGTCAGCCGGCCGCGGCCGGTGGCCTTCAAACCGAATTCGCCGAACGAGACGGCGGCGCCGCGCGTGGCCAGGCCCTTATTGCGGCCCTTCTGTTCCTTGCGGTATTTGCGTCGAGCGGGTTGCAGCATCGCTCACTCCTTCATTCGCCGGTCTTGGCATCCGCAGGCGCCGTACCAGGCGCTTTGCGGACACGTTTGACGGCTGCTGTCTTGGGGGCATCGGCACCAGCGGCGCTTGCCTCGGGTGCACTCTTGGCATCCGGCTCGCCTTCCGGGCGACGACGCGGTCCGCCACGCGGCGCTGCACCGGGCTTGGCCGGCAGGCGACGGTTGCGACGATCATCTCGGTCGGGCGGGGGTGCCGAGTCTTTGTCAGCGGCGGAGGGCGCGTCACCGCGGCCCAGCGTATCGCCTTTGTAGACCCAGACCTTCACGCCGATCAGGCCGTAGGTGGTCAATGCTTCCGAGAACCCGTATTCGATGTCGGCACGCAGCGTGTGAAGCGGCACGCGACCTTCGCGATACCACTCGATCCGCGCGATCTCGGCGCCGTTCAGGCGACCCGAGCTCATGATCTTGATCCCCAGTGCGCCCAGCCGCATCGCGTTTTGCATCGCGCGCTTCATGGCACGGCGGAACATGATCCGCTTTTCGAGCTGCTGCGTGATCGAATCGGCGATCAGCTGCGCGTCGATTTCCGGCTTGCGGATTTCTTCGATGTTCACATGAACCGGCACACCCAGCAGGCGCTGGAGGTCGGCCTTGAGCAACTCGATGTCCTCGCCCTTCTTGCCGATGACCACACCCGGACGCGCCGAGAAGATCGTGATGCGGGCGTTCTTCGCAGGACGCTCGATCAGCACTCGACCCACCGAGGCGTTCTTGAGCTTCTTGCGAAGATAGGCGCGCACGCGCAGATCTTCGTTGAGCATCTTCGGGAAGTTCTTGCTGTTGGCGTACCAGCGCGACGACCAGTTGCGTGTGACCGAGAGGCGGAACCCGGTCGGATGAATCTTCTGTCCCATGGTGTCCTTCCGGGCGGGCTTAGCTGCCCACCTTCACGAAGATGTGGCAGGTCTGCTTCTCGATCTTGGCGCCGCGGCCTTTGGCCCGCGCCATGAATCGTTTCAGCGACGTACCCTTTTCGACGTGAATGGTGGTGACCTTCAGTTCATCGATATCCGCACCGTCGTTGTGCTCGGCATTGGCGATGGCCGATTCGAGCACTTTCTTGACAATGCGGGCCGCCTTCTTCGGAGAGAAGGTGAGGATATTGAGCGCGTGCTCCACTGGCTTGCCACGGACGAGGTCCGCAACCAGCCGGCCCTTCTGGGCCGATAGGTGCACGCCGCGCAGGATTGCTTGAGTTTCCATTGCTGGGTCCTTAGCGCTTGACCGACGACTTCTTGTCCGCCGCGTGACCCTTGAACGTGCGGGTCAGCGCGAACTCGCCGAGCTTGTGGCCGACCATGTTCTCGTTGATGTAGACCGGAACATGCTGCTTGCCGTTGTGTACCGCGATCGTGAGGCCGATGAATTCGGGCACCACGGTGGAACGGCGCGACCATGTCTTGATCGGTCGCTTGTCCTTGGTGGTGAGCGCGGTGTCGACCTTTTTCATCAGGTGGGCGTCGACGAAAGGCCCCTTCTTGACTGAACGTGCCATAACTAATTCGTCCTTCGCCCGTTACTTGCGGCCACGGCGCTGCACGATCATCGTGTCAGTGCGTTTGTTGCGGCGGGTCTTGTAGCCCTTGGTCTGCGTACCCCAAGGCGAAACCGGATGACCACCACCGTTGGAGCGTCCACCGTGCGGGTGATCGACCGGGTTCATACAGATGCCACGCACCGTCGGGCGGATGCCACGCCAGCGGTTGGCACCGGCCTTGCCGATCGTGCGCAGGCTGTGCTCTTCGTTGCCGACCTCACCAATCGTGGCGCGGCACTCGATGTGCACCTTGCGGATCTCACCGGAACGCAGGCGAACCTGCGCGTAGGTGCCTTCACGCGCCAGCAGACGGGCCGAGGTGCCGGCCGAACGCGCCATCTGCGCGCCCTTGCCAGGCAGCATCTCGATGGCATGAATGGTCGAGCCCACCGGAATGTTGCGAATCGGCAGAGTGTTGCCGGCGCGGATCGGGGCTTCGGAGCCGGAGTGCAAGGTCGCGCCCACGGCTACGTCACGCGGCGCCAGGATGTAGCGGCGCTCGCCATCGGCGTAGCACAGCAGCGCAATGTGCGCGCTGCGGTTGGGGTCGTACTCGATACGCTCGACACGCGCCGGGATCCCGTCCTTGTTGCGACGAAAATCGACGATCCGGTAATGCTGCTTGTGACCACCGCCCTTGTGCCGGGTGGTGATGTGACCGAGGTGGTTACGCCCGGAGCCCCGGATCTTGGGCTCGATCAACGCCTGCAGCGGTCCACCCTTGTGCAGGTGGCGATGCACCACCTTGACCATCGAGCGGCGCCCAGCAGAGGTGGGCTTTGTCTTCATCAACGACATTACTGTGCCTCCGCGAAGTTGATCTCCTGGCCCGGGGCCAGACAGACATAGGCGTTGCGCACGTTGCGCCGACGACCCTCGAAGCGGCCAAAACGCTTGGCCTTGCCGGCCTGGTTCAGCACCTGCACACCCTCGACCTCGACCTTGAACAGCAGCTCGACCGCGGCCTTGATCTCGGCCTTGGTGGCGTCCTGCATCACGCGGAACGCAACCTGCTGGTTCTTGTCGGCCATCATCGTCGCCTTTTCGGAGACGATCGGCGCCAGAAGCACCTTCATCAGACGTTCTTGGTTCATGCCAGCATCTCCTGGACTTGC
>JADLET010000107.1 GCA_020845975.1 Gammaproteobacteria bacterium | reverse complement strand
CTTGCCTTGAGATTGTCGGCCTCGCCGTAGCTGCGGAAGGAACCGATCTGGAGGATATAGGGCCCACCCGACCCCGTTTTGCGGCTGTTGCCTCCGCGCGCGGCCTCGAGAGTGTCCTTGCTGATCTTCACCTCCATCTCGGGGAGCAGCGTGTAAAAATCGAAGCGCGCTTTTTCTTTCTCCTTGGCGTCCAGGTCATTCGCCGCCGCTGATTTCGCAGGCGTGGCCTTGGGTGCGGGCGCGGTGGTTTTGTGCGCCACCTGATCGGGTTTCTCCCCCGCGGTCCGTGTAGCCATGAGATAGACCGCATAGCTGGCGAGAATGCCGGCGATCAATCCGCCGAGCAGCCACGACCAGCGGGGCGACGATTTCGAACGGGAGTTCCGCCGGCGTTTGCGGGCGGAGGGTTTGTAGTCGCGCGGCATGCTACATGTGGTCCGGTGCGCCGACCCCGAGCAACTCCAGGCCGTTCTTCAATACCTGGCGCGCCGCCCTGATCAGCGTGAGGCGCGCGTTGCGCAACTCCGCGTCCTCGACGAGGAACTGATGTGCGTTGTAGTAGGTGTGGAAGTCGTTCGCGAGTTCGCGCAGGTAATAGGCGAGCTGGTGTGGTTCGTGCGCGAGCGGCGCGTTTTCGATCGTCTCGGGGTATTGGCTGAGCCTGCCGATCAGCTGCTGTTCGTGTTCCTCTCCGAGGCGGTGGAGACCGTTCAATCCGAGGGTGGTGTCCTCGCTCAGGCCCATTTCGGCCAACTGGCGCAGCACGCTGCAGATGCGCGCGTGGGCGTACTGGATGTAGTAAACCGGGTTGTCGCTTGATTCCGACTTGGCGAGATCGAGGTCGAAATCCATGTGCTGCTCGCACTTGCGCAGCACGTAGAAGAAGCGCGCGGCGTCATTGCCGACCTCCGCGCGGAGCTCGCGCAGGGTGACGAACTGGCCGCTGCGTGTCGACATCTGTACGCGAGTATCGCCGCGATACAGGATGGCGAACTGCACCAGCAGCACGTCGAGACGGGAGGCGTCGTAACCGAGGGCGCTGAGCGCCGCCTTGACCCGCGGCACGTAGCCGTGATGGTCCGCGCCCCAGATATCGATGATGCGTTCGAAGCCGCGCTCGAACTTTCCGGCGTGGTAGGCGATGTCGTGGGCGAAGTAGGTGGCCTGGCCGTTCTCGCGCACGAGCACGCGGTCCTTCTCGTCGCCGTAGTCGGTGGAACGGAACCACCACGCGCCATCCTGCTGGAAGAGATGGCCACCCGCGCGCAGGCGCTCGATCACACGATCCACCTCTCCGCTCTCGATCAGGGAGCGCTCGGAGAACCATTCCGCGTAGACCACGCTGAATTCCTGCAGATCGTCGCGGATGTCGCCCAGGATGGAGTGCAGGCCGGCATCAAACACGAGCCGGTAACGTACACCGCCGAGAATCTCCTTCGCGCGCGCGATGAGTCCGTCAATGTGCGCCTCCTTGTCACCGCTGCCATCGGCGGCGAGGTCGGGCGGCAGATTCGCCATCACCACGGCGGCGGAGGCATGCAGCTCGTCGCCATGGCGGCCATGCAGGGTCTTGGCGATGTCATGCACATACTCTCCGCGATAGCCGTTGCTCGGGAAGGGCAGGCGTTCGCCACACAGCTCCAGATAGCGCAGCCAGACGCTCGCCGCGAGGATGTCCATCTGTCGTCCGGCATCGTTGATGTAATACTCGCGATGCACCCTGAAGCCGGCGGCGGCGAGCAGATCGGCCACGGCCGCGCCGTAGGCGGCGCCGCGACCATGACCGACGTGCAGCGGTCCGGTCGGGTTGGCCGAGACGAATTCCACCTGGATCGAACGCCCCTGGCCGAGGGTGCTGTGTCCGAAGGCGTCACCCGCCTCGAGGATCCGCGGGATGACGCCGCGGAAGGCGTCCCCGGCCAGGAAAAAGTTGATGAAGCCCGGGCCGGCGACCTCGATTCGCTCGACCTGGTCCGAGGCGGGCACGGCGGCCGTGATCTGTTCAGCGAGCCGGCGCGGATTCGCGCGCAGCCGTTTGGCCAGGGTCAGCGCGATGTTGCAGGCGAAGTCGCCGTGCTGCTTGTCGCGGGTACGCTCGAGCTGGACATCGATCGGGGCATCTTTGGCGATGGTTCCCTCGTTCTGCAGGGCGAGCACGGCCCGGGTGAGTAGTTCACGCAGATGGTCTTTCATGGCATCGGATCGGGTTCACTGGGGAATCGGTGCGGGTGGCGGCGCCGCTGCGTCCGTCATCCCGTGCGGCAATTCTTGCATATTGTCTAATATTCGTCGATCGGATCGACGTCCAGCGACCAGCGCACCTTGCCGGTTTGCGGCAGCTTCTGCAACCGCTGCACCGCCGCAGCCAGCGTGCGGTGCAGCGGCGCGCGGCGTTCGGAGCTGAAGAGCAGTTGGGCGCGGTGGCGGCCGGCGCGCCGTTCCATCGGCGGCGGCGCCGGGCCGAGGATTTCCACCCCGGCGGGAGCGGACTCCACCAGCTCCGTACGCAGGGCCGCGAGAAAATCCACGGCGGCGCGCGGATGGACCGATTCCGCCCGTAACAGCGCCAGACAGCCATAGGGGGGGAAGCCGGCCTGACGGCGTTCATCGAGCAGGCCATGGGCGAAACCGCGGTAGTCGTGCTGCAGCAGTGCGATGAGCTGGGGGTGGTCCGGATGATGGGTCTGGATCAGCACCTCTCCCGGTTTATCGGCGCGTCCGGCCCGGCCGGCGACCTGGACGATGAGCTGTCCCATGCGCTCGCCGGCGCGGAAATCGGCGCCGAACAGTCCCTGGTCGGCGGCGAGGATGCCGACCAGCGTGACATGCGGGAGATGATGTCCTTTGGTCAGCATCTGTGTGCCGAGCAGGATCTGGCGGCGGCCTTCCTGCACGCGCTGGAAGAGCGCGTCGAGACTGCCCTTGCGGCGCGTGCGGTCGCGGTCGATGCGCACGATCTCGGCCGCCGGGAAGCGTTCGGCCAGCACCTCCTCCGCCTGCTCCGTACCCTGGCCAAGCGGACGCAGGTCAGGACTGCCGCAGGTGGGACACCCGGCGGGCACCGGGCGCTCGGCATTGCAGTGATGGCAGCGCAGGAGGTGCCGCGCCCGGTGATAGATCATATGCGCGTCACAGCGCGAGCAGTCGGCGACCCAGCCGCAGTCATGGCATAACAGCGTCGGGGCATAGCCGCGCCGGTTCAGAAACAGCAGCACCTGATGATCGCTCGCCAGATGGCGCTCGATCGCGCGGGCGAGTACCGGAGAGATGCCGTGTTCCGCCGCCTGTTCGCGCAGGCTGACCAGGCGTATTTCGGGTGGAGTCGCCGTGCCCGCGCGCATCGCCAGGATCAGGTGCTGGTAACGGTCCTGCCGGCAATTGTGCAGACTTTCCAGGGCGGGCGTGGCGGATCCGAGCACCACCGGAATCTTGAGATACTGCGCGCGCACAACGGCAAGATCGCGCGCGTGATAGCGGAAACCGTCCTGTTGTTTGTAGGACGCGTCGTGTTCCTCGTCGACGATGATGATGCCGGGGCGCTCGAGCGGAACGAATACCGCGGAGCGTGTGCCGATGACGATCGGCGCGCGGCCCTCCGCCGCCGCGCGCCAGGCGGCGAGGCGTTCGCCGTCGGACAGACCGGAGTGCAACACCGCGAGTGGCACGCTAAAGCGGCGCCGCACGCGTTCCACCATCTGCGGCGTGAGACCGATCTCCGGCACCAGCAGCAGTGTCTGGCGGCCCGTGCGCAGCGCGCCTTCGATGGCATGAAAATACACCTCGGTCTTGCCGCTGCCGGTAACGCCGTCGAGCAGAAAAGGCTGGAAGCGGCCGAGCGCGGCCTCGATTGCCGTGGTGGCCGCGCGCTGGGAATCGTTCAGTGCAGGGCCGGTCTCGAGGGTCGCGGTGATAGACGCCGACGGTGCGGCATCTTCCTCGGCAAGCTCGAAACTTTCCACCCGGCCTTTTGCGTGCAGCGCGCGCAACGCGGCGCGCGCGCCGGAATCGGCGAGCAACTCCTGCGCGGATATGCCTTGCGGAGCCGCGGTCAGTCTTTGCATCAGCAACTCTTGCCGCGGTGCGCGGCGCAGTGAACCCGGCACGCAGGCATGACCGGCTGTGGTCAGGCGCCAGTGCTGCCGCGTTCGCGCGGTCACGCTGTCTCCGCGCCGCAGCGGGGCAGGCAGCGCGCCGATCAATACCTCGCCCGGAGGATAGTGATAGTAATCCGCCGCCCACAGCAGCAGGCGGAATACATCCGGGGAAAGGATCGGTTGGGTATCGATGAGTGCGAGGACCCGTTTCAACCGTTTCGCATCGATACGACTCGCCGCCGCGGTACCCGTGATGATACCGACACGGGTGCCGCGGCCGAATGGCACCCGTACCCGCAGTCCCTCAACGGCCAAATCCGGCGCGACATCTGTCGGAGGCAGGTAATCGAATTCCTGGTGCAGCGGAGAATGCACCGCGACTTGCCAGATCCGTGCGCCGGTGGTCATCGGAGATGTTTCATGTGGGCGTGCGGCAGCAAAAGATACGGTTTTTGCAGGTCTCCATCCGCGCCGTTTGAGGTGGAAAGTGATGTATAAAACCTAACTCCTTGTCGAGCCGGGCATTCGGGGGCTTGTCCACAAAACCTGTGGATAACTCTGTGGACGAATCGGGGCGACGTCATGTTAATGGCCATCGCCATTAGCATTTTTTTCGGATGGCGAGAAAATGAGCTTAAAAAAATACATTTAAAAACAATATATTGTCGTATGCCCCCGTGTGGGCGCGAAAAATGGCCGCCGGGAATTCGGCGCTCAGGGGGTGCGCTACGGATTGTGCATAAAGATGGTGCGCGGTCTGCGAAAAAAGCAAGAGGGGAACGGAAAAAAATGAGCCAGGCCCTCAGAATGGCTTCAGGGTCGCCAGCAGGACGATCGCGATCAGAAAGAGCACCGGCACCTCGTTCAGCCATCGGTAGAAGGCATGACCATGGCGATTGCGGTCATGTTTGAAGTCGGCGAGCAGTTTTCCGCAGTAAACATGGTAGGCGATGAGCGCCAGGATCAACGTCAGCTTTATGTGCAACCACGCCATGGAGGAGTACATCTCCCATGCGTAGGCGAACAGCATCCACAGACCGAATGCCACCGTGAGCGCCGCGCCCGGGGTCATGATGCCATAGAACAGTTTGCGCTCCATGATTTTGAAGCGCTCCCGTCCGGGAGCATCCTCGCACTGGGCATGATAGACAAACAGGCGCGGAAGATAGAACAATCCGGCGAACCAGGTCACCATGAAGATGAGGTGCAGGGCTTTAAGCCACGGCATGCGCGGGTTCCGGTTCGCTCAGAGGGATGGATCGCCCACTATACTGGCGGACTGCGTGGATTGACAATGTCCGATCAATTGGCGCGTTTGCTTGACTTGTCGTGGGGTGTCGATTAGATTTAGCCCCACGTGGAGAGGGGCGCATCCTTGTCTCCCGCAGAGATAACAACAAGTAGATGCGTTACTTCAGATTTGCGGCTGCCGGCCGCATTTTTTTTTGGCAGCTCCCGCCGCGATCGCGAGCGCCATGTTATTCCGGAAGCCATGCCTCCGGCGGCACACCCTGCAGGCCGTTGCGCAGCACGCGCGCATTGATGCCGTAATTCCTCAGCACGAAAACCGCCGCCGAGCTGCGGCTGCCGGTCTGACAATAGCAGACGTATGCGAGTGAGCGGTCGAGATCGCGCGCCTCCTTGTGCAGCGCGCGCATCGGAATGTTGCGCGCCCGCGGCAGGTGTGAGTGCACGAATTCGCTCGGCAGGCGGACGTCGATCCAGGCGGCGCTACCAGCCATCACTCCCGCGGCGGCGTGCGTATAGTCCACCGCCTGCAGGGTGGGCTGCCGCAGCAGCGTGTTGAAATCCTCCTTGGAGAGCCGCAGCAGGATGCCGTCGCTCCTCATCGAGACGGTGGCGTTGCGCGGATTGTCGGAGATCAGCGCCGCCTCGCCGAAGGAGGCGCCCGGGTTGAGCTCCGCCATCTCGATGCTGTCCTCGTCATTGTCGGGGTTACGCATGACCAGCGCGATGCCCTGGTCGATCATGTAGAAATAATCGCCGATATCACCCTGGCGGATGATCTCGTCGCCCGCATGCACGATGATGGGTTCCAGCCGGTGCAGCAATTGTTCGATGTTGGCGGGAGGAAGCCGGCGGAAGGTCGGCGACTTGATCATGGTCTTGAGCCAGTCCGCCTTGTTGATGGTGATGATGCCGTCCTCGCTCATCACCACATCTTCCTCCGGCGCGGAGATCTGGCCCCAGGTCAACAGGGTGTCGAGCAGTTCCTGGTCGATGCGCACGATCTCGGTTCGCGTGAGGGCGATTGCCGTCATGCGCCGCGGATGATCGTTGGCGAGCGGGTGGCGCGCCTCCTCGCTGCCTGAGCTGACCGGGTGCGACCCGCCGGATTCGGCCGGGCGCAGCTCCACGCTCCCTTCGAGCAGATAAACCGCCTGGGAATCAGTGTCGCCCGCCGCGAATATGGTTTGCCCGGGTTCAAGGCCTTCGATGCGCGCGCTCTCCAGCAATTCACGCAGCTGATCCGGATGCAATGATGAAATCGGTTCAAGTCGCCGGATGCGCTCGAAGTCCGCGATCTTTCGCACCGCGCTCATGATGTCGTCCTGTTCCGCTCCGTTGCACGCCGGTCTCGCGGCGCGTCGTGATCAGGGAATTGCCCCGGGTTACCGCAGGGCCATTGCGGCCGGGTGCTGCAGTCGCGGCAGTGGCCGTGCTAGACTGCCATCTTGGCCCCCGGGCTCGGCATTATCATCGGCATTTATCCGGAATTCTTAACAAAGTCAGGGCTCAAGGCCCCCAGACATGTCGGCACGCCTACGCGAAATACCTTATAACTACACCTCGTTTTCGGACCAGGAGATCGTCGCGCGCTTCCTGGGAGGCGAGATGTGGGAGGTGATCAACCGCCTGCGCGGCTCCCGCCGCACCGGTCATTCCGCCCGCATGCTGTTCGAGGTGCTCGGCGACATGTGGGTGGTGAGCCGCAATCCGTATATCCAGGACGACCTGCTGGAGAATCCCGGGCGGCGCGAATCACTGGTCCAGGCGCTGTACCACCGTCTGGATCAGGTTGAACAGCGCATAGAGGGGAATGATCTCGCCACCTCCCTGTGCACCTCCGCGCGCGCCGCGGTGAACCGCTTCGCCGACGGCCTGTCGCAACAGCGCGAGCGGCGTAAAAAGGCGATCAGGCGTCTGAGTCGCGTCACGCGCCGCGATAACATCGATTTCAGCGGCTATGCCCGCATCGCGCACGTCACCGACGCCACCGACTGGCGTGTCGAGTTTCCCTTTGTCGTCATCAGCCCCGACACCGAGGCCGAGGTGCAGGGCGTAGTCGAGGCGTGCATAGAGCTGGGCTTGACCCTGATTCCGCGCGGCGGCGGCACCGGCTACACCGGCAGCGCGGTGCCCCTGTACGAAGACACCGCGGTCATCAATACCGAGAAGCTGGAGAGTCTGGGTCAGGTCGAATTCCGGACCCTGCCGGGTGTTTCCGGCCAGGTGCCGACGGTGCGCGCGGAGGCGGGCGTTGTCACCCGGCGCGTGATGGAGCGGGCGGACGCCGGCGGCCTGGTGTTCGCCGTCGATCCCACCTCGCAGGACGCCTCCACCATCGGTGGCAACATCGCGATGAACGCGGGTGGCAAGAAGGCGGTACTGTGGGGGACGGCGGTCGACAACCTGGTGTCCTGGCGCATGGTGACGCCCGATGCGCGCTGGCTCGAGGTCGAGCGCATCAACCACAACCTCGGCAAGATCCACGATCAGGAGACGGTGGAATTCCGTCTGCGGCGTTTCGAGGCTGATGGCGAGACGCCATATGGCGAGCCCGAGATCCTGCGCATGCCGGGGCGACTGTTCCGCAAGCAGGGACTGGGCAAGGACGTAACGAACAAATTCCTCGGCGGCCTGCCTGGTGTTCAGAAGGAAGGCTGCGATGGTCTGATCACCTCGGCCGTGTTCATCCTGCACCGGATGCCCAAACACCTGCGTACCCTGTGTCTGGAATTCTTCGGCAGCGACATCGGCCCGGCGGTGCGCGCCATCGTCGATATCAAGGCCGGCGTCGAGGGCATGCGTGGCGTGCTGTTGTCCGGGATCGAGCACCTCGACGAACGCTATCTGCGCGCGGTCAAGTACAGCACCAAGGCGCCGCGACGCGAGCTGCCCAAGATGATCCTGCTGATTGATCTCGCCGGCGACGAGGAGCGCGCCGTCGCCGAGGCCGCTTCGGGAATCGTGCGGCTGGCCAATCAGCGCGACGGTGAGGGCTTCATTGCCGTCAGCCCGGAGGCGCGGCGGCGCTTCTGGGAGGACCGGTCGCGCACCGCCGCCATCGCGGCGCATACCAACGCGTTCAAGATCAACGAGGACGTGGTCATCCCGCTCGACCGCCTCGCCGAATACACCGCCGGCGTGGAGCGCATCAACATCGAGCAGTCGATCGGCAACAAGCTGCGCATCGTTCAGGCGCTCGCGCGTTTCCTTGCCGAGGATTTTCCCGCCCTGCGCCTGGGGGAGGAGGCGGAACGCAGCCGCGAGGACGATGCCATCGTGGCGTCCAAGCGCGCCGCCGCCCGCGCGCTGCTGGAACAGGTGGAACGGCGCTGGGCCGAGCTGCTCGAGCGGCTCGACGGGGACGCCGCCGCCCACGCCGGATTGTTCGACGGGACCGCGCGGGAGCGTGCGCGCCCGGGCGACCGGGTTCTCGACCTCCTGCTGCGGCGCGATCTGCGCGTTTCCTTTCGCTCCGAGGTGGAACGTCCGCTCAAGGAGATCTTCGGCGGGCGCGGATTCGAGCCGTTGCACAAGCGCATCGATGAAATCCATGCGACGATCCGCTCGGGCCGCTTGTTCGTCGCCCTCCATATGCATGCCGGCGACGGCAATATTCACACCAACATTCCGGTCAATTCCAACGACTACGCGATGCTGCAGGAAGCCGATCGCATCGTGGACCGGGTCATGGCGCTGGCCAGCGAGCTCGGCGGCGTGATCTCCGGCGAGCACGGCATCGGCATCACCAAGCTGCGCTATCTGGAGCCGGCCGCGCTGGCGGATTTCGTCGATTACAAGCGGCGCGTGGATCCGCGCGAGCACTTCAACCGCGGCAAGCTGATGCCCGGGGCCGGGCTGGAAAACGCCTATACGCCGTCATTACGCCTGGTGCAGCAGGAAGCGCTGATCCTGGAAGACAGCGAGCTCGGCGCCCTCAACGATGACATCCGCCACTGCCTGCGCTGTGGCAAGTGCAAGCCGGTCTGCACGACTCATGTCCCGCGCGCGAACCTGCTCTATTCACCGCGCAACAAGATCCTCGCCACCGGTCTGATCATCGAGGCCTTCCTCTACGAGGAGCAGACCCGGCGTGGGATATCGATCCGCCACTTCGACGAGATGAGCGATGTTGCCGACCATTGCACGGTATGCCATCGCTGCCTTTCGCCCTGTCCGGTCGATATCGACTTCGGGGATGTCACCATCCGCATGCGCAACATCCTGCGCGAGCGCGCCGGCCGGCGCCCCAATTTCGGCACGCGGCTGTCCATGGCCTTCCTCAACGTGACCGACCCCGCCACCGTCAAGCTGATGCGCAAGGGCATGATCGAATGGGGCTACCGTGCCCAGCGTCTGGCGCACAAACTGGTGAAGGCCTTCACCCCGCCCGGGCCGCCGGCGCGGCCGGCGGCGACCACCGGTGCGGTGAAGATCCCGGCGCAGATCGTCCATTTCGTCAAGAAGCCGCTGCCGGGAGGCCTGCCCGCGAAGACCACGCGCGCGCTGCTCGGCCTGGAGGACGACAAGGTCATCCCCATCGTGCGCGACCCGGTCCGGGTAAACGAGCAGTCCGATGCCGTGTTCTATTTCCCCGGTTGTGGTTCGGAGCGCCTGTTCAGCCAGATCGGACTCTCGACGCTGGCGATGCTCTATGAGGTCGGTGCGCAGACGCTGTTGCCGCCGGGCTACCTGTGCTGCGGTTATCCCCAGCTTTCGAGCGGCGACGAGGCGCGTGGCCGGCGCATCACGACCGACAACCGCGTCCTGTTCCATCGCGTCGCCAATACACTGAACTACCTGGACATCAAGACGGTGATTGTTTCCTGCGGCACCTGCATGGACCAGTTGCTCAAGTACGAGTTCGAGAAGATCTTTCCGGGCTGCCGCCTGCTCGATATCCATGAATACCTGATGGAGAAGGGTGTGAGGCTGGAAGGGGTCAAGGGGGTGCAGTACCTGTATCACGACCCCTGCCACAGCCCGATGAAGAGCTATGACCCGTTGCAGGTGACCGCCCGACTGCTCGGTCAGCCCGCCGCCTTGTCGGATCGTTGCTGCGGAGAGGCGGGATCCTTCGCCGTCGCGCGTCCGGACATCGCTACCCAGGTGCGTTTCCGCAAGCAGGAGGAATTGCACAAGGGGATCGTCGCGTTGACCGGGAAAGAGCGCGTCGCCGCCGGAGAGGTGAAGCTGCTGACCTCATGTCCGGCCTGCCAGCAGGGGCTGGCGCGTTACGCCGAGGACACCGGGCTTGATACCGATTACATCGTGGTGGAGCTGGCCCGGCACCTGCTTGGAGCGGGGTGGCAGCAGGCCTTCATCGAAAAGGCGCGCAACGGCGGAATCGAGCGCGTCCTGTTGTGATCCCCGGTCCGGCTATTTGCCCCGCCACCACCAGAGCAGCAGGCTCAGCAGCAGGCTGACGATGATCGAAGTGGTGAGCGGGAAATAAAAACGGAAATTTCCGCGTTCGACTGTGAAATCGCCCGGCAGGCGGCCGACGCCGATCTTCTGCAGCCAGGGCCAGGCCAGACCGAGCACGACCAGCACGAGACCCAGGGTGATCAGCAGACGCGACATGCCGCGTCCCCGGGGCGCCGCTGTTCAGTCGAGCTTGCGTACGCCGGTCGGCGTTCCGAGCAGCAGGACATCGGCCGGGCGGCGCGCGAACAGCCCGTTGGTGACCACGCCGGTGAGGTTGTTGATCTCGGCCTCGAGCTTGCCGGCATCCAGGATCTGCAGGCCATGCACGTCAAGGATCACGTTGCCGTTGTCGGTTACGAATTTGTCGCGCAGAACCGGACGGCCGCCCAGCTTGACAAGCTCCCGCGCGACATAGCTGCGCGCCATCGGTATCACTTCGATCGGCAATGGGAATTTGCCCAGGACGTCGACCAGCTTGGAGTCGTCCGCCACGCACACGAACTTGCGGCTGACGGCCGCGACGATCTTCTCGCGCGTCAGCGCACCCCCTCCGCCCTTGATGAGCTGGAGGTACTGGTTGCTCTCGTCGGCGCCATCGACATAAACCGGCAGTTCATCGACCGAGTTCAGGTCGAAGACCGGGATGCCGTGTCCTTTCAGCCGCGCGGCCGATGCCTCGGAACTCGCCACCGTGCCTTCGATCCTGTGCTTGATGCGGGCAAGCGCATCAATGAAGAAATTCGCGGTGGACCCGGTTCCGACACCGACCACGGCGCCCGCCTCGATGTCGTCGAGGGCGGCTTCGGCGGCCTGTTTTTTCTGTTCGTCGCGCGTCATGGCTGCTGCTCTCCCTGTGAATGTTTCCTCGATCATACCGGTACGCATGGGCGATGTCATGGGCGATGCGTCGCATGGAGCTAGGCAGAAGGGAGCTTAATTGATACTTTATGCCGATGCCGAAAAACTACCTTACCCGGATTTTGAAGGCGCGGGTCTATGATGTTGCCCGCGAAACCCCCCTTGACCCGATGCCGTCGCTGTCGAAACGGACACGTAATTCCGTGCTGCTCAAGCGCGAGGACCTGCAGCCGGTATTCTCATTCAAGCTGCGTGGAGCCTATAACAAGCTCAGCAAACTCGTCGCCGGCGGACACACCGGCGGGGTGATCGCCGCGTCGGCGGGCAATCATGCGCAGGGCGTCGCCCTGGCGGCGAACCGGCTCGGTCTGAAGGCGCTGATCGTGATGCCCGCCACGACCCCCGCCATCAAGGTCGATGCCGTGCGCGCCTTCGGCGCGCGCATCGTTTTGCACGGCGACACCTATGATGAGGCTTGCGCCCACGCCTATGATCTCGCCGCAGCCCAGGATCTGACTTTCATCCACCCCTATGACGACGCGGATGTGATCGCCGGACAGGGGACCGTTGCGCTGGAAATCCTGCGGCATGACCCTGAACGGATTCACGCCATATTTGTTCCCGTCGGCGGCGGTGGCCTGATCGCCGGCGTCGCCGCCTGCGTGAAGACGCTCTATCCGCGCATCAAGGTGATCGGTGTCGAGCCGGACGATGCGCCGTCGATGCATCATGCCCTCGAGCAGGGGCGCCGTGTGCGACTCCCGCAGGTGGGTATCTTCGCGGATGGAGTGGCCGTGCGCCAGGTCGGCAAGGAACCGTTTCGCATCGCCCGCAAGTGCGTCGACGAGGTGCTGCTGGTGTCCGCCGACGAGATCTGCGCGGCGATCAAGGACATCTTTGATGACACCCGCTCCATCGCTGAGCCAGCCGGGGCGCTGGCTGTCGCCGGATTGAAAAAATACGTTGAGCGTGAAGCACTAAGCAATCAATGCCTGGTCGCGATCGACAGCGGAGCCAACATCAATTTCGACCGCCTGCGTCATGTGTCGGAGCGCGCCGATGTGGGCGAGCGACGCGAGGCACTGCTCGCGGTGACGATCCCTGAGCAGCCGGGGAGCTTCCTGAATTTCTGCCGCGTGATTGGACGGCGCACCATCACGGAATTCAATTATCGCTATGCCGACTCCGGACAGGCCCATGTGTTCGCCGGCATTGATGTGGCGCGCGGGGGCGAAGGCCGGGAGGCGATCATCCGCCTGCTGCGAGATCGCGGTTATCCGGTGACGGACATGACCGACAACGAGATGGCCAAGCTGCATGTCCGTTACATGGTCGGCGGGCGTGCGCAGGGTTTGCTGGACGAGGTGCTTTACCGTTTCGAATTCCCGGAACGCCCGGGCGCCCTGCTGGAGTTCCTTGGTTGCATCGGCCGGCGCTGGAACATCAGCCTGTTTCATTATCGTAATCATGGCGCCGCCTACGGGCGTGTACTGGTCGGTGTGCAGGTGCCGGCGCATGATAAAACCGAGTTGCAATCGTTCCTCGATAATCTTGGTTATGAATACTGGGAGGAGAGCGACAACCCGGTGTACAAGCTGTTTCTGCAGGGATACTGAACAGACGGTAACGAACGGAAAAGCGCGACTTAAATATGCAAAAAGGCCCGTAAAAACGGGCCTTTTTATCTTCTCAGGCGGCACGGGCTCGGTGATAGTGAGCCCGTGCCTGACCTGGTGTTACTTACTTCTTCTTGGCGGCCGCCTTTTTCTTCTTGGGGGCTGCTTTCTTCTTGGCCGCGGCTTTCTTCGTGGGTGCGGCTTTCTTCTTGGTCGTTGCTTTCTTCTTCACTACCACTTTCTTCTTCGTTACCGTTTTCTTCTTGGCTGCTGCTTTCTTAGTGGCCATTGACAATTCCTCCAAGTGTTAAACGCAAGTGTAGTATAAACATCTTTGCACATAATGCTAGTGTCTTGTGCAAAATTTTACATACGACTTTGAGTATCGACGATCGTGAATATTTCTTGAGTCCGCGCTAAATATTTTTCATCGACGTACGAATGATGCGGAGTCAGATCATTCAATGATGATCATCGATGCAGGAAACGCAATGCAGAAGTTGATGCATCATGTTCTTTGCGTCGATGCGCGGAGACAGGAAAATGCCTTTATTCACGAGTCCGAGGCGTTCCTCACGCGATGGCGGGAAACACTGGAGGAGATGCGCTGTGCGCGCTGTGATTTTCCGCTCCGGCAGTTATTCGAGATCCAGGATGGCGGACCATTCCGCCGGCGTCAGCGGCATGACCGAGAGGCGGTTGCCGCGTGCAAGCAGCTTCATGTCCTCCAGCGGCGGGCATGACTTCAGTTCCTGCAGGCTGATGACATGTTTGAAGGCGCGGCGCAGACGCACATCCACCATGTACCAGCGCGGTTTGTCGGGGGTCGACGCCGGGTCATAGTGGGTATCAAACGGGTCGAAGGCGGTGAAGTCGGGGTAGCCTTCGCGCACGATCTCGACGATGCCGGCGATGCCGGGGGCTGCGCAACTGGAGTGGTAGAAGAAGGCAAGGTCGCCGCGCCGCATGCTGTCCCGCAGGTAGTTGCGGGCCTGGTAATTGCGCACGCCATCCCAATGTTCGGTGCGCCCGGGGCGTTGCGCCAGGTCGGTGATGGAAAACGCGTCGGGTTCAGATTTGAGCAGCCAGTAGTTCACCGGGAAGCAACCTGTCCGGATGAAGCGTTCCGGAATGCGCGCGCGTGCGCGTCGCTGAAGCAGCCATCGAGGCCAACGTCCCAGGCGGCGGCCTGCAAGTGCTTCACCTGCTGGAATTCAAAGGCGAGTCCATAAAGGCGTGGCCGTCGCCAGTGACGGCGGCCGCGGAGGAATGCGAGGCTGCGGTCGTAATAACCACCGCCCATACCGAGCCGGTGTCCGCGCTGGTCGAAGGCGACCAGCGGCGCGAGGATCAGATCAAGGGCGGCGGCGCGCACCCGCGCGCGCGCCGCATGGATCGGTTCCGGTATGCCGTAACGATTCATTCGCAGCGCAGCGCCGGGACGATAGGGCACAAACCAGAGCCGGTTCGAACCCAGGGTATCCAGTACCGGCAGATAGCAAAGTTTGTGCATGGACCAGGCGCGCCGCAGCAGCGGCCGCGGATCCATTTCGCCGTCATTGGGCAGATAAAATGCAATGCGCCTGCTGTTGCGAAAGACAGCGCTGGCGGCGGCGCCACGCGTCATGCGTTGCACCGCCGTGCGACGTTCTGTCGCGCTCAGACGGCGGCGTCTGTCGCGGAGATCTCTGCGGGTGCGCGCTCGCTCGGACACGGTTGCATGAAGGTGGTAATGCGGGGCGGGAGATGGGCGGGGAAGTCTGGGACGTGGGTATCCTCCGCCTCCGCCGTCGCGAACTTTCGCCCTTGAACCAACGGTTCAGGTGGGAACATCGGTGACATCACAGGCTTTCCGCCGTGGCGGACATGCTCAAAGATATCGACACTCAGTCCCCCGGGCTAGTAAATAGGCTCAAGAGTAGTACAGGTTCACAAACGAACGTCGCAGGGGATACCCGGAACCCATGATCCGCCACTCCGGGCTAAAATTCAATCTGCCGGTTCTTGTCGAGCACGTGCTCGATGCGGTTTTGCAGAGAGAGCAGCCTGGGAGTCACCTGGCGTTCATAATCGGCCAGGCTGGAGCGGTTCTGCAGCAGTTCATGCACGATGTTGAGGCTGGCCATGACCGAGACGCGGTCGATGCCAACCACCTTGCCGGATTCGCGCACCTCGCGCATCTTCGAATTGAGATACTGGGCCGAGCGCAACAGGGACTCCCGCTCCTCCTCAGGGCATGCGATGCGGAATTCCTTGTCGAGGATGTTGATGGTGACCGCCACGGGATCGGATTTCACAGTTCGACCTCCAGGGTCTTGAGGCGGGCGATCATGGCCTCGAGCTTGGCACGCGACAAACCATTCTTGTCCGCCAGCCTGCTCTGTGCTGCCTGCAGCTGGGCCTGCGCGGCCTTGAGTCTGTTGTTCTCCTCCCGCAGGCGTTCGCACAGCTTGATCAGCTCTTCAATGCGCAGCGTCAGGAGGTCGAGATCCAGAGTCTGTGGGGAATTTATCTGTTTGGAAGTCATACCGGGCACTATAGATCGGAGTCCGTTCACGGTCAATGGCGCCCCGGAGGCGGTGTGCACTAAGGCATCGCCTGAGTGGAAGTTTTTCTTTATCATTGGGCCGGGCGTCCCTTGCATGTCCTTGAGCTTGGCGGCGATTCTGTTCGGATTAAAATATCATGCAGGTGGATATGAAGGGGTATGGTTGATGGACTGGTCGCAGATCAATAGTGTCCTGCGGCGCCTGGGCGTCGCTACCGATGCCTCCGAGAACCACGGCGTGCTGTGCGGGCTGCTGTGCGCACGCGGCCCCTCCGCGGAGGGCGCCTGGCTCGATCTGGTGCGCACGGAGCGGACGACCGACGTGACTGATGAGGCGGCGTGGGAAGAATTGTCCCGTCTTTTCCGCACGACTCTCGGCCAGTTGCATGACGAAGGATTCACCTTCACCCTGCTTCTCCCCGAGGACAACCAGCCCCTGCTATTACGCGCCGAGGCAATGACGGAATGGTGCCAGGGTTTTCTGTATGGGCTTGCGGCGGGCGGGGTTGAGGATACCGAGGTGCTTCCCGAGGAGGTGCGGGAGATCACCGAGGATATCGTCGAGATATCCGGCGCCACCGCCGAGGGCGATGATGGCGAGCCCGGAGAGGCGGCGTATGCCGAATTGATAGAATACCTGCGCGTCGGCGTCATCCTGGTGTTCGAGACACTCGAGGCCGAGCGCGCCGGCGCCAATTCCGACAGGGTGATCCACTAGAGGCCCTGAGCAGACTGAAGAACGCTGATCTGAAGGAGTTTTCCCGCCGCCGCCGCCGCCTCATGCAGATGATGGGACGAGACAGCATCGCCATCCTGCCCACCGCCTCCGTGGCTATACGCAACCGCGACGTCGAGTATCCCTTCCGTCCCGAGAGTGACTTCTATTCTCTGACCGGTTTCGAGGAGCCGGCGGCCGTCGCCGTGCTGGTGCCGGGGCGCGGCGGCGGAGAGTTCATCCTGTTCTGTCGCGAGCGTGACACCAAGATGGAGCTGTGGACCGGTCCACGTCACGGCCCGGAGGGAGCGCGCGCGCATTTCGGTGCGGACGAGTCCTATCCCATCGATGCGATCGACGATATCCTGCCCGGCCTGCTCGAGAATCGGGCCAAGGTGTATTACACGATGGGGAGCAACCCGGATTTCGACCCGCGCATCACGGACTGGTTGAAGGCCATCCGGCGCAAGTCGCGCGCCGGGGTGCATTCGCCGGATGAGATCGTGTCGCTGGAGCATCTTCTGCACGAAATGCGCCTCTTCAAGAGTCCCGGCGAGGTCGCGACCATGCGTAGGGCCGCCGAGATCTCGGCGGCGGCGCATTGCCGCGCCATGCGAGCCTGCCGGCCGGGCATGCCGGAATATCAGCTCGAGGCGGAACTGTCCCATGAGTTCATCCAGCGGGGTGTGCGCAGTCACGCCTATCCGCCCATCATCGGCGGCGGCGCCAATGCCTGCGTCCTGCACTACATCGACAACGATGCGGTGCTCGCCGACGGCGATCTCGTGCTGATCGATGCCGGGGCCGAGTATCGCGGTTACGCGGCCGATATCACGCGCACGTTTCCTGTCAACGGCCGCTTCAGCCCGGCCCAGCGCGCCGTCTATGAAGTGGTGCTCGCGGCGCAATACGCCGCCATCGCCAAGGTGCGTCCGGGTAATCACTGGAATGATCCGCACGACGCCGCGGTGCGGGCATTGACCCAGGGTCTGGTCCGGATCGGCCTGCTGAAGGGGGATGTGCGCACGCTGATCAGAACGCGCGCCTATCAGCGTTTCTTCATGCATCGCACCGGCCACTGGCTCGGCATGGACGTCCACGATGTGGGCGACTACAAGATCGGTGACAGCTGGCGCCTGCTTGAGCCCGGCATGGTATTGACCGTCGAGCCGGGTCTGTACAGCCCCGCCGGCAGCAAGGGGGTGGCGAAGAAATGGTGGAACATCGGCGTGCGCATCGAGGACGATGTGCTGGTGACGCGCGCCGGCAACGAAGTGCTCACCCACGGAGTGCCCAAGACGGTGGATGAGATCGAGGCCCTGATGGCTGCCTGACGACATGGAAGCCGCCCTCGAACGGACAGCAAGCGACTTCGATGTCCTGATCGTGGGGGGCGGGATGGTCGGCGCGAGCCTGGCCTGCGCGCTCGGGCATCGATCGCTGCACATCGGCGTCGTCGAGTCATTTCCCTTCGGCGCCGCGGCGCAACCCGGTTACGACGATCGTTCCATCGCGCTCGCCTATGGCACGCGGCGCATCTTCGAAGGTATGGGGCTGTGGCCGGAGATCGCCGCGACGGCGGCCCCGATCGAGCGGATCCACGTGTCGGATCACGGCCATTTCGGGGCCACCCGCCTGCGCGCGGAGAAGTACGGTTTCGAGGCGCTCGGCTATATGGTCGAGAGCCGCGCGCTGGGAAGGGTCTTCTCCACCGCGCTGGCCGCACTGCCCCGGGTCGAACTTATCAGCCCTGCGCGGGTCGCCGAGATCGAGACCGGATCCGATCACATGCGCGTGCGCATCGAACAGGAGGCCGGGGCAAGGCTGGTGACGGCGCGCCTGGTGGTCGGGGCTGATGGCGCCGAATCGAGTGTCCGGCGCTGGGGCGGCATCGATGTGCGGCGCGAGGAATACGGCCAGAGCGCGATCATTGCCAATCTGACGCCGGAGTATCCGCATCGAAATATCGCCTACGAGCGTTTCACCGACAGTGGCCCGCTGGCCCTCCTGCCCATGACGGACGAGCGCTGTTCGCTGGTCTGGACCGTGCGCACGGAGCAGTGCGCCACAGTCCTGGCGCTTGATGACAGGGAATTCCTCGCTCGCCTGCAGGAGCGTTTCGGCACGCGCCTCGGGCGTCTGCGCCGCATCGGCGCGCGGGCGTCCTACCCGCTCGCGCTGGTGCGGGCCTGCCGTTATACCGCGCCGCGCCTCGCGCTCATCGGCAATGCGGCGCATACCCTGCATCCGATCGCGGGACAGGGATTCAATCTCGGCCTGCGCGACGTCGCCGCGCTGGCCGAGGTGATCTGTGACGCGGCGGCGGCGGGGCAGGACGTCGGCGCCTCTGATGTGCTTGCGCGTTATGAGGCATGGCGCCTGCGCGATCAGCGGCAGGTATTGCGCGCGACGGACAGTCTGGTGCGGCTGTTCTCCAATGAGTTCACTCCCCTGGTGCTGGCGCGCAAGGCCGGTATGCTGCTGGTGGATCTGCTGCCGCCGGCGAAGCGGATGTTGATGCGGCGCGCCATGGGCCTCGCTGGCCGCCAGCCGCGCCTCGCGCGCGGGCTGCCGCTGTAATGGAGGCCGCGATGGAACGTGACTGTGACGTTGTGATCATCGGAGCCGGCATGGTCGGCGCGACGCTGGCCTGCTGCCTCGCCGGGGAAGGTCGCCGCGTCGCGCTGGTGGACGCGACGCAGCCGCCACCGGGCTGGTCCGCCGGTTCGGTGGACGTGCGGGTATCGGCATTGACGGAGGCCTCGCGCCAGATCTTTCTGCGCCTGGGCGCCTGGTCGGCCATGGCCGAACTCGGCGTCAGTCCGTTTTCCCGTATGCACGTGTGGGATGCAGGCGGCGCCGGTTCGATCCGTTTCGATTGCGCCGATATCGGCGCACCGCAGCTCGGGCATATCGTCGAAAACCGGGTCATGCAGAGCGCCCTGCTGGCGCGCGCGCGCGAGATCGGCGGCATTGCGTTGCATTGTCCCGTTGCCCTCGAATCACTGACGCCGGGCACGGAATCGATCCGCCTGGCTTTGTCGGACGGCGCCGTGCTCGACGCGCGGCTGGTGGTGGGCGCCGACGGCGCCGCCTCGCGCGTGCGGCAGCTCGCCGGCATCAATACGCGCGGCTGGGGCTATGACCAGCAGGCGCTGGTCGCGACAGTCACCACCGAACGCCCGCATGAGTGGACGGCATGGCAGCGCTTCCTTTCCGAGGGCCCTCTCGCCTTTCTGCCCTTGCGCGACGGTCGCAGTTCGATCGTGTGGTCGACGACTCCGGCGTGGGCGCAGGAGTTGATCCGCTTGTCCGATGCCGAATTCATGGAGCAACTTGCCGAGGCCTTTGAATGGAAGCTCGGGCGGGTTACCGCGGTGGAGGGACGTGCCGCGTTTCCGCTGCGCCTGCAGCACTCCATCACGTACACCGCGCCGCGCGTGGCGCTGATCGGCGATGCCGCGCATGTCATTCATCCGCTGGCCGGGCAGGGCGTCAATCTCGGACTGCTCGACGCGGCGGCGCTCGCCGAGACGGTGCTGGACGCGGCGGCGTGCGGCGGGGATATCGGCGCGCCGCGCGTGCTGCGGCGCTACGAGCGCTGGCGCAAGGGAGACAATCTGCAGATGATGCTGGCGATGGACGGCTTCAAGCGCCTGTTCGGGTCAAGCATGCCGCCGCTGCGGCTCGCGCGCAATCTGGGGCTCGACCTTGCCGATGCCGCGACGCCGCTCAAGCATGCGATTATCCGTCGCGCCATGGGCCTGCGCGGTGACCTGCCGCGACTGGCCCGGCAGGCGTACATCTAATTACTTGGGGACGGATTTCAATCCGTCCCCGGTCCGTATTGATCGTCGCACGGAGTCAGTTTCACTGACCTGGATTTCCCGCAGTATTGCCCAGCGATCCGGGCCATTCCTCGTGCTTCGGTGTGTAGCCGAGATATCGGACTTTGTGATTCATCCCGCGCTATTGCCGCCGCGCAGTCGCTGGTCCAGTTCCCGCAGGCGTTCCGGCGTACCGATATCCATCCAGTCGCCTGTGTACAGTTCGCCGCTGACCGCGCCGCGCTCTGCGGCCGCGCGCAGCAAGGGCGCGAGCGGGAAGGCGCCGGGCGCGCAGTCGTCGAACATCTCCGGCCGGTAGACGCCGATGCCACTGAAGGTATGGCGCGCTCCCGCGTCGTTGCCGACCCGGTCGCCGGCGAGGGTGAAATCCCCTGTCGGATGATGCGCGGGGTTGGGCACGAGCACCAGATGGGCCAGCGCACGCGGTGCGTGCGGCAGGCGGGCGAACGGGTAATCGGTCCATATGTCGGCATTCACCACGATGAACGGTTCCGCGCCGAGCAGGGGCAACGCGCGCAGGATCCCGCCGCCGGTTTCCAGTCCGCGTTCGTTTTCGGGCGAATAGGCGATGCGTACACCGTAACGCGCGCCGTCACCCAGGCGGGCTTCGATTTGCGCGCCGAGATGGGCGTGGTTGATGACGATGTAGGTGACGCCGGCCCGTGCCAGGGCAAGCAGATGGTATTCGATCAGGCTGCGCCCACCGGTCTCGAGGAGCGGTTTGGGTACTGTGTCGGTGAGCGGGCGCATGCGCTCGCCGCGCCCGGCCGCCAGGATCATCGCCTTCATGACGGGCCTCTTATCCGGCGCGGCATTGTGTCAGGAGAAATCTTCCGCCTTCTGCTCGCGTCCCAGCAGCGACTTCACGGCCGCGCGCGGATCCTTGCCTTCATGCAGCACGCGATACACTTCGCTGGCGATGGGCATTTCGATCCCGTGTGCGAGCGCAAGCGCGGTGACCTCGCGCGCCGCTTGCACGCCTTCGATGACCTGGCTGATCTCGGCGCTGGCCTGCGCGATGCCCTGCCCACGACCGAGCGCCAGGCCGAGGCGGCGGTTGCGCGACTGGTCATCGGTGCAGGTCAGCACCAGGTCGCCGAGTCCGGCCAGGCCCATGAAGGTCTCCCGGCGTCCGCCAAGCGCGACGCCGAGCCGCATGATCTCGGTGAGGCCGCGCGTCACCAGTGCGGCGCGGGTGTTGGCGCCGAAGCCGAGCCCGTCGGCGATGCCGGCCGCGATCGCCAGCACGTTCTTGACCGCGCCGCCGATCTCGACACCGACGATGTCGGTGGAGGTATAGACGCGGAAGTAGTCGTTATGGAGGCGGCGGGTGAGTGCGGCGGCGAATTCGGCGTCGTTCGTCGCCACGGTGACGGCGGTCGGCAGGCCGCGCGCGACCTCGGCGGCGAAGGTAGGACCCGAGATCACCGCCAGCGGCGGCCGGGAGGGGCATTCATCCCCGATCAGTTCGTGCAACGGCCGGCCACGGCCGGGTTCAAGACCCTTGGTTCCCCAGGCGATGCGGACATCGTCCGGCCGATGCTGAATGATGGTGCGGACCACGGCGCGGAATGCGGTGCTGGGCGCGGCGATGAGGACATCGCGTGAGCGCGCCAGCGCGGCGGCGATATCCGGCGCGATTTCGAGCTGGTCAGGGAAAGTGATGCCGGGCAGATAGGCGGCATTCTGGCGGCGGCGCGCGAGCTCCTCCATCTGCGTCGGTTCGTTGCCCCACAGCAGGACCTGATGACCATTGCCGGCCAGCAGGATGGCGAGCGCCGTGCCCCACGATCCGGCGCCGATCACGAGGATTGGAGCGTCGTCTGCGCTCATATCAGTACACCAGGTTGCCTCTGCTCAATGCTCGACCTGGGGCTGGGGCTGGGGCTGCGCGGTTTTTTCCTGTTGCTCCTTCATGGCCTTCATATGCTGGGCATAGAGCAGTTCGAAGTTCACGGGCGCGAGCAGGAGCTGCGGGAAACCGCCCTTGACGACCAGGCTGGCGACCGCCTCGCGGATGAAGGGGAACAGCAGATTCGGGCAGTAACTGCCCAACAGTTCGCGTAACTCTTCCTCCGGCAGCCCCTTGATGAAGAACTGCCCGGCCTGATGCACCTCGGCGAGATAGGCGACCTTGCCTTCGAGCTTGGCGGTGACCGTGATCGAGAGGATGGTCTCGTAGACGTCCTGGCTGATTGCCCCGCTGCGGTTGCTCAGGCTGACATCGACTTCAGGCGCCCATTTCTTTTCATCATGGAAGATCTGCGGAGAATTCGGGGTCTCGAAGGAGATGTCCTTGGAGTAGATCTTTTTAATGGCGAACTGTCTGGGGTTTTCATCCGACATGAAGGGATCCTCGGTGATGATTTCACAATAATCCACGCCGGGCGCCGGCGCTTTTCAAGCCCGGCTACCTTAACATGTTCGCCGGCGCGGTTCTATTCTCAGGCCTTGTTCAAGGGCAGCCCGGCACTCTCCCAGGCAAGGACGCCGCCGGAAAGCTTGGAGACGGCGGTGAAGTTGTTTCGGCGCAGCAGCGCGCTGGCGCGCGCGGCGCGGGCGCCGCTGCGGCAACACACGATGACCGCCCGTTCGCGCCATGATTCGATTTCACCAAGACGTTCCTCCAGCGCGTTCAGCGGGATGTTGACGGCGTTGAGGATGTGTCCGCCGGAGTACTCACCGGGTTCACGCACGTCGAGCACGGCAGCGTTCTGGTGATTGATCATCTCGACGGCATCCGCCGGCTTGATCTCCCTGAATCCGAGCAGGCGGTCCTTGGCGAGGCTCCCTGCCAGCAGGGTCAGGATGATCACGAGCGAGAGAAACAGCAGCCAGTGACTGAAGATGAAGGTGCCAATCTGATCCATCGGGAAAAAAATCCATCGTCAGGCCCGTCCCGGCCGGGACGGGGAGGCGGATAGCTTAGTCGATCTGGTCCGGCGCGACCACCCGCCGACCTGCCGGAGGCATTTCCTCCCGCGCGCGATTGTATAATAATCCCCGTTTATTTCAGGCGGATGGTTGTCTTTGCCGCGTCAGTCTATATATAGTCGTGTATATCAAGAATTAAACTCTGTCTAATCCTGAGCCATGAACGCACATATGAAACGTCCCAGGCCGCTGGCCCTGATCATCCTCGACGGCTGGGGTTACAGCGAGGACCCGCGCCACAACGCCATTCATGCCGCGCGCAAACCCAATTGGGATCAGCTGTGGCGTGACTATCCGCATGGACTGATCCAGGGCTCCGGCAACTACGTGGGCCTGCCCGCGGATCAGATGGGCAATTCGGAGGTAGGCCACCTGAACATGGGCGCCGGCCGGGTGGTATACCAGGAAATCACCCGCATCGATCGCGCGATTGCGAACGGAGAGTTCCGGGTCAACCCGGTGATCCGCGGCGCGCTCGCGAAGGCGGCGGATACCGGTCGCGCGGTGCATATCCTTGGCCTGCTTTCCACAGGCGGCGTGCACAGTCACCAGGAACATATCCACGCGATGATCCGCGAAGCAGTGGGGCGGGTCGGGACGAAGGTTTACCTGCACGCCTTCCTCGACGGGCGCGACACGCCGCCCAGGAGCGCGGCGGCGTATCTCGAGAACGCCGGGCAAGTATTCCGTGACGCGGGCGGAGGGCGCGTGGCCTCGATTGTCGGACGCTATTACGCCATGGATCGAGATCAGCGCTGGGAACGCACCCGGCAGGCCTACGATCTGATCACGGCGGGCCAGGCCGAGTACCGCGCCGAGTCCGCGCGCTCGGCCCTGGAGCAGGCCTATGTTCGCGGCGAGAACGATGAATTCGTCAAGCCGACGCTGGTGGTCCCGCGTGACGGGCAGCCGGTGCGCGTGGAGGATGGCGATGTCATCCTGTTCATGAACGTCCGCTCCGATCGCGCGCGCCAGCTGACGCGCGCCTTCTGCGATCCCGCCTTCGACGGGTTCGAACGCATGGCGCGGCCGCAGCTGGGTGACTTCGTCACGCTGACGGACTACAGCAAGGATTTCGCGGTCTCGGTGGCCTTTCCCTCTTCGACCATCAGCAACGGTTTCGGCGAATACATCGCGGGGCTCGGCCTGCGCCAGCTGCGCATCGCGGAGACCGAGAAATACGCCCATGTCACCTTCTTCTTCAACGGCGGCGAGGAGCGTGAATTCGCGGGCGAGGAGCGCATCCTGGTGCCATCGCCGAAGGTGGCCACCTACGACCTGAAACCCGAGATGAGCGCGGGCGAGGTCACCGACAAGCTGGTCGCGGCCATCGAGAGCGGCCGCTTCGACGTAATCATCTGCAACTATGCCAATGCCGACATGGTCGGGCACACGGGTAACCTTCCGGCCGCGGTACACGCCATCGAAACCATTGATGGCTGTCTTGGCCGGATATATGACGCCATGCGCAAGGCCGGCGGCGAGATGATCGTGACCGCCGATCACGGCAACGCCGAACGGATGAGCGACGAATCCACCGGGCAGGCGCATACGGCCCATACCTCCAATCCGGTGCCCTTTGTTTATGTCGGTCGTCCGGCACGCATCGTCCATGAAGGAGCGCTGTCCGACATCGCGCCCACCATGCTGTATCTGATGAACATCGAACCTCCGTCCGAAATGAGCGGCCGCTCGATGGTGGAACTCTCCGCGTCTTGAGATTATAGTGCCGGGGTGATGCCCACACCCTCATCCGCCGCGACATCTCCCGCAGGCGCGTTCAGCCCCGTTTCCCTTCGCCGGCGCCTCCTGGCGCACGCGCCGCTCATGCTGGCGGCGCTCCTGTTGTGCGGCATGGTGTCAGCGTCCGCCGCGGCCCCATCCGCCGGCGGAACCGTGCCGGGCGCGGAAGAAAAGGAAAAGGCCACGAAACTCGAGGCGCTGCGCCGTACGATCAAGGAGCTGCGCACTTCGCTCGACCAGGCGCGCGGCAAGCAGGCCGAGCTGCGTGGGCAGCTGCGTGATTCCGAAGTCTCCATCGGAAGCCTCACCCAGTCCCTTAAGAAACTGAAGAAGGAACTGACGCAGAAGGACGCGGAGCTGCGTGGCCTGCGCGCACGGCGCGATGAGGCGAACGTCGCGCTCGAACATCAGCGCCGGATCCTGGCCCAGCAGATCCTCGCCGGTTATGCGATGGGCCGTGAGGGGCACATGAAGATCATCCTCAGCCAGCAGGAACCCTCCTCGATCGGCCGCATGCTGACCTATTACGATTACCTCAACCGCGCCCGCGCCGACCGTATCGGGGAGATCGACCACCGCCTCGCCGAGATCAGCGTCCTCGAGCATGCCATCGCCCAGCAGGCGGAGACGCTGGAGCAGCTGCACGGTGAACGGACGCAACAGTTGCAGGCCCTGCGCGACTCGCGCGCTTCGCGGCGTCAGGTGCTGGTCAAGCTGGGCGGCGAGATCAAGGGCAAGCAACAAAAGCTGGAGGTCTTGCTGCAGGACGAGCGCAACCTGTCGGAGCTGCTCATCAAGCTGCGCCGGGCGCTGGCGGAGATACCGGCGGAGCGTCCTTCCGGGCCGGGCGACTCGGGGCCATTTGCCAGGCACAAGGGCAAGCTGTCCTGGCCGGCGCGCGGCAAGATCACCGCCCGCTATGGCGCCGCGCGTCAGGTGGGTTCGCTGACCTGGCGCGGCGTCATCATCGGCGCCGAGGAGGGCGTCGAGGTCAAGGCGATCTATCGCGGACGGGTGGCGTTCGCCGACTGGTTACGCGGTTTCGGTCTGCTCATCATCGTCGATCATGGCGATGGTTACATGAGTCTGTACGGTCAAAACCAGAGCGTCGCCAAGAATGTCGGCGACTGGGTCGAGCGCGGGGAAACCATTGCGACCGTGGGCAACAGCGGTGGCCAGGATTCGGCGGGACTTTATTTCGAGATCCGTCATAACGGCGTGCCGGACAACCCGGTGCGCTGGTGCCGGGCCGATAAGCGCTGAGCCGGCATTATTTCCGGTTGATGGGGTGTATTTCTGCTAAAGTATGGCTCGGATTCGAAACGCCGCTCGCACGGCCGATACCGTGATCATGGAGGTAGGTAATGAAGATTGAAGCGCGATATGTGTTGATCCTGGCTACCGGATTGATACTGGGCGTCTCGCTCACCATCGGTCACGGCGTATTCGCGGAGCGGGAAGCGGCGCCAGCGCCGCTTCCACTCAAGGAGCTGCGCACCTTCACCGACGTGTTCGCCAACATCAAGAACAACTACGTCGAACCCGTTGACGACAAGGAACTGATCGATAACGCGGTGCGCGGCATGCTGGCCGGACTGGATCCGCACTCAGCCTATCTCGACGCCGAGTCCTATGAGGAATTGCAGGTCGGTACCACCGGCGAATTCGGCGGCCTCGGTATCGAGGTCGGCATGGAGAACGGATTCGTCAAGGTCATCGCGCCGATCGACGATACGCCCGCCCAGCGCGCCGGCGTCGAGGCGGGCGATCTGGTCATCCGCCTCGACGATACCCCCGTGAAGGGCATGAGTCTCAAGGAGGCGGTCGACATGATGCGCGGCAAGCCCGGCACTGCGATCACGCTCACCATCGTACGCGAAGGGCATGACAAGCCGATCAAGGCGGTCATCACGCGCGATGTCATCAAGGTGAAGAGCATCAAGAGCCGGATGCTGCAACCCGGTTTCGGTTATGTGCGCATCACCCAGTTCCAGGCGGCCTCCGGCGAGAACATGGTCGATGCGATCAACGCCCTCAAGAAGGAAAACGGCGGCCAGCTCAAGGGCCTCGTGCTTGATCTGCGCAACAACCCCGGGGGTGTGCTCAACGCCGCCGTGGATATCTCCGATGCCTTCCTTGACAAGGGACTGGTGGTTTATACCGAAGGACGTACCGAGGATTCGCGCGTGGAGTTCCCTGCCACGCCGGGAGATGTCCTCAGCGGCGCGCCGATCGTGGTTCTGGTCAACGTGGGTTCCGCTTCGGCCAGCGAAATTGTCTCGGGTGCGCTGCAGGACCACAAGCGCGCGCTTATCATGGGCACCAAGACCTTCGGCAAGGGATCGGTGCAGACCGTCCTGCCGATGAACGACGGCAGCGCCCTGAAGCTGACCACCGCGCGCTACTACACACCGTCCGGCCGTTCGATCCAGGCTGAGGGCATTGTGCCGGATATCCCGCTGGAGAATGTGAAGCTGGCGGCGGTGGAAGAGCCCGATTTCGCCGCGATCAAGGAGGCTGACCTGAGCCGCCATCTGGTCAACGGTGAGGAATCGAGGCAGAACGACGTCGCACCTGCGACGCCGGAGACGACGCCTGCCGCTGGAACAGACAAGAAGGCGAGCCTGGCCAGTGAGGACTATCAGCTCTACGAGGCGCTCAACCTGCTCAAGGGGCTGACCATTCTGAAGAATGGGCAATAACACCGGATGCGTGCAGGGCAACTGCATGATCGAGGTTTATTGAAACCCGTCGCCTTCATCGCCGCAATCCTCCTGTTGCCGCTTGCCTGCCTCCCGGGCGGGGTCGCGGCGGCGGGGGAGGATCCCCGGCATCCGCCGGCGGTGAGTATCATCATTGATGATCTCGGCAATCGTCTGGGCGCAGGCGCCCGTGTCGTGGCGCTGCCGGGGGCGGTTACCTGCGCCTTTCTCCCCAATACGCCGCATGCGCGGCATCTCGCCACACTGGCGAACGAAGCCGGCAAGGAAGTCATGCTGCACCTGCCGATGCAGGCGGTCGGCACGCCGCTGAGAGACGGCGGCGGCCTGCTGACGACCATGACACGGCGCGAATTTCTGCGCACCGTGCGCCGGGATCTGCTCGCGGTGCCCTATGTCAGCGGCGTCAACAATCACATGGGCAGTCTGCTGACCCAGTCGCGCGGTCATATGGAATGGCTGATGGAGGAACTGCGCCAGTACAGCGGACTGTATTTCGTCGACAGCTTTACCTCGATCCTCAGCGTCGCGCACCGGGTGGCGGCGGAGAGCCGGGTGCCGACGATACGGCGCGACATCTTTCTTGATGCGGTGCTGGACAGTGACGCCATCGCGCGCGAGTTCGACAATCTGATCGAGGAGGCCCGTGAAAGGGGCACCGCCGTTGCGATCGGGCACCCGCATCCGCAAACGCTGGCGTTTCTCGAGGCCAATATCGGACGTCTGCGCGAGGCCGGCATAGAGCTCCTCCCGGTTTCCCAGTTGATCCGTTATCGCCGCCTGCTGGACGATGAGCGCCGTACCGTGGTCGCATCGAAGGCGTGGTCGCCCGCCGCCGTCGAGTATCCGGGCCGGTTGATCAGCGACGCCAATTAGGTCATTAGGGAAGGGGACGGACCTAACTCCGTCCCCTTATCTCCAAAATGAGGCAATCATCATGACGAGCGTACTGGTTCCGCTGGCGCAGGGGTGCGAGGAACTCGAGGCTGTGACGATCATCGATTTGTTGCGTCGCGGCGGTATCGAGGTGGTCACCGCGGGCCTGGAGGATGGCCCCGTGCGCGCCAGTCGCGGCACGCGACTGCTTCCCGATACAACGCTGGACGAGGCGGTGCGGCGCGATTATGACATGATCGTGCTGCCCGGCGGCATGCCCGGCGCCGACCACCTGCGCGATGACGCGCGCATCATCTCCTTGTTGCAGCGCATGGCCGCCGCCGGGAAATATGCCGCGGCCATCTGCGCCGCGCCCAAGGTGCTGGCGGCCGCGGGTCTGCTCGATGGTCGTCGCGCCACGGCCTTTCCGGGCACGCTGGACGGACTCGGCGTCCCGGGCCTGCAACAGGTGGCCGGGCCGGTGGTACGTGACGGTCGCGTCATCACCTCGCGCGGACCGGGCACGGCGATGGATTTTGCCCTCGAGCTGGTGGAGATCCTGGCCGGAAGCGAGGCGCGCGCGCGGGTGGAGGCGGGCCTGGTTCGGGAGGCGCAGGTCTGAGGTCTGAGGACTAGGTCGGCCTGTCCCCGGATTCCGCTGCGCTCCATGCGGGCTGCATTCTAATCCCGCCACCACGTCCAGCCCAGGGCGGCGACGCCGAGGGCGCCGCTCAACCAGGCGAGCAGCGGCGCGCTGTCGCGATCGAGTCCGTACAGCAGCGCGGCACAGATCAGCAGACCGCTGCCAGCGACCGCCGCCACGGTACGCCGGTTGGCGCGCCGGACCGCGCCGCTCAGTTCATCAAGCTGGGGTGAATGCCATTCCAGCCGCAGTTTCTCGTCGTGCGCCCGCTTCAGCGTGTCGAACGCCAGGTCGGGCAGCTGTGCGAGTTTGTCCAGCCAGTGGGGAAAGCGGGTCTTCACGGCGTTCATCATGGCGAACACACCGACATGCTCGCTCATCCAGCGTTCCAGGAACGGTTTCGCCGTGTTCCACAGGTCGAGATCGGGATACAGCTGGCGGCCCAGTCCCTCGATGTTGAGCAGAGTCTTCTGCAGCAACACCAGTTGCGGTTGTATCACCATGTTGAAACGCCGCGCGGTCTGGAACAGGTGCAGCAGCAGGCGCCCGAAGGAAATATCCTTCAGCGGGCGTTCGAAGATCGGTTCGCACACCGTGCGTATCGCGGCCTCGAATTCATCGATGCGGGTGCCGGCGGGCACCCAGCCTGACTCCACGTGCAGTTCCGCCACGCGGCGGTCGTCGCGATTGAAAAAGGCGAGGACGTTTTCCGCCAGATAGCGCTGATCCTCCGGACTCAGTGCCCCCATGATGCCGAAGTCCACCGCGATGTAGCGTCCCTCGGGCGAGACGAAGATATTGCCCGGATGCATGTCGGCGTGAAAGAAATTGTGGCGAAAGACCTGGGTGAAGAAGATCTCGACGCCGCGCTCGGACAGCGCCTTCAGGTCGATGCCGGCGCGTCGCAGGGCATCAATATCGCCGATCGGGATGCCCGAAATACGCTCCATCACCATCACATTGCCGCGGGTCTGCGGCCAGTACACCTCAGGCACATACAGCACGGGCGATCCGGCGAAGTTGCGCCGCAGCTGCGAGGCATTGGCCGCCTCGCGCATCAGGTCGAGCTCGTCCAGGATGGTCTTCTCGTATTCGGTCACCACCTCGCGCGGGCGCAGGCGCCGCCCTTCCGGCCAGTAGCGCTCGGCCAGTTCCGCCAGCGTGTGCAGCAGACCGACGTCGCGCCGAATGACGGTGCGGATGCCGGGGCGCACCACCTTGACGATCACCGCGCTGCCGTCCGGCAGCTCCGCCGCGTGCACCTGGGCGATCGAGGCGGAGGCGAGCGGCGTCTCGTCAAATGAAGTAAATACCTCGCCCAGCGGCTGGCCATAGGCGCGCTCGACGATCTCGCGCGCGACCGCGCCAGGGAACGGCGCGACGTCATCCTGAAGGCGGGCAAACTCGTCGGCGATGTCGTCCGGCAGCAGGTCGCGCCGGGTCGACAGGATCTGGCCGAATTTGACGAACAGCGGGCCGAGCTCCTCCAGCGCCAGGCGCAGGCGCACGGCGCGCGGCGCGCGCGTGCGCCGGAACCAGGTCCACGGCAGCAGATAGAGCGCGAAGCGCACCGGACGGAACAGATGCGTCGCGAACACAATCTCATCCAGGCCATGCTTGATCAGCACGCGGTTGATATGCAGCAGGCGCAGGATCTGTCCCGGGCGGATCCGCATCATGGCGTCGCGTCCAGAGGATTCCGCCGCCTGCTCATGCCGCGCCGCCGTCCCGATCCTGGTCCGGACGCCGCTCGAGGCGCGCGATGCGCTGCTCCAGCCGGTCGGCATCGGTGCGCAGGATATCCACCGCGGCGATGAACTCTTCGACCTCGCGGCGCTGCGGCATCAGGCGCGACTCCTCATGCAGATACTCCTCGAGATTGTCCGTCATGCTGGCGCCGGCCTCGCGCGACCAGCGGCCGAGTACGCGCACAAGATTGCCGAGCTGATGCGCGGCCGCGTCGCCGGTGATGCGGGACAGATGCTCCTCCCAGTCAAAGTCGACGCCGTCCAGAATAGTCTTGAGACGCCGGCCGAGTTCGGTGTCGCCCTCAATGCGCAGATCGTTCCCGAACAGTTCATGTCGCCCGCTGCGATTCAGCGCGCCGCGCAACAGGCCGAGCGGCGTGCCGGAAAAGACCGCGTCCGGCGCCCGTTCGAGTTCGGACACGAGGTCGATGCCGCTCGCGCCCGGCAGCATGAAGAAATGCAGGTCGAAGGCCTGCAGGCGCACCTCGATCGCCTTGCCGGACAGGCCGGCGAGCCGGTCGAGCGTGTCCGGGTCGAGTTGCAGCGCGCGGTTGAGCGCCACCTGGAGCGCGCCGAGTGCCGTGGTGGTGAATAGCGTCTGCAGGCTCACGGGGCGGTCTCGCGCCGATTCAGAGTTTATAGCCGCGATGCAGGGCGACGATTCCGGTGGAGAGGTTGAGGTAATCGCAGCGCGCGAAACCGGCGTTCTCCATCATCGCCTTGAGTTCGTCCTGCGGCGGATGCATGCGGATCGATTCGGCGAGGTAGCGATAGCTGGCCTCGTCCCGCGCCACCAGGCGGCCGATCAGGGGGAGTATCCTGAACGAATACTGATCATAGAACCGCGCCACCGGCGCCAGCGTTGGCCGTGAAAATTCCAGCACCAGCAGGCGTCCGCCCGGCCGCAGCACACGGTGGATCGAGGACAGCGCGGCCGCCTTGTCGGTAACGTTGCGCAGACCGAAGCCGATCGTGACCAGGTCGAAGCTGTTGTCCGCGAAGGGCAGGCGCTCGGCATTGGCCTGCACATATTCGATGTTGCCGGCCATGCCGTGGTCGAGCAGGCGGTCGCGTCCGGTCCCGAGCATCGCCGCGTTGATGTCGGAGGAGACCACCACGCCGTCGGCGCCCGCACGGGCGGCAAGCCGCCGGGTCAGGTCACCGGTGCCGGCGGCAAGATCGAGCACGCGCTGGCCAGGGCGCACGCCGGCGATATCGATCGTGAACCGTTTCCACAGCCGGTGCACGCCGAAGGACATCAGGTCGTTCATCAGGTCGTAGCTGCCAGCGACGGAATCGAACACGCCGCGCACGCGGGCGACCTTCTCGGACACCGGGACCTGTTCGAAGCCGAAGTGGGTATGGCCGGGTTTGTCGATCGGTGGCTTCATGACGAATTCCTCGCGCCGCGTCTCAGGGCTGGCGCACGTGTCCGGCTTGCGCCAGACGCTGCAGGTAGTTGTCCCACAATTCCTCGCGCCGCGCGCCGAGACGGTGGAGCAGATCCCAGGTATAGAGTCCACTGTCGTGGCCGTCGTCGAACACCAGCTTGATCGCGTAGGTGCCGACCGGCTCGATGGCCTTGATGTTCACGTTTTCCTTGCCGACCTGCAATACCTCCTGGCCGGGGCCGTGCCCGCGCACCTCGGCGGAGGGGGAGTAAACGCGCAACAGTTCGCAGGGGAGTTCGAAGCGGGCGCCGTCATCGAAGGCGATCTCGAGCACGCGCGACTTCTGGTGCAGGCGGATTTCGTTCGGTCTGGGTGGCTGCGTCATTTCGTTCGGTCGCGATCCGGGTCTCTACAGGATATACCGGCTCAGGTCCTCGTTCTCCGCCAGCTTGCCGAGGTGCATGTCCACGTAGGCCGCGTCGATGAGCGCCTGTTGGCCGGGGTGGTCGGAGGCATCGTATGACAGCGTCTCCATCACCCGCTCCATGACGGTGTGCAGGCGACGCGCGCCGATGTTTTCCGAGCGTTCGTTGACCTCCCAGGCGATCTCGGCGAGGCGCCGTATTCCGTCCGCGCTGAATTCGACGGTGACATTCTCGGTCGCGAGCAGCGCCTGGTACTGTTCGGTCAGGGAGGCGTCCGGCTCGGTCAGGATGCGCACGAAGTCCTCCGCCGTCAACGCGTCGAGCTCGACGCGGATCGGCAGCCGACCCTGCAGCTCCGGGATCAGATCCGAGGGCTTGCTGAGATGGAAGGCGCCCGAGGCGATGAACAGGATGTGGTCGCTCTTCACCATGCCGTGCTTGGTATTTACCGTGCAGCCCTCCACCAGCGGCAGCAGGTCGCGCTGCACGCCCTCGCGCGAAACATCCGGCCCCTGGGCATCCGAACGGCGCGTGATCTTGTCGATCTCGTCGATGAACACGATGCCGTTCTGTTCCACGGCCTCCAGCGCGCGCGTCTTGATCTCTTCCTCGTTGACGAGCTTGGCGCTCTCCTCATCCGCCAGCAGCTTGAACGCGTCGCGGACCGGGAGGCGGCGCTTCCTGGTCCGCTGACCGGCGAGATTCTGGAACAGCCCCTGCAGCTGGTTGCTCATCTCCTCCATCCCGGGCGGCGCCATGATCTCCACCCCGACGGAGGCCATGCTCAGTTCAATGTCGATTTCCTTGTCGTTGAGCTCGCCCTCGCGCAGCTTCTTGCGGAACTTCTGCCGCGTGGCGTTTTCGGACGCCTCCATCTCGCCGCCGCGCGCCGGCGGCAGCAGGATGTCGAGGATGCGATCCTCAGCGAGATCCTCAGCGCGGCGGCGTACGCGTTTTATCTCCAGTTCGCGCGTCATCTTGATGGCGACGTCGACCAGGTCGCGCACGATGGATTCGACGTCACGCCCGACGTAGCCGACCTCGGTGAACTTGCTCGCCTCCACCTTGATGAAGGGTGCGTTGACCAGGCGCGCGACGCGGCGTGCGATCTCGGTCTTGCCGACGCCGGTCGGGCCGATCATCAGGATGTTCTTCGGCGTGATCTCGTTGCGCAGCTCGCCGATGACCTGCATGCGCCGCCAGCGGTTGCGCAGGGCGATGGCGACGGCGCGCTTGGCGGCGGCCTGGCCGATGATGTACTTGTCCAGTTCCTGGACGATTTCGCGCGGGGTCATTTCAGACATGGGCGTTTCACCGGCGGACATCAGCCCGCGGCCAGTTCTTCAATGGTGACGTTGGTATTCGTGTACACACAAATCCCGGCGGCGATGGCGAGTGATTTCTCCACGATGGCGCGGGCGTCCAGCGTGGAGTTTTCCAGCAGCGCGCGCGCGGCGGCCTGTGCGTAGAAGCCGCCCGAGCCGATCGCCATCAGGCTCTGTTCCGGCTCGATGACGTCGCCGTTGCCGGAGATGATCAGCGAATCCTTCGCGTCCGCCACCGCCAGCAGGGCCTCCAGCCGGCGCAGCATGCGGTCGGTGCGCCAGTCCTTGGCCAGTTCCACCGCGGCGCGGGCGAGATTCCCTGAATGTTTTTCCAGCTTGCCCTCGAAGCGCTCGAACAGGGTGAAGGCGTCCGCCGTGCCGCCCGCGAAGCCGGCCAGTACGCGGCCGTTGTACAGGCTGCGTACCTTGCGTGCGTTGCCCTTCATGATGGTGGCGCCGAGCGAAACCTGACCGTCGCCGCCGATCACCACGCGGCCGTCGCGCCGCACCGAGAGGATGGTGGTGCCGTGATATTGTTCCAAGATCCGTCCCCTGTGCTTGAATGGCGCTGGAACCGGCAATTGTACACCAAGGCGGCGGAGGCCAGAAAACAGGGGCGCCCGCGGACGGGATCCCGCATCGATTCCGTTATACTGAGTCGCACGGCGTCCCGCCCGTTCCCGCGCACCGGAGGAATCCCATGTTCACGCGCCCCGTCGTTATCGTCGCCGTCCTCGCGGCCGTTCTGGCCGTCGTTCTGGCCTATGACCGCCACAGCCAGACCGGGCATATGGCCGCGCCCGCAGGAGGCGAGCTCGTGCGCCCGCATTCACCGGTGCTCGGGCCCGTCGATGCGCCGGTGACCATCGTCGAATTCTTCGACCCCGCCTGCGAGGCGTGCCGGACCTTCTACCCGGTCGTGAAGCAGATCCTCGCGATGTTTCCGGGAAACGTACGGCTGGTCATGCGGTACACCCCCTTCCACCAGGGCTCGGACGAGGTGGTGCGGATCCTCGAGGCGGCGCGGATTCAGGGGCAGTACGAGTCGGTGCTGGAGGCGCTGCTCGCGCGGCAGCCGGAATGGGCGGTCCACGGCGCGCCCGACCTGGCCCTGGCATGGGACATCGCCGGCGTGGCCGGCCTCGATCTCGCGCGTGCCCGCGCCGATGCGGTCACGCCGCCCGTCGATGTCGTTCTGAAGCAGGACCTCGCCGACGCCCAGGCCGGTGGTGTCACCCAGACCCCCACCTTCTTCGTCCATGGCAAGCCGCTGCCGTCATTCGGGGCACGGCAACTGCTGGAGCTGGTGAAGAGCGAGGTAGAAAGCCAACGTGCAGGGCCGGGTGACTGATTCAGGGAGGGTCTGGTTAATTCGTCATCTCCGCGCAGGCGGACATCCGGGCCCTTGAATTGCCGGGTTCCCGCTTTCTCATCCACGCCATTGTTCAGCGTTTCCCTAAATCAAACCGCGTTCCCTCCGCCACTCCATATATAAGGCGGGGCGCCGGGCGATATGTTTGCCCGCCTCGCACAGCCATGGCAAGGTATCCAACGGTTACCTTTCGCGTGGAGGCAAGGCTGCATGGACCGCTTCGATCGTATTTACGCCCTCCACCGGCTGTTGCGTCAGGCCCGGCGCCCGGTTTCCGGCCGGGTGCTCATGGAGAGGCTGGAATGCTCGCGGGCAACCCTGTTCCGCGCCATCGAGGACCTGCGCGACCGGCTGGGGGCGCCGCTGGCCTATGACCGTGGCTGCGGCGGGTACTTTTACGACAGCCGTCAGGGCGCACATCAATACGAATTGCCCGGGCTGTGGTTCAATGCCTCCGAACTCTCGGCCCTGCTGGCGATCCACCGCCTGCTCGTCGATATCCAGCCGGGGCTGCTGGAAAGCCACCTCGCGCCACTGCGTGGCCGGATCGAAGAACTGCTGGAAACCGAACACCTGGGCGGAGGGGATCTCCTGCGCCGGGTGCGCATCCCGCCCATGGCCGCGCGGCCGGCGAGCGAATACTTCGCCGCCGTGGCGGATGCCTTGCTCAGGCGACGGCGCGTGCGGATCACCTATCACGGCCGGGCACGGGACGATGTGACCGAGCGGGTGATTTCACCGCAACGCCTGATCCACTACCGCGGCAACTGGTACCTCGATGCATGGTGCCACGAGAAAGAAGGGTTGCGCAGCTTCGCCGTCGATCGCATCCGCCAATGCAACCCGCTCGAACAGACAGCCCGGGACATCGATGACCGGGATCTTGATGACCACTTCGCCACATCTTATGGAATCTTCGCCGGAAAGCCGCAGGATACCGCCGTATTACGTTTTACACCGCTGGCCGCGCGCTGGGTCGCGGACGAACGCTGGCACCCCGAGCAGCAGGGGGCATGGCTGGAGGACGGCAGCTACGAGCTGAAGATTCCCTATGGCGACCCCCGGGAATTGATCATGGATATCCTGAAGTATGGGCCGGAGGTAGAGGTGGTTGCGCCTGAGTCCTTGCGAGATGTGCTGGTCCGGCGGCTGATGCAGGCGACAGAAAAGTATCAGTAGTGGTCTGCTCCTGGAGCCAGTTGAGCCGGGTCACGACATGTAAGTCGCGGCGCACTAATACTTTTGCAGAGTAGCGCTGCCTGGTCGGGTAATGAAAAATGTCTAGCTAGATATGGCCATGGAAATTACACAGTCTCATGTATTGAGACAGGAGTGTGATAAAAGGGTTGTACTGAATAAAGCTAAAGAAGTTAACTGATACTAATAACAATGACCGAAACAGTCGGGGAAAACCGCGATGTCGATTATTTGGCGCATGTGCGTCAGGATAGAAATGGCCAATTTGTAGTTCATCCGCTTGGCGAACATCTTTCAGCCGTTGCGAGACTTGCTTCGGAGTTTTCCAATGAGTTTGGGGCTTCTGATTGGGGATATATAGCAGGGCTATGGCACGACCTCGGAAAATACAGCAAAGAGTTTCAGAGCTATATCAAAAAAGCCAGTGGTTATGAGAAAGCCAACGCGCATATTGAAGTAGAAGACAGTGCCGTGGGTCGTGTAGATCACTCCACCGCTGGCGCAATTCATGCAATGCGTCAGTTTGATAAGCACGGGCGCATTCTGGCCTACCTGATAGCCGGTCATCACGCCGGGTTACCCGACTGGAGTGCTTCGGGCACAGGTGGTAAAGCGCTTTCCATCCGCCTCGCGGCTGAGCAAAACCATCTGCTTGATCGCATTCCGACCCACACCATTCCACCGGAGATGTTGGCGCAACCCAAGCCCACCTCGAAATTGAAGGGCGGCACAGATGGATTTCATCTGTGGCTGCGTATGCTGTTCTCCTGCCTGGCCGATGCCGACTTCCTCGATACTGAGGCATTCATGGATGACGAAAAAGCTGCATCCCGCGACGGCTATCGTGACATGCCCAGCTTGTTGGAGGATTACGATAAACACATGGCAGACAAGACTGCCAAAGCAGATAAAACCCCCGTCAATGACATCCGCGCCGACATCCTGCGGCAATGCCGCGAAAAGGCGCAGCTTGATCCAGGAATTTTTTCGCTTACTGTTCCGACCGGTGGAGGCAAGACCCTGTCCGGCATGGCCTTCGCCCTGCAACATGCGGTACGCCATCAAAAACGGCGCATCATTTACGTAATCCCCTATACCAGCATCATCGAGCAGACCGCGGGCATCTTTCGCGGAATCTTTGGCGACAACGTGCTTGAGCATCACGCCAATCTCGACCCCGACAAAGAAGATGCGCGTTCCCGCCTGGCCACGGAAAACTGGGATGCATCAATCATCGTCACCACAAACGTCCAGTTTTTTGAGTCTCTGTTCGCCGCGCGTACCAGCCGCTGCCGCAAGCTGCACAACATCGTCAACAGCGTGGTGGTTCTGGATGAGGCCCAGTTGTT
>JADLET010000106.1 GCA_020845975.1 Gammaproteobacteria bacterium | reverse complement strand
GGCATCGCGGGCGACGAGCGCCTCGAGGCCGACGGACTTTAGCAAGGCAAGGCCGGAGCGGGCGACGGAGGTCTCACCGGCCAGCGTGACGACCGGGATGCCCATCCACAGCGTCTCGCAGGTGGTGGTGGTGCCGGTGTACGGAAACGGGTCCAGCGCGATGTCGATCTCCGCCAGCAGCGCCTGATATTCCTGTGCGGAGAGACGTCCGCGCGGCTCGACCCGCGCGGGAGCGATCCCTGCCGAGGCGGCGCGGGCCTTGAGTTCGGCATGTGTCGCGGCATCGCCCGCGCGGGTCAGGAGCAGGCGCGCGGCGGAATTATCGCGCAGCAGTTGCATCCAGAGCGTGAAGGATTCCGGCGAGACCTTGGGCAGATTGTTCATCGAGCCGAAGGCGATGCCGGTCGCCCGTCCGCGCGCGGCCGGCGCGCGCCCGGGGCGCGGTCCCGGCGGCCGGTAGCACCAGAGGGTGCGCGGCAGGCGGTAGAGGGTCTCGGAATGCCAGGCCTCCTGTCCGGGGGGATCGGTGTCGAGGGTGCAGAGTCGGTAATCCATGGCCGTGAGGCCGGTGGTGGCGGGGTAGCCGAGATACGTGACCTGCACCGGGGCGGGCTTGCGCGCGAAGGCGAGCAGCCGGTTGCCGGCGGTGTGTCCGGCGAGATCCACCAGGATGTCGATGCCGTCGGCCCGGATGCGCTCGGCGAGCTGCTCATCCGACAGGCCGAGACAGGGGGTCCAGTGATCCACGCAGGACTTCAGGCGCGCGTTCACCTCGTCCTGCTGGCTGTGGCTGTAATAGGCATGGACTTCCACCGAGGATTTGTCGTGCTGCGCCAGCACGGGCTCGATGAAGCTGGCCACCGAATGCTGGCGCAGGTCCGGCGAGACATAGCCGATCCGGAGGCGGCGTTCGGGATCGCGCGTGTTGGCATGCGCGCGCCAGTGGGGCTTGAGAGGCGCCTCAAACCGCTCGGCATAGCCGCGGTGCAGATCGAGCAGCCGGGCCGGCGGGATGTCCGCGCGGTAGAGCTGCGCCATCAGCCAGTTGCTGTAGACATAGGCGAGCGCGGGGCTGACCTCGAGGGTGGCCTGAAAACAGCCGGCCGCCTCTTCGACCCGGCCCTGGCCGAGACGGGCCCTGCCCAGGTTGTGCAGCGCCTCGGCCGAGTCCGGCTTGATGGCCAGCGCCTTCCGGTAGCAGTCGATCGCATCCTGGGTCCGGTTCTGCCGCAACCGCGCCGTGCCAAGGTTCTGCCAGGCTTCGGCGGAGTCCGGTTGCGATTTCAGGACATCGAGAAAGCAGGTGACCGCCGCGTCCAGCTCCCCGCGTGCGCTGTGCGCCAGGCCGAGCTGGATGCGGGCGAGGTTGTCCGCGGGATGGAGTTCGAGCAGCCGCCGGTAGGCGTCGATCGCCTCGCCGTTGTTCCCCTGGCGCAGCAGGATGCCGGCCAGGTTGAACAGGGCGTTGGCGTAGTCCGGCCGGTGGGCGAGTGCCTGCCGGAAGCGCTGCGCCGCCGCGTCCAGGCGAGCGTGGCTGAGATGGATCATGCCGAGATTGTTGTGCGCCTCGGCGAAGCCGGGACGGATCTGCAGCGCCTGCTCATAGCAGCGTGCCGCTGCGTCCAGTTCGCCCTGCGCCCCCAGGGTCACGGCGCGGTTATAGAGCTCCTCCGCGCTGACGGACGCTTCCGCGAAGCAGCATTTTTTGTATTTCTTGCCGCTGCCGCAGGGACAGGGGTCGTTGCGTTTAGGGGCGTTCACTGTAGATCAAGGCTCATCGCAGGTGTTCGATGGCGCGGGACCCGCAAGGCGCGGACGCCATGGCGGGAGTCCTCCATGCAGCGGCCATCCCTTCCCGGAGTATCGTTCTGTCAACCGGCGCGTCTCGGCGGCCGGATATCGCGTCGGCGGGAAGCTTTCCGCCGACCGAGGGTCATCGGCTTCGGGCGGAGGCGCCGGCGTTGGGGAATTTTAGCACAGCCGGCGCTCTGCCCGGCTGTCCGGTGGTGTTGTCTATGCCATGCCGGCGCGGCACCAGCGGCGCCAGATGTCACGGTAGGCCGCCTCGAGGTCGCGGGTGAATCCGGCCTCATCGCGCAGCGGCGAGGCGGCGAAACGCGCCGGCAGTTCCATGCGCAGGGCGTCGAGGCGCGCGGTGTCCCGCGCGAGCTCGATGGCAATGCGCGCATAATCCGCGTCGCAGGTCGCGGCCAGCGCCTCCAGTCCGACCGCCTTCAGCAGCGCGTAGCCGGCGCGCGCGGCCGAGGTTTCACCGGCCTGCGTCACCACCGGAACGCCCGCCCACAGGGTCTCGCAGGTGGTCGTCGTGCCGTTGTAGGGAAAGGGATCCAGCGCGATGTCGATCTGGTCCAGCAGGGCCCAGTAGTCGGATGCGGGCAGGCGGCCGGGGAAATGCAGCCGTTCCGGCGCGATGCCGCGCCCTGTGAAGCGCGCGCGGAGGGTGTCGCTGACCGGGCCTTCAGGGATATTGCTCATGATCAGGCGCGACCCCGGGACGGCGAGCAGAATGCCGGCCCACAGGACGATACGTTCCGGCGCGATCTTGGCCGGATTGTTCATTGATCCGAAGGTGATGGCATCCGGTCGGCGCGCACGCGCGGCAGGCGTGGTCGCCGGCCGCTCCGCGGGCGGACGATAGCACCACAGGCTGCGCGGCAGGCGGTAGAGGGCTTCGCTGTGCCAGGATTCCTGTCCGGGCGGATCGGTATCGCGCGTGCAGAACCGGTAATCCATGGCATCGAGGCCGGTCGTGGCCGGATAACCGAGCCAGGTGACCTGCACCGGCGCGGGCTTGCGCGCGAGCACGAGCAGGCGGTTCTCGTTGGTGTGTCCGGCGAGATCGACGAGGATATCGATTCCGTCGTCCTGGATACGCTCGGCCAGCTGCGCGTCCGCGAGGTCCCGGCAGGGCAGCCAGTGGTCGGCCGCCGCGGCCAGGCGCGCGGTTACCTCATCCTGCCGGTGATGGTTGTAATAGCCGTAGACCTCGACCTGTGTCTTGTCGTGCGCGGTAAATACCGGCTCGATGAACCAGGCCACCGAGTGGCGGCGGAAATCGGGCGAGAGATAACCGATCTTCAGGCGGCGCTCCGGATCGCGCGTGTTGGGATGGGCGCGCCAGCCGGCCTTGAGCGGCGCCTCGAAGCGTGCCGCGAAACGGCGATGTTCGGCGAAGGACTGCGCTGGTGTAACTTCGCCCATGTATTGCAGCGTCACCAGCAGGGCGCTGTGCGCCGCGGTGAAGTCCGGGTCCAGTTCCAGCGCCCGTCGGATGGCCGCTGCCGCCTGTTCCAGTCCGCCGGGCCGGTTGTGGCTGTTGGCCAGATTGACATAAGCCTCGGCGTAATCGGGCCTGAGTGCGATCGCCCGTTCACAGGCGCGGGTACTTTCATCCAGCCGGCCCAGCTTGTAACAGGCGATCGCCAGCGTGAGCTGCGCCTCGGCGGAATCCGCCCTGAGCGCGAGGGCCTGTTCGCAACAGCGCACGGCGTCCTCGTGCCGGCCCTGATTGATGTAAGCGTTGGCCAGGTTGATCAGCGCGTCGGGGAAGCCGGGCCTGAGCGCGAGCGCCCGCTCGAAACGGGTAGCCGATTCGTCCACCCTTCCCGAGCGCAGCAGGACCTTGCCGAGCTGGTGATGCGCATCGGCATCCTCGGGGGAGAGCGCCAGAAGCCTCTGGTAAGCCTCGATCGCGGCGGGCGGATCGCCCTGCCGCAGCGCGATGCCCGCCAGATTGAAGAGGGCGTTGCCGTAATCGGGCCGGACGGCGAGCGCCGCACGAAAGGACTGGGCGGACACCTCCAGCCGGCCCTGGCTCAGGAAGATCAGGCCGAGATTGTTGTGCGCCTCCGCGAATTCCGGTCGCAGGGCAAGGGAACGCTGGAAATGGGTCACGGCCTCATCGAGCCGTCCCGCGCCACAGGCGGTTACGCCGAGATTATAGGCGGCCTCGGCCGGCCCGATTCCCCGCGCAAGACAGCATGTCTTGTATTTTTTTCCGCTGCCGCAGGGGCAGGGATCATTGCGGCTGACGGGATTCATGTGATGCCAGGCGGAATTGACGCTGATGCTATGTGAGGCAGGGGGCGGCCGCGAGAGGCGCCGGTCGCCTGATCCGCGCTCTGCGATCCCGGTCGAGGGGCATGCGCTGGAAAGATGGTTATTGTCCGGGCTGGATTGAAAGGGGCTTGCCTTCGATCAAGGCGCCCCAGTCCATCTGCCGCTTTCGTGGAACCGTATCGTCCGCGATGGACTGGGGCAGGCGGTAATCATACAGACCGAGACGCCACAGATCCTGGAACAGTGACCTGCAAAAGCGAAGGGCGACATCGGGCGGATCCTTGAATCCCGCCTGGCGCACACAGTCCTCTATGCACCTGCGTCCGTCGACCTGGCGCAGTATCAGCGACTGCGGGCGTGATAACGGCAGCGGAGGATACGGCGCGCGTTCCAGTACGAGGAGGCCATCGGGTGCATCCCGGACCGCGAGATCCCAGCGTGGCACCGGGATGTATCGCATGAATTCGTCCGCTTCGAATGTGATCCGGTACGTGGCGGGATCGCGATCCGCGTGGCAGACGAAGAAGGCATGTTGCGAGACATAACCGTGCATCAGTTCCATGGCTTGCCAGCGCAGGCGTTCCGGCAGGGCGTCGAGGTATGCGTAGAACGGCGCCGTGCGCGGGATCTGCGCCTCGGGATAATAGAAGAAATTTTCCATCCAGCCCTGGAAGGCGAGGCCGGCGTCCTCCGTCAATCGCAGGCAGTCCCGCACCGTGAACGGGATATCCTGGCGATGCAGGAAGGTATCCACCAGGCCCGCGTCGTAGTCGACATCATTCGATTGACGCAGATAGCGCTGGATCTGATGGTCAGGTTTGAGAGTGGACAGGCAGGCCTTGACGGCGGCGAGATCCTGCTCGCCCTGCTCCAGCTCCATCATGCGGAAGAGATCCTGTAGCATGTAGACCCCGGTGCGCCCGTATTTGGCATAGAGCATGACGAAGATTACGCCATCGGGCGCCAGCGCCGAGCCGAGCGCGCGCAGTCCCTGTGCCGGATCCGGCAGGTGATGCAGCACGCCGCTGGTATCGATGAAATCGAAACTTTCATCCTGACGCGCCACATCCTCCAGTCGCCCCAGTCTCAGCTCCAGGTTGCTCAGCGAGTGTTTTTCCTTGAGATGGCGTTCGTGCGCCAGGCTCGCCGCGCTGATGTCGATGCCGACCACGTGGGATTCCGGGTAATGAAAGGCGTAACGGGCCGCCAGATTCGCGCCGCAGCCGGCGACGAGTATCTTCATGGCGGCGCGAGGCGGCCGGTCAGGCCAGTAGGCGGCGCTCAGCCGCGCGGGGTCGCAGCCCGCTCGCAGATGTCGTTCCTGCGCGACCGAGAGGTCCTCGACAGGTCTGGGATAGATCCATCGTTCGTATTGGCTTGCAACGGGATCCGCTGTGGTGGTAACGGCCATGGCGCCAGTTTTCCCTTGCTCGGAGGTTTCACTGCGGCTATCGCGGGGCCACAGGTGAATGCGGGGGGCCGCTAGGTAGTCGGATGTGCGCTTCAGGGTATGCGAGGCGGATGATGAGGTCAACTCCCGCGATTTCACCATGGATGGCCGGCCAAATTCATCGGGTGAAATCGTGGATGGAATCTGGGGTGGCGGGTGGCCCGGCTAGTTGAGCCGGCATCCGGTCGCGGTATAGGACCCGGACTGCACCTGTGGTGCGCTGACATTCTGGGTCCAGGTACCGGTCACGGTGAGGCTGTTGAAATCGATGTTGCCGACAAAATTCTTGACGTCGCCCGAGGTGACATCCATGGACCGGATCGATGAGCTTTCTTCGCCGATCACGCGGCCATTGAAATTGGTGAGCTGGTCGATGGTCGCGTTGTATAGCTCTCCGTTGATGCTGTTCAGATCTCCGGCGGAGTCCCGCAGGATGCCAAAGGAAATGATTCCGGGGTCGTCGCCGGCGAAGGTGCCATTGAACAGGTAGATGGGGGTCTGGGCCTCATTCATGCGGATACCGGAGAAGGTACCCTGCTGGCTGGTGCTGCTGTTCTGCCAATTACCGGCGATCTGGTTCAGCGTCGTGAACTGGAAGGTGAATTCGTCGCCTTCCGGAGTCCTGCCGGCAACCGATATACCGCCGAGATTCTGTCCATCGAACCTGAGCGGCGTGGTGCCGGCGATCGGGATCACCGTCGTGCTCCCGTTCCGGTAGATATGTCCGGACAGGGTGCCGGTCGTGCCGTTCACCAGAAAGCCGAAACGTCCCAGCAGGCCGGTGGCGTCCTGGAAATCTCCGCCGAAGCCGCCGGAGTAACTGCATATCAGCGTGGCATCCAGGTGCGTCTTCGCGGTTACGGCGTCGGGGAGCACCGGAGTCCTGCCATCGACGCTGGCGACATCCGACATGATGCCGACCATCTCGGTATCGAAGTCGGTGGCCAGGAAATTCACCTGGGGCCAGTTCTGGGCGGCGGTGCGCACCGATTCCGAAATGACGATTCCGTCGTCCGGATCCGCGTTGTTGTCGAGCATCTGCAGGAAGCGCGCGATGTTCTGCACCTGGATGTTGCTCGTATTGCTGCCGTTGGCCACCAGGTGGACCGGCGAGATGAGCGACTGCCCCGCCGCGGTACCGAGGGTGACGCCGCCGAGAAAAAATGTGATCCCGGCGCCGGTTTCGTAGGTGAACTCCCCCGTCAGCGTGAGATTGTCCTCGAACGGGGTCACGCCGGTGGTTTCGCCCGAGCGGTATTCCAGCCCGGCGACGTTGCTGTCGCGGAACAGTCCCTTGCCGGTCGTGCTGCCCAACCCCTCCGGGGTGACGTTGCCGAGGTTGCTGACGGCGCCGCCACAGGCGCTCAGGCCAAGGCTGAGGAGCAGGGTGATGGGCAGATGGCGCTTGAGGCCGTCGAGGTGTCCGTGTGTCACGATACGACCTTCTTCATGGATGCAATCCGATGCGGAGTGGGGCGGGGCGCCGGAAACCGCCCATGCCTCGCGCTATCGATCGCGCTCGGGATTTCAGGGCGGGTGTTTTACCAGTATCAGACTGTCTTTGCATGGGCAAGTTCCCCGTGAGTCGGCGGCTAGAAGCTCAGGGCCGCGCCCGCAGATATTGAGAGATTCTTGTAATCGCCCAGTGACGAGCTCTGGATGCCGACCGCGGTGCCGACGTCCTCGGGCGACAGGATGAACCCGGTAGGCAGGTTCGATTCATTAAGCTGCCAGGACATATTGGCGAACAGGCGCAACTTTGAACTGACGAAGTACATCGCCCCGGCAGAGAGGTTGTGGGACGTGTTATTGCGGAATTCGGTAAACAGGGTGGCGGAGTCCGGATTGACGTAATCCGACAGCGTGACCGAGTACCCCCCGTTGACGCTCACTCCTCCGCCGAGGACCTTGCTCATCTGCAGCGACAACCCATGGCTGTTGTATGCGAGATCCGACCCGAGAGTCTCCAGGTTTTCGTTGATGGTCAGCGTATAGCCGCCGGACCATCTCCAGCCGTTGCCCAGCGTCTGGCTGAGCGTTGCGCCGAAGGACGAGTTGGTCGCGTCCAGGATGGGTGAGCTCGCCGACTTGAATTGACGCGTGCCGAAGGTCGCGCGCCAGCTGCCGGGGGCTTCTTCCCGCATGGCTCCCGAGGCCAGCCACGGGATCAGGGCGGGAAGCCGGAGGTTGCCGGTGACGTCGCTGTTGAAGCTGTAGGATTCGTTGATCTTGCTTTGTGTCGCGAGCCCTTCCAGCGTGCTGCCGGTGAACGAGGCGGAAAAATCGAGGCCTTTCCAGGCGACGGTGAGATAAGGTGTCATGCTGGTGTTGAAGAGGTCGAACTGTGAGTAGTAATAGGTGGAATACGACGGACTGAAGATCAATCCCAGATATACGGGTTCCAGATAGAGCTTGCGGCGGTAGTTGATGCTGCCGCTGAGGTCAGTGCGATATTCCGGCTGCGGATCGTCGCGGGTCGCGTTGTTGTTCGAGCTGTAGCTGGTCGAATAATTGATGGTGTAGGAAAAGCCGTCAATACGGTTTTCCAGCGACTTCACCCGTGCCTCGGCGCTTTCGCGCATGCTTTCCGACGGGGCGATCCGCATCACGGTGCGATACTCGGTCAGCGCGTCTTCCTCGCGGTTGCTCTGTTCATAACTCAGTCCCAGATTCAGGTGCGCGGCGGCATGGTTCGGGGCGAGACGGATGACCTCCTCGTACTGGCGCGAGGCGTCCTCGGGCCGCTCCTTGTCGCTATAGATGATCGCGAGATAAAAGTGCGCCATGAGGTTGTCAGGGTTTTTCTCGATGATGGCCCTGAACGCGGTTTCCGCTTCCTTCGAACTGCCTTCGTTGAAGGCCAGCTTGGCGGAGACCAGGGCAAGCTTGTCTTCGATGTTTGCCCGCTCATCGGGGCCCAGCTCCTTTTCCAGCAGGCTTTTGTACAGGTTTTCCGCCTTGTCCAGTGCGCCGGTTTCGTCGTACATTCCAGCCAGGGTCTCCTGGGCGGGAAGATTGTCGGGAGTAATGCGTACGATGTTCTCGAAGGACTCGATG
>JADLET010000105.1 GCA_020845975.1 Gammaproteobacteria bacterium | reverse complement strand
TTCGGCTCTGGAAGCGCGCTTGCCGCGTTCGAGGGCGGGGATGCCGCCGCGGGTGAGGCCAAGGCCGCTCTGTGCGCGGGCTGCCACGGCGGGGACGGCAACAGTCCAGCCGCAGATTTTCCGCGCCTGGCGGGTCAATACGCCGGCTATATCGTAAAGCAGGTCCGGGATTTCCAGAGTGGTCAGCGCGCCAATAACGACACCATGGCCGGCATGGCGGCGACGGTGGCGAGCGTGGAGGACGCAAAGGACATCGCGGCCTATTTCGCCAGCAAGAAGATGGCGAAGGATCCTCTGACGCCGGTTAATGCCGACCTGGCGAAGAAGGGTGAGAAGCTCTTCAACGAGGGCAATATGGCGAGCGGTGTCTACGGCTGCGTCCACTGCCACGGTGAGCGCGGCAAGGGCAAGGCCGCCAACATTACGCAGTTCCCGCGCATAGGCGGACAACACCGCGATTACATCACCAAGCAGCTGAGTGATTTCCGCGCGGGCAACCGCAAGAACGATCCCGGCAGCATGATGGCGGACATCGCCAAGAAACTCTCGGAAGACGAGATCAAGGCGGTCGCGGAATACCTTTCCGCGCAGTTGCCCTGAGTTCTGGAATATCCCGGGCCGGCGTTTTCGCCGGCCCAGATCTCGCAGGTTGATCTCCCCCGTCATCTCCGCGAAGGCGGATCCAGGCCGAAATCTTCCGGATTCCCGCCTCCGCGGGAATGACACTTTCAATATTGCAGTAGCCTAGCTTGGACTTCGCAACGCGAAGCTCAACGATCCCAGGGTTGATGCCAGTCCGATTTTGTATTCCCGCAGCGGTACATCGTCCCGTTGATTTCCCCTTCGTTCAGCCGGTTTGAGTCCGCCTTTTTCGCGGGAGGGCCGTCACTCGGCCGCGAACGCAACCACGTGTTCGGCGCAAACCCGCAGTCGTACCTGCTCCCCGATCGCGTGATCGCGATGGCTGGGGAACAGTGACAGCACGGTGTTTCCCGTGGGCAGTCTCAGGGTATAGAGGATTTCCGCGCCCTTGAACGCTTTCTGGACGATCTCTCCCTGCAGTTCGCCGTCCGGATCGGGGACGATATCGTCCGGGCGCAGCAGGACATCGACCGGGGTGCCTGCCGGCCAGGGATAGGCGTGACGGCCGCGCAGTGATCCGATCTCGGTTTTGACCGCGTTTGGCGCCGCCAGCGTTCCTCGCAAGAATACGCCGTTGCCGATGAACCCCGCGACGAAGCGGTTCGCCGGCTGATGATACAGGTTGAACGGGGTATCCCACTGGATGAGGCGCCCGTCCTTCATGAGGCCGACCCAGTTGCCGAGCGCGAAGGCCTCATGCTGGTCGTGGGTCACGAGCAGGGTGGTGATGCGACGGGATCTGAGCAGGTCGCCGACCTCTTTGCCGAGGCGCTCGCGCAATTCGACATCGAGATTGGAGAACGGCTCATCCAGCAGGATGAGGTCGGGATTGACGGCCAGCGCCCGCGCCAGCGCGACACGCTGCTGTTGCCCGCCCGAGAGCTCATGCGGATAGCGGCGCTCTGCCGCGGACAGACCGATGACCTCCAGCAGCTCGCTGGCGATCCTGCGCTGTTCCGATTTGCCCAGTCGGCGCAGGCCGAATACCACGTTGTCGTAGACGTTGAGATGAGGGAACAGGGCGTAATCCTGAAACACCATGCCGAGCCGCCGCTTCTCCGGGGCTACCAGATGGCCCGGGCGGGAGACCACGGCGCCCTTCAGCGCGATTTCGCCGCGATGGACCGGCTCGAAGCCGGCGATGGCGCGCAGCACGGTGGTCTTGCCGCAACCGCTGGGTCCGAGCAGACAGGCAATATCGCCCTGTTCGATGGCCATGGTCAGGCCGTTGACGACGGTATGTTCGTCGTACCGGCATTCCAGGTCGGTGATTTCCAGTTGCCGTTGTTTCACTGCCAGACTGTTCGGGGATAGTGGATGACGCAGGGAGTATAACAAGGGGCGCGTAGGTTTTGTCCCGGCGCATCGATTCTGTCGTTGCTGCGGACTATGCTCCCTGGACCGGGTAATTCAGTCGGACTTAACCAGCAGAAACTCGAGCAGCGCCTTCTGGGCGTGCAGGCGGTTTTCCGCTTCATCCCAGGCCACGCTCCGGGGGCCATCCATGACCTCGGCGCTGACCTCTTCACCGCGGTGCGCCGGCAGGCAGTGCATGAATATCGCGTCGGGCCGCGCGCGCCGCATCACGGCGGCATCCACCTGGAATGACGCGAAGGCCCGCTCACGCTGTCTGGTCTCTTCTTCCTGTCCCATGCTGGCCCAGACATCCGTGACGACCAGGTCGGCGCCGTCCGCCGCCGCCAGCGGGTCACGCCCGAGCCGGACGGCCGCCGCGTTTTCCGGGTCGTCCAGGATGGTCGGGTCGTAGCCTTCCGGACAGGCGATACGGAGCTGGAAGCCGAAGCGGCGCGCCGCGTGGATGTAGGAGTGGCACATATTGTTGCCGTCGCCGATCCAGGCCACGGTCTTGCCGCGGATATCGCCGCGCAGCTCGAAGAATGTCTGCATGTCCGCCAGCAGCTGGCAGGGGTGATGCAGGTCGGACAGGCCGTTGATGATCGGGACGCGCGAATGTGCGGCGAAGCGTTCCTGCATTTCGTGGGTGTAGGTGCGCAGCATGATGACGTCCACCATGCGCGACAGCACGCGCGCCGTATCCTCCACCGGCTCGCCGCGTCCAAGCTGGGTGTCGCGCGGGGAGAGGAAGATGGCCCCGCCGCCGAACTGGATCATCGCGGTCTCGAAGGAGACCCGGGTGCGCGTCGAGGACTTCTCGAACACCATGCCAAGCACGCGGTTCTTGAGCGGCTCGTAGATCTCGCCGCGGTATTGCATCGCCTTCAGTTCACGCGCGCGCTGAATGAGGCCCAGCAGTTGCGCCGAGTCGAGGTCGAGCAGCGTGAGGAAATGACGGGGCGAAGACATATGCGTACCTGAATGGGGATCAGGCGGCGCGAGCCGCCTCTTCCCGGACGAGGGTGGCGATACGGGAGACAATTTCGTCCGCCTCGATGTCGCTGATGATGAGCGGCGGCAGCAGGCGGATCACCTTCTCCGACTGCATGCTGAACAGGATGCCGCGCTCCAGCCCGACCGAGGGCAGGTGGGTGGACGGCCGCGTGAGTTCGATGCCGATCATCAGCCCGCGACCGCGGATATCCGCGACGAGATCGCATCCGGCCAGCGCCGCGCGCAGTCCGTCGAGCAGGCGCTGGCCCAGGCCTGCGGCGCGCTCGACCAGGCGCTCGGTCCGCATGGTGGTGATCACCGCCAGCGCGGCGCTGCAGGCCAGCGGGTTGCCGCCGAAGGTCGAGCCGTGGTTTCCCGGCTGATAGACGTTGGCCGCCGCGCCGCGCGCCAGGCAGGCGCCGATCGGCACGCCGTTGGCCAGGCCCTTCGCCACCGAGATGACATCCGGATACAGATCATGGTGCTGGTAGGCAAACCAGCGCCCGGTGCGCCCCATGCCGGTCTGGATCTCGTCGAGCATCATCAGCCAGCCGTGCTGGTCGCACAGCTCGCGGATGCTTTTCAGATAGTCGTCGGAGGGGATGTTGATGCCGCCCTCGCCCTGGATCGGTTCGACCAGCACCGCGACCACCTGCGGCGAGTTGCGCGCCACGGCGTGCAAGGCCTCGATGTCGTTGTAGGGCACGCGGATGAAGCCCTGCACCAGCGGTTCGAATCCGGCCTGCACCTTGCGGTTTCCGGTGGCGGAGAGGGTGGCCAGTGTGCGGCCATGGAAACTCTTTTCCGCGACGATGATCGCGGGCTGCGCGATCTGGCGCTGATGGCCGTAGAGACGGGCGAGCTTGATGGCCGCTTCCACGGATTCCGCGCCGGAATTGCAGAAGAAGGCCCGGTCCATGCCGGCGACATCGGTCAGCGCGTCGGCCAGTCTTTCCTGCAGCGCCACGCCGTACAGATTGGAGGTGTGGATCAGGCGGCCCGCCTGCTCACACAGCGCGGCGCTCACCGCGGGGTGCGCGTGGCCAAGCCCGCACACGGCGATGCCGCTCAGCGCGTCGAGATACTTGTTGCCCCGGGTATCCCACAACCAGGTCCCTTCGCCGCGTTCGAAGGTGACCGGGAGTCGGGAGTAGGTACTCATCAGATGATCCACCTGGATGCGCCCGTGCCTGGTTCGTTGATCGAAGCCTCGCGCGCGCCGTGGCCCGAGGCCGCCGAACGCGCGAGGAAGCCGCCAATTATACCGATTTTTGCCCGCGCGCAAACCGCGCGGCCGGGGAGCTCAGGCGGGCGCCCTGAGGCGCGTCTTTTCCACCATGCGCTCGATCGAAGGTCCGCCTCCCAGGGCGGCGACCTCGTCCAGCCTGAACCAGCGGACGGCGTTTGATTCCGCGGAGACCTCGGGTTGCGCGCCGGCACCGGCCTCGAGCAGGAAACGCACGTCGTAATGCAGGTGGTATGCCTCCGGCCCGCGCGCCGGTATGGGGTGGATATCGATATCAAATATCGCGGCATCCACGGCGCGGCAGGCCAGTCCGGTCTCCTCGCGCGCCTCGCGCAGCGCGGAG
>JADLET010000104.1 GCA_020845975.1 Gammaproteobacteria bacterium | reverse complement strand
GGAGACCGGCTGGCTTCCGGGGGGCCGGGTTAGGCGATTGACTCCGATATCATGTATCCTGAGCCATTTTCCCGGGCCAGTCCACGTCCAACTGCCATATAAGGTGTGAGATGTTCGCAGCGAAGATGCAAATTGCCGGTTTCGACAACGATCTGTGGGACGCCATCCAGGCCGAGGCGAAGCGCCAGGAGGAGCATATCGAGCTCATCGCTTCGGAAAATTACGCAAGTCCGCGCGTATTGCAGGCTCAGGGATCGGTATTGACCAACAAGTATGCGGAAGGTTATCCCGGAAAGCGTTATTACGGCGGCTGCGAGTATGTCGATATCGCGGAACAACTCGCCATTGATCGCGCCAAACAACTGTTCGGCGCCGCTTACGCCAATGTACAGCCGCATTCAGGCTCGCAGGCCAACGCGGCGGTCTATCTGGCCCTGCTTCAGCCGGGCGACACCATCCTCGGTATGAGCCTGGCGCATGGCGGACATTTGACCCACGGCGCGAAGGTGAACTTCTCCGGCAAGATCTTCAATGCCATCGGCTATGGACTCGATCCTGCGACAGGCGAGATCGATTACACCCAGGTCGAGGCGCTGGCGCGCGAACACAAACCGAAGATGGTGGTTGCCGGTTTCAGTGCCTACTCGCGCGTGGTCGACTGGCAGCGTTTTCGCGCCATCGCAGACGAGGTGGGGGCCTACCTGTTCGTCGACATCGCCCATGTGGCGGGCCTGATTGCCGCTGGCTGTTACCCAAGCCCGGTGCAGATCGCTGATATCACTACCTCGACCACCCACAAGACACTGCGTGGTCCGCGCGGTGGTCTCATCATGGCGCGCGCCAACGAGGAGATCGAGAAAAAGCTCAATTCGATGGTGTTTCCCGGCACGCAGGGCGGCCCCCTGATGCACGTCATCGCCGCCAAGGCGGTGGCCTTCAAGGAGGCGCTGGAGCCGGAGTTCGGCGTCTATCAGCGGCAGGTACTCGCCAACGCGCGTGCGATGGCGGCGCGCATGCAGGAGCGCGGCTACAAGATCGTGTCCGGCGGCACTGATAACCACCTTTTCCTGGTCGACCTGATCGACAAGGACATCACCGGGAAGGACGCCGACGCGGCGCTCGGCGCGGCCAATATCACGGTCAACAAGAACAGTGTTCCGAACGATCCGCGCTCGCCTTTCGTCACGAGCGGCATTCGCATCGGCACCCCCGCGGTGACCACGCGTGGCTTCAGGGAGACCGAGGTGCGCGCGCTCGCCGACTGGATCTGCGATATCCTCGATCGTCCGGGCGACGCGGGTGTGATCGACCGGGTGCGCGGCCAGGTGCTGGACGTTTGCCGGCGTTATCCGGTATATGGGTCCTGAGAGTTAGTGCTCGCGCCGGCGGATTTCTTGCGCGGGCATTCGTGAACAACGGCTGACCCCTATGCGATGCCCATTTTGCGGCGCTGTCGACACCCGGGTAATCGATTCCCGTCTCGCGAACGAGGGCGCCACCATTCGCCGCCGGCGCGAATGCGTCGGCTGCACGGAACGCTTCACGACCTTTGAGAGCGCCGAACTCGTCTTTCCGCATATCGTCAAACACGACGGGACACGGGAACCCTTCAATGAGGAGAAGCTGCGACGCGGCATGTTGCGCGCCCTGGAAAAACGTCCGGTGGACATCGAGGCCACCGAGTCCGCCATCAACCACATCAAGCACCGGCTGCATGTCTCGGGCGAGCGCGAGATACGCTCGCGCGAGCTGGGCGAGTGGGTGATGAATGAGCTGCGCGACCTCGACGAGGTGGCCTATGTCCGCTTTGCCTCGGTCTATCGCCGTTTCCAGGACGTGAATGCCTTCCGCGAGGAGATCGAGCGCCTGCAAAGCGATGCTTCCTCCGAGCTCAAGAAAAGACAGTATTCCCTGCTCACGCCGGATGAAGACGCCTGAGTGGCCCCGCCGCTGCCGGAGGCTGTCGTGACGACGGCGCCGGTATCCGTGAACGATCGCCTTGATCGTGAAATGATGGCGCTGGCCCTGCGGCTGGCGCGACGAGGCTGGTATACCACCCGGCCCAATCCACGCGTGGGTTGTGTGCTCGCACGGGACGGAGAAGTCGTTGGTGCGGGCTGGCACGAGCGTGCCGGTGGGCCGCATGCCGAGGTGGCCGCACTCGCGCAGGCCGGTGCGAGCGTGCGCGGGGCCGTGGCCTATGTCACGCTCGAGCCGTGCTGCCACCACGGCCGTACGCCGCCATGCACCGAGGCGCTGATCGCGGCGGGGGTGCGACGCGTGGTCGTCGCGATGACGGATCCGAATCCCCAGGTGGCAGGCGCCGGAATCCGGCGCCTGCGCGAGGCCGGCATCGAGGTGGAGAGCGGACTCATGGGCGTCGAGGCCGAGGCGCTGAATCCCGGTTTCATCATGCGCCATCGCGCGGGCCGGCCCTATGTGCGCACGAAGCTGGCGATGACGCTGGATGGACGCACGGCGGCGGAGGACGGCTGCAGTCAGTGGATCACAGGCGCCGCCGCGCGGCGCGACGTGCAGCACCTGCGTGCGCGGAGTTGCGCGATCCTGACCGGTATCGGCACCGTGCTCGCCGATGACCCCAGACTGACGTTGCGACCGGACGAGCTGGATCTCGGCGCACTCGCGCGTCATGTCGATCCGAATTCGATTCCCCAGCCGCTGCGCGTCATCGTCGACAGCCATTGCAGGATGCCGGCGGGCGCGCGGCTGCTGACCGCGCCAGGGCCGGTGTTGATCGCCACCGCGGACAGGCTCGCCCCGTGCGCGCGGGAGGCCGTCGGAGATTTGATCGAAAACGATGGTTTCCCCGGCCCGGACGGACGCGTGGACCTGCACGCGCTGCTGGCCGGTTTGGCGCAGCGTCAGGTCAATGAGGTACTATTGGAAGCTGGCGCGGTCCTGAACGGCGCGATGTTGCAGGCGGGACTGATCGACGAAATGGTGTATTACATCGCCCCGAAATTGCTCGGTGACCGCGGCCGCGCGCTGTTCAACCTGCCGGAGGCCCTGGCGCTCGCGCAGGCTGTTCCGCTGGTGATCACGGATGTGCGCGCGGTGGGTGACGACTGGCGCATTACCGCGCGCCCGAAATCCTCTGCCGGAGGCGCTTGAGGCATGTTTACCGGAATCGTACTGGGCCAGGGTTCTGTGCAGGCGCTGGAGCGGCGCGGCGGGGATATGCGCCTGCGCATCGGCGGTGCTGAAGTTGACCTGGGGGATCTGCGCGCCGGTGACAGTGTCGCGGTCAACGGTGTGTGTCTGACCGCGCTCGAGCCCGGCGGCAACGCGTTTTCCGCCGACGTCTCGCTCGAGACCCTCGCGTGCACCACGCTGTCCGATCTGCGCAAGGGCGATCGTGTGAATCTCGAACTGGCCTTGCTGCCGACCACACGGCTCGGTGGACATCTGGTCAGTGGTCATGTCGACGGCATCGGTCGCGTCGTCGATCTGGGCGAAGCGGGCCGATCGCGCCGGCTGCGCTTCGGGGCGCCGGCCGGACTTGCGCGTTATCTGGCGGAGAAGGGGTCGATCTGCGTCGACGGCGTCAGTCTGACGGTCAACGCGGTGGAGGGGGCGGAATTCGAGGTCAACGTGATTCCTCACACCCTGGAGCAGACGGTCATCGGGAGCTATCATCGCGGCACGCGGGTGAACCTCGAGGTTGACCTGGTGGCGCGTTACATCGAGAGCCTGTTGTCGGGACGTACGGCGCCGGCGGCGGGCATCACGCGTGAATTTCTGGATCAGCATGGATTTGGCAGAGATGTCTAGCCTGAGTGACTATATGGAACAGGATGCCATTGCAGAGATCGTCGCATCGCATGACGACGCGACGCATTTCAATTCCACCGCGGAGCTGATCGAGGATCTGCGGCGCGGGCGCATGATCGTCCTGATGGACGACGAGGAGCGCGAGAACGAGGGCGATCTGGTCATGGCTGCCGCCTGTGTGCGTCCGGAGGATGTGAACTTCATGGCACGCTATGGCCGCGGCCTGATCTGCCTGACCCTCACGCGTGAGCGCTGTGAGCAGCTGCGCCTGCCGCTGATGGTGAGCGATACCAACACGAAGCATCTGACCAACTTCACCCTGTCGATCGAGGCGGCGCGCGGGGTGACGACCGGCATCTCTGCGGCCGACCGCGCAACCACGATCCGCGCCGCGGTCGCGCCCGATGCCCGGCCGTCCGATCTGGTGCAGCCGGGTCACATCTTTCCGCTGATGGCGCAGCCGGGCGGTGTGCTCGCCCGCGCCGGGCATACCGAGGCCGGTTGTGATCTCGCCCGGCTGGCCGGTCTTGAGCCGGCGGCGGTGATTGTCGAGATTCTCGACGAGGATGGTGGCATGGCGCGGCGCCCGCAGCTGATGCGGTTCGCGCGTGACCACGGCCTCAGGATCGGCACCGTCTCCGATCTCATTCACCATCGCATGCAGCATGAGCAGACGATCGAGCCGGTTGCCGAGTGCGCGCTGCCGACGATTCATGGGGATTTCAGGCTCAAGGCCTATCACGACGCGGCCGATGATCAACTGCATCTGGCGCTCATTCGCGGGGTGATCCATCCTGAAGAGCCGGTGCTGGTGCGCGTACACATGGAAGACCGGCTGTGCGACATGCTCGGTACCACCTTTCATGAGACAAGCTGGTCTCTGCGCGCGGCGCTGGAGCGTGTCGCCCGGGAGCCGGCCGGCGGCGTCGTCGTACTGTTGCGCGGTGGCGAGGATGCGCAGGGTCTGTTGCGGCGCATCATTGACCATCAGCTGCACGACAAGGGGATCGAGCTGCCCAAGCCGCCAATCAGCTCGGAACTGCGTACCTTCGGCGTCGGTGCCCAGATCCTCGCCGACCTCGGTGTGCGGAGGATGCGCGTGATGGGTTCGCCCAAGCGGCTGCTGGGGCTATCCGGGTTTGGACTCGAAATCGTCGAGTATGTGCCCGGGAATGGCTGAGCGCGGGGCGCATCGGTTACACTAGCGGCACTTCAGCCTGAGCGGAAATGAAATGACGGACATACGCACCATAGAAGGCGACTACACCGCGACGACGGCCCGTTTTGCCATCGTTGCCTCAAAATTCAACGGCTTCATCGTTGATTCGCTCCTGCGGGGTGCGCTCGACGTTCTGCGTCGCCACGGCGTGGATGACAAATCGATCGAAGTCGTGCAGGTGCCCGGAGCCTTTGAGCTTCCGCTGGTCGCCAAGCGGCTTGCCGCGACCCGACGCTACGACGCGGTAATCGCCCTCGGCGCGGTGATCCGCGGTGGCACCGCGCATTTCGACTATGTGGCGGGAGGCTGCGCGCGCGGTCTGGCCGAGGTGGCGCTGAGCTGCGACCTTCCGGTAGCCTTCGGCGTTCTGACCGTCGACACGATCGAACAGGCCATCGAGCGCGCCGGCACCAAGGCGGGCAACAAGGGCTCGGATGCGGCGCTTACCGCGCTCGAGATGGTCAGCCTGCTGCGCAAGCTGGGCGGCTGATTCCACGTCTCGATTCACTTGAAGGGAAATCGCATGAACAGCGCGCGTAGCCGGGCCAGGCGCTGTATCGTCCAGGCCCTGTATCAGTGGCAGGTGACCGGGCGTGATGCCGGCGCCCTCGATGCTCAGTTTTTCATCGACGAGGGCGAGGGCGAGATCGAGCGCGGTTACTTCGACGAAGTGCTGGCGGAGATTCTCGCGCACGTCGATCTGCTCGATGAGCTGATCGCGCCGCTGCTCGACCGCCCGCTCCCGGAAGTGGATCCGGTCGAACTGGCCATTCTGCGCCTCGGCGCCGATGAGCTGCACTACCACCCCGGGATTCCGTTTCGCGTCGTGATCAACGAGGCGGTGGAGCTGGCCAAGATGTTCGGCGCCCATCACGGACACAAATATGTCAACGGCATCCTCGACCGGCTCGCCGCCCGTCTGCGCGCCGCGGAGATTTCGGCGGCCGGCGGCAGCGGTTCCGCGTCCAGGTGATCCGGCACGCTCCTCCGGTGCGTGACCGCCGCGGAGGGAAGCCCCTGTGAGTTCCTCGGAGTTTGATCTGATCGCGCGCCATTTCGCGCGGCCCGGAACCGGTCGTTCCGACGTCGTCCTCGGAATCGGCGACGACGCCGCCCTGTTGCGGCCGCCACCCGGAATGGAGCTCGTTGCAGCGATCGACACCCTGGTCGCCGGCGTCCACTTTCCCCTCGATACCGACGCGGAATCCATCGGCCACAAGGCGCTTGCGGTTAACCTGAGCGACCTGGCGGCAATGGGCGCGGCGCCTGCCTGGGCCATGCTCGCGCTTACCCTGCCGCAGGTGGACGAACGCTGGCTGGCGGACTTCTCCCGCGGCTTCTTCGCGCTGGCACGCGCGCACGATGTCGCGCTGGTTGGCGGCGACACGACACGCGGTCCACTGACCATCAGTGTGCAGGTACAGGGCTTCGTGACGCCGGGGGAGGCATTCCGGCGCGGCGGCGCGCGGCCGGGCGACCTGATCTACGTCACCGGGACGCTCGGAGACGCCAGCCTCGCGCTGCTGCTTGCATCCGCGCCGGGAGTCGTGCCGCCGGAGGAGTTCGCCTGGCTGCGCGGCCGGCTCGATCGCCCGCAGCCGCGCGTGGCGGAGGCGCTGCGTCTGCGCGGATGGGTGCGCGCTGCGATCGATGTTTCCGATGGGCTGCTCGCCGACCTCGGCCACGTCCTGGAGGCAAGCGAAGTCGGCGCAACACTCGCGCTCGATCGTTTGCCGCAGTCACCCGCGTTTCGCACCTGCCTGGAGGCGATGGGCGATGCCCACCCGATCCTGCGTCGCTTTACCTCCGGTCTTGCCTGGGCCGATCTCGCGCTGACCGCCGGTGATGATTATGAACTCTGCTTCACCGTCGATCCGGCGAACGCCGCACGCCTCAATGCCCTTGCCGCCGATGGGATGGTGTGTACCTGCATCGGCGTGATCGATGCGACTCCGGGGCTGCGCTGCCGGTTGGCCGATGGCACCTCCTACGGGCCGCAGCGGCGCGGCTACGATCATTTCGCCGGCGGTCCGGCATGAAGGCGGCGCCGTTGCCGACCGCCATCCTGCGCGATCCGCGTCACTGGCCCGCGCTTGGCTTCGGTCTTGGCGCGGCGCCGGTCGCGCCCGGCACCTTCGGCACCCTGCTTGGGATCCCGCTCTATCTGCTGCTCGTCGGGTTGCCGCTCACGGTGTACCTTGCCGTCGTGGCCCTGCTGTTTCTCGTCGGTATTGCCGCATGTCGCGTTACGGCGCGCGCGCTCGGCGTGCACGATCATCCCGCCATCGTGTTCGACGAGGTGGTCGGGTATCTGGTCACAATGACGCTGGCCCCGTCCGGGATGTGGGCGATCGCGACGGGTTTCGCGCTGTTCCGCCTGTTCGATATCTGGAAGCCATGGCCGATCCGCTGGATCGATCGCCGTGTGCACGGTGGCCTGGGCATCATGCTGGACGATCTGCTTGCCGGGGTGTTTGCGTTGCTGGTTTTGCAGCTGATCGCGTGGATGGCGAGGTGACTTACTGAT
>JADLET010000103.1 GCA_020845975.1 Gammaproteobacteria bacterium | reverse complement strand
GTGACGGCGGGGTGATCCGCCTGATGGTCGACAAGGCCCATGCCCATCTGTACAACAAGGGCATGGAAGAGCGGCTGCAGCAGGCATTGTCCAGGCACTATGGCGCCGATGTCCGCCTCGCCGTGCAGATCGGCGAGCCCGAGGCGGCGACCCCGGCGCGCCTGCGCCGGCAGCAGGAGAATGACCGCATGCAGGCCGCCATCAGCTCGCTTGAGAACGACGCCGAGGTGCGGACGCTGAAGGAGACCTTCAACGCCCGCATTATGACCGAGACGGTGGAACCGCTGGATTGATCGCAAGGCTGGCGCGCAGCGTCCCTGCGCCGCCATCACAACAGAGGGGATGAGTCATGAAAGGTGGTCTGGGAAACCTGATGAAGCAGGCGCAGAAGATGCAGGAGGATCTGCAGAAGGCGCAGGAGGAGATCGCCGCCATGGAGGTCACCGGCCAGGCCGGCGGCGGCATGGTCAGCGTGGTCATGACCGGCCGCCACGACGTCAAGCGCGTCAGCATCGACGAGAGCCTGCTGAAGGACGACAAGGAGATGCTGGAGGACCTGATCGCCGCCGCTGTCAACGACGCGGTGCGCCGGATCGAGAGCGAGTCCAAGGAAAAGATGGCGAGCATGACGCGCGGTCTGCCACTGCCGCCCGGAATGAAATTGCCGTTCTGACGGGACGCCGGTGTCCGACAGTCCGCTTATCGACCGCCTGATCGAGGCGCTGCGCTGCCTGCCGGGCGTCGGCCCGAAGTCATCGCAGCGCATTGCTTACCATCTGCTTGAACGCAACCGCGTGGGTGCGCGCCGGCTGGCCGCCGCGCTGCAGGAGGCCGCCGACAAGGTCGGACGCTGCGGCGAGTGCCGTACCCTGAGTGAGAACCCGCTGTGCCGCTTGTGCGCGAGCGACAAGCGTAATCCGGCGCAACTGTGCGTGGTGGAAAGTCCGGTGGACGTGCAGGCCATCGAGCAGACCACCTCCTACCAGGGGCGTTATTTCGTTCTGATGGGACATCTTTCGCCGCTCGACGGCATTGGCCCGGAGGAGATCGGCCTCGATCAGCTGGAGCAACGCTTCCGCCAGGGCGCGGTGCATGAGGTGATCCTGGCCACCAATCCCACGGTGGAAGGCGAGGCCACCGCCCATTACATTGCCGATATGGCGCGCGAGCACGGTGTCCGTGCCAGCCGTATCGCCTATGGCGTGCCGTTCGGGGGGGAGCTGGAATATGTCGATGCTGGGACGCTGTCGCACGCGATCACCGGACGGCGCGATATCTGACGCGCGCGCTGTGCGGCTGCGCACAGGCAGTGCGCTCGTACTTCTGTGCGGCCTGTCCGCCGCGCCGGTCGCTATGGCGGATGAGTGCGTGGAACCGGCGGCCGCGGACATCCCTTCCATTGTCCTGCAGAAGTGGCTCGATGGATTCGAGCAGCCCGTGCATCTCGCGCATGCTGGGGACGGCAGCGGCCGGCTCTTCGTGGTGGAACAGGCCGGGCGCATTCGCGTCATCGAGGATGGCAGGCTCCGGCCCGATCCGCTGCTCGATATCCGCGGGCGGGTGACAAGCGGCGGAGAGAAGGGACTGCTCAGCGTCGCGTTTCATCCGCGTCACACAGACAACGGCTATTTTTACGTCGATTACACCGCGCGCGACGGTGGCCTGTATACCGTTGTCTCCCGCTTCACACGCGGGACGGATGGCCGCGCTGATCCCGCCAGCGAACATGTGCTGCTGCGGATCGCCCAGCCGTATGGCAATCACAACGGCGGCCAGCTGGCCTTCGGACCGGACGGCTACTTATATATAGGCATGGGCGACGGTGGCAGCGCCAACGATCCGCACGGGCATGGCCAGAATCTCTCGACCTTGCTCGGGGCCCTGTTGCGCATCGACGTCGATCGCGCGGCCGAGGGTGGATCTTACGCCATCCCGGCGGACAATCCCTTTCTCAATGTGCCGGGTGCGCGGCCGGAGATCTGGGCCTACGGATTGCGCAATCCCTGGCGTTTTTCCTTCGATACGTCGACAGGCGTGCTCTATCTGGCGGATGTCGGCCAGGATCGTGTCGAGGAGATCGACATCGTCACCGCGGGCGCGAACCTCGGCTGGGCGATCATGGAGGGTGACCGGTGCAACACCAGATCCGCCAATCTGTGCGTACGCAGCGATCTGGTCGCGCCGATCGCACGCTACGGCCACGACGAGGGAGTCGCCGCCACCGGTGGTCATGTCTACCGTGGGAAAAATGTGCCAGGCCTGTGCGGGGTATACCTCTATGCCGATTACGGGACAGGACGGCTCTGGGGCCTGCGTTACCGGGACGGGCGGGTTCAGGCCGCGAGGCGTCTGCTCGATTCCGGTCCGCACATCAGTTCGTTCGGGCAGGATGAAGACGGCGAGGTATATATCCTGGATCTGGAAGGCAGTATCCTGCGCGTTGCGCGCATGGACTGATCGCATGGTTGGCCGGTCCAGATCCTAGAGAGGGTGTTTCAATGATTCCAGGTACCGGACTGTTCGCCTCGGCGACCTTTGCCCTCATGCTGGCGGCGTTTTACCACGCCCGGATGCGCCGCGTGCATGTCCCGGTGATGATCTCCATCATGGTTGCCGACCTGTTCTTCCCGATCTATCTGTATATGACGCGCGACTGGCACAAAAAGCTGATCGAACACGGCGAACTCCTGTCTTTTCTCATGTGGATGCACCTCATCCTGGTGATCACCCTGTATGTGCTATACGTGGTGCAGATCCAGACCGCGCGCCGCCTGCTGGGCAACGACGAATCGGTGCGGAAGGATCATCGCACCCAGGGAATCGGGATCCTGGTCACGCGCGGGCTGGTCATTTTCACCGGCGCACTGCTTGCCGAGCCGGTGGCCACCCCGATTTTTTAACCGCCGCATATCCTGCGCCGCCACGGGTATCACTCTTTCGTTCAATATTCTCTCTGCTGCATATGATGTGCACTGTGCAAAACCTGATATTGCATGACAGGTCAGAGCACAGCACCGCATTCGCTTCCCGCTTTCCTGCGTATCCAACGGTAATGTGGTCAAGCACCCGGCAATAACCGAGCAATAGAGTCGGAATATGTCAGGCGAATATGTCTTGACACGGCCATTGTTTCGGACTTAACATGCAAACGAAATACATATTATAAGATCGCGTCACCGGGATGGAACGTAACAGGCGAGAGGAGAGAAATCATGCCCCCGACGTACGGAAGACACCCACTACTGATTCCATCGGGATTCGTATTCGCAGTTATGGTCTTTTTCACCGCTCTGCAGGTAAACGCGGAGGACCGGGAATTCGATTTCACAATCGAAGAAAGAAAGATCCGGGTGGCGCCGGATCTGGAGTATCAGGTATTCGCATTTAACGGGCAGGTGCCGGGGCCGCTGATCCACGTGAAGGAGGGCGACGACGTTACGGTGCACGTCGCCAATAATACCACGCTGCCGCATACCATCCACTGGCACGGCCAGTATCAGCGCCACAACCTCACCAGCTCCGGTGACGCCAGCAACTGGAAGATGGACGGCGTACCCGGCGTCACGCAAAAGGCGATCGAGCCGGGCGATACCTTCACCTACAAGTTCAGGGCGGAAAAGGCCGGCAGCACCTGGTACCACTGCCATGTCAATGTTAGCGAGCATGTCGGCATCCGCGGCATGTGGGGTCCGCTCATCGTCGATCCGGCCAAACCTACAAAGCTGGAGAAAAAAGTCACCAGGGACGTGATCATGATGCTGAGCTCATGGGATTCCGACTATGCGGAGAAACTCGGCTCGGGCGGCGGTCCGCGCGACCGCACCAATTACTTTTCCCTCAACGGCCGCTCCTTCCCGCTGACGCAACCCATCAATGTCAGGAAGGGCGATGTGGTCCGCTTGCGCATGTTCGGCGCCGGCGCGGAAATCCATGCCATTCATACCCACGGTCACGACATGCTCATCACGCACAAGGATGGCTCGCCGCTGCCGGCGCCGTATTACGTCGACACCATCCTGATCGGTCCGGGTGAGCGCTACGATGGCATCGTCGAGATGAACAATCCCGGCATCTGGATGGTGCATGACCACGTTGATCCGCATGTCACTAACAATGGAAAACATGGCGGCGGCACTATGACAGTGATTGCCTACGAAGGCTTGTCGCCGGTGGTGAAGGATGATCCGCATACCATGTTGCCGAACGACGATCCCGATTTTTACTACAGCGAGTCCATGAAACAACCGCACGGTATGCACAACAACGATCACTTCAAGGGGATGCCACTGCAAGGCGAGGGACGGCGTGAGCGCAGGAAGGTGCAGCATGAGACTCATTAAGCTCTGGATTGCGGCGATCATGCTGGTAGGCTCCAGCATTGCCGGGGCGGCGGATGGCGTAGCCATTCTGAACGCCCAGTGCAGTGACTGCCACAACCTGACGGGGCCGGCACCCGCCACGCTGCAGGAGTTGTGGAGCCGCAAGGGGCCTGATCTGTTCTATGCCGGAAACAAGTACAAGGCGGCATGGCTGGAGGCATGGCTGCAGAAGCCTGTGCGTATCCGTCCCGCCGGCATGTTCTTTGCCGACCACGTGAAACCCGGTGCCGACGGCGACGAAATCGATGCCGCCACGCTCACGGCGCATCCTGCGCTGTTCGCGCCGGAGAGTAATGCCGTTACCGCCGCCCTGATGGCCTTGAAGGGAAACCCGGATCTCATCACCGGGGGCGCCTATACCCAAGGAAATCTCTCACTCAGTTCCGGCGAGATGCTGTTCGACAAGTTCAAGGGTTGCCTGGCCTGCCATGAGATCGAGCCGGGTTACGGCGGACTTTCCGGCCCCGAGGTCTTTACCGCGGCGCAGCGCCTGCAGGAGGACTGGCTGGTGAGTTTCCTGCGTAACCCGCATGCCTGGGATCCCATGGTATTCATGCCCAACAAGCATCTCAATGACGCCGATATCCGGAAGATCATCGATTACTTCCGGTTGCTGAGTGAGGAGGTCGCGCAATGAAGATCATCAAGGTGATCGTAACTGAACTCTGCGTGGCCAGCCTGCTGCTGGTTTGGTCAATGGAGGCGCCGGCCGTGGAGAAGGCCGCTGATAATTACCGCACCTACTGCACCCAGTGTCATGGACTGCAGGGCAATGGCAAGGGCATCAATGTTCGCGATATGTCGGTGCAGCCACGCGATCACTCCGACGCCCAGGAAATGTCAGCGCGATCGGACGACGACATATTCAAGGTGATCAAGGAGGGCGGCGTGGCCATCAACAAATCGGTCCTGATGCCACCCTGGGGAGACGTGTTGAGCGACGAGGAGATCCACGGCCTGGTGGCCCATCTCCGCGAGATGTGCCAGTGCAGTTATGGGAAGTAGCAGTTTGCAAAATGATAATAAGTAGTAAGTAACCAGGAAGGCATTCGATACACAATAACGGAGGAGAGTGACATGAAATTCAATAAAGTTGTGTTGGCGGTGTCCGCTGTTTCAGCCCTGGCCGGCTATACGCAGGCGGCCCTTGCCGAAAAGGTGAAGGTCGTCATGCACGCCAAGGAGGTCATGCTCGAGATTGACAACAAGGGGACTAAGTATCCGGCCTGGACGTTCGAAGGCCAGATCCCTGGGCCGGTGGTACGGGTCAAGGAGGGTGATACCATAGAGTTCTAGCTGGTCAACGACAATACCAACAAGGAAAGCCACTCGATGGATTTCCATGCGGCTCAAGTCGACGTCCTCAATGAGTTTGCGCCAGTCAAACCGGGAGAGACCAAGAAATTCACCTTCGACGCCAGGTATCCGGGTGTATTCATGTATCACTGCGGATCCGCTCCCATGCACCAGCATATCGCGCGCGGCATGTATGGCATCGTGATAGTGGACCCGAAGGAAGGCTACAGCGACAAGTTCCCCAGGCCTGACCGCGAGTATGTTCTGGTGCAGGGCCAGTATTTCGCCAACGCGGACGATCATCACGCCATCATGGAAGACGAGGGCTATACCGGTTCGCTGATCAACGGCAAGATGTTCAATTACGACCCGGTACACGACCAGAATGCGAGCAAGGTGCTGGAGGCCAAGCCAGGTGAGCGCGTACGCATCCACTATGTGAATGCCAATATCAATCGGCCCGCCGCCATCCATCCGATCGCCGGCATCTGGGACCGGGTGTATCTGAATGGCAATCCCAGGAACTTGGTTCATGGCATGGCCACGTACAACCTGGGGGTATCCGAGGCGGTGACACTGGACATCGTGTCGCCCAAGGATCGACCCACCAACAACGCCATTGTTGATCATTCCATGAAGGCAGCAATGAGCGGGGCCATCACCGTGCTCATGAACAAGCCGGACGCCGATCCGAAGGCGGGCAAGGGCGACAATATCCTGATCCGGTGACGATAGATCGGAAGGTAGGTATCTACAGGTATACCCCCGGCCGAGGCCGGGGGCGTTTTTTCGGTACGATTAGTTGCGGATTCCGGTAGGTTCGATGTAACTTGCAGGTATGCAGCTTACCCTATATACAGATTACTCCCTGCGCGTCCTCATCTATCTGGGGCTCCAGCGCGGCCGCCTGTCTACCGTCTCCGAGATCGCGCAGAGCTACGGCATATCGCGCAATCACCTGGTCAAGGTGGTGCATAACCTGTCCAGCCTCGGTTTCGTCCATTCGATCCGCGGCAAGGGCGGCGGCCTGAACCTCGCGCGCCCGCCCGAACAGATCAACATCGGAGACGTGGTGCGCAACACGGAGGCAAACTTCGATATCGTCGAGTGCTTCGACGGCAAGCAGCACGATTGCCCGATCACGGCCGTTTGCCGGCTGAAAGGTGTGTTGAGCGATGCCGCCAACGCCTTTCTGGGCGTGCTGGACGGCTATACCCTGGCGGACGTTCTGAAGAACGAGCACAAGCTGGTGGCTACACTCAGGCTTGTCCGGCGCTGAGCAGTGGGGAAATCTCCAGGTGTCGTGTCGCCAGGGCGAGACCACGCGTGAGCAGCGAGGCCCCGACCCTGTGATGCCGGATCGTGTTGATCATGTGAAGTTTGTGGTGCCTGATCGTTTACGGGGATTGAGATGAGCGAAAAAGAAGAAAAACTGGCGAGAATTGGCGCATTCCTGGTCGACAGCTTTCATTACCTCGCCCTGTTCGCCATCGGCGCCACCGTGGTGTGGTCGGCGGTGCACGAATACATCGACATCACCGCAAAAGGCTATGCCGACCTGAAGGACATCCTTCTGCTGTTCATCTATCTGGAATTCGGCGCGATGATCGGCTGTTATTTCAAGAGCAACAAGCTGCCCGTGCAGTTCCTGATCTTCATTGCCATCACCGCCCTGGCGCGGCATCTGGTGATTGATGTGCACAAGGAGTTGACGGAGTTCGGGCTCTATCTCTATCTCGCGGTCACCGGCGCGATCTTGCTGCTGAGCGCGGCCCTGTTCATCATCGCCTACGCGGAAAAGAAATACGGAAGTCCGGAGGATGGCGTTGAACGGAGGCCAAAGTTCCCGCGGAGATCCGCTACTGCCGACTGAATGCCAATATGGGGGCGGCGGATTTAATTCTGTCCCCTAGTCGTATTCCACCACAGGCAGCTTGTGCAGGATGGCGCGATAACTGTCCAGTCGCTGCCGGCTGATCTTGCCTTGTTCACAGGCGAGGGTTACCGCGCAGCCCGGCTCACCGTCGTGAACACAGTCGCGGAATCTGCAATTATCGAGGAAGGGCCTGAATTCGCGGAAGCCGCGCGCCAGTTCCGCGGCACTGATGTTCCACAGACGGAATTCCCGTACGCCGGGGGAGTCTATGATGTCTCCGCCGCGCGGAAGATGGAACAGCAGCGTACTGGTCGTGGTGTGGCGTCCCTTGCCGCTGGCCTCGGACAGGGCGCCGACGCGGATCTCATGGTCCGGCAGCAGGGCCTGCAGCAGCGAGGATTTTCCAACGCCGGATTCGCCGACGAACACGCTTGTTCTGTCTTTCAGCTGTGCGCCGAGTTCAGGCAGGCCGTCCCGGGTCTTCGCGCTTACGGCGCGGAACTCGTAACCCATGGCCTGGTAGCGGGCCATCTCATCCCTTAGCTTTATCGCCTGTAGCTCTCCGGCGAGATCCATCTTGTTCACGACGAGCGTCGCGCCGAGGCCGAGCAGATCCGCCGTGACCAGATAGTGATCGATGAGTGAGTGATTGATGCCGGAAGCGCCCGCGCTGGCCGCGGGCGAGGTGACCACGATCAGTTGATCGATGTTGGCGCACAGCGGTTTCGACTTCCCGCGCGCGTCGGTGCGCGCCAGTAGCGAACGGCGGGGTTCAATGGCGACCACGGCGCCATGCGCATCGCCGCGTCCCGCCTGCCAGAGCACGCGATCGCCGCAGGCCGCCTGGCCGATGGACTTCCGCGCCACGCAGGGCCAGCTGGCGCCATCGCTGGCCTCGACCAGCAGGGTCTGTCCGTAATTCGCGATGACCAGGCCCGGCTGCGGCTCAGGTGCGGACGTCATGCGGACCTGCTTCCCGCGAGCGCTGCGAGCCGGGCAATGCGCGCGCTCGCGGGGGGATGGCTGTAATGAAACGCGGAGTAGCAGGGATCCGGTGTAAGCGTCGCGGCGTTATCTTCATAGAGCTTGATCAGCGCGCTGATGAGATGGTCCGCATTGGCCTCGCGGGCCGCGAATGCGTCAGCTTCGTATTCATGGCGGCGCGAGAGCGTGGCTGTCAGCGGGTTGAGGAAAGTGCCGAATACCGGTGCGACGAACATGAACAACAGCAGGGCACCATGATTCGATGCATGCTCCAGTCCAAGGCCGGCGTAGAAACCGGGCTGGCGGAGCAGCCAGTCGAGGATCAGGGCGGCCGCCAGTCCACCGAGTGACGCCAGGGCGATGCGCTTTGCGACGTGGCGGCGTTTGAAATGCCCGAGTTCGTGCGCCAGTACCGCCTCGATTTCGTCCGGCCCGAGCAGCTCCATCAGGGTGTCGAAGAATACGATGCGCTTACCACGGCCGAAACCCGTGAAATAGGCATTGCCGTGCGCCGATCGGCGCGAACCGTCCATCACAAAGACGCCGCGACTGGTGAACCCGGTGCGCTCCAGAAGTGCACCGATGCGCCGCTCAATGTCGGCGTTCGACAGCGGGCTGAATCGATTGAACAGCGGGGCGATCACCAGCGGATAGAGCCAGCTCATCAGCAGCGCAAAGGCGAGCCAGCCGCTCCAGGCGTAGAGCCACCAGAGCGGATCGGTCTGGCCGTCCGATGACGAGGGCGCCATCAGCCACAGCGCGGCGAAGATCAGCGGGATGCCGATGATCGCGGCAAGCAGAAGTCCCTTCAGCAGGTCGGCCGCGAACAGCGCGGGCGTCATGCGATTAAACCCGAATCGCTGTTCGATGATGAAAGTGTGATAGATTGCAAAAGGCAACTGGAGCAGCGAGTTGATCAACAGTGCGCTCGCGATGGCGCAGGCCCCGGCCACCAGCGGCGGGATCTCGAATTCGCGCCAGGCGACATCGATGAGATTCAGTCCGCCGCCGAGGGTCCAGGCCAGCAGCAGCACGGTGTTGTACGCCAGCGCGACGTGGCCAGTGCGGAGCCGTGCGGAGGTATAGTCCGCCGCCTTGCGGTGGCTCGCCAGACTGATGCGCGTGGCGAATGGGTCTGGCACGCGGTCGCGATGGGCGCGCACACTGCGCAGCTGGCGGCCGTTGAGCCACCATTCCACGGCGGCGGCGAGTGTGAGCGCGGCGAGGAAGACGAGGCCGAAGCCGTTCATCGGACGATGGACAAGGGCGCCGCCTCTGACGATATACTTGGGCAATTACGCAAACATGACGCGACACAGGTAAGGCAGCTATGGCACAGGATGCGAATCATTTGATCTGGATCGACCTCGAGATGACGGGTTTGAGCCCTGACAGCGATTATATCATCGAGATCGCCACCATCGTGACGGACAGCGCGCTTAATATCCTGGCCGAAGGGCCGGTGATCGCGATCCATCAGCCGGATTCGGTGCTGGACGGCATGGACAACTGGAACACGCGCCAGCACGGACAGTCCGGCCTGATCGGCCGTGTGCGCAGCAGCACGATCGAGGAACGCGAGGCGGAACGTCTCACCCTGGAGTTTCTGCGCCAGTATGTCCCGTCCGGCAGGTCGCCGATGTGCGGCAACAGCATTTGCCAGGACCGGCGCTTCCTGGCGCGTGGCATGCCCGATCTCGAGCGCTATTTCCATTACCGCAATCTCGACGTCAGCTCGCTGAAGGAGCTGGCGCGCCGCTGGGCGCCGGAGGTTTACAACGGTTTCACCAAGGACAGCACCCACCAGGCCCTGGACGACGTGCGCGATTCGATTAATGAGCTGCGCTACTACCGTGAGCACTTTATCAAGATGCCGGAGAGGGGTTAGGCGTGAGAGGTGATGCGACTGGTGATGGGTGAATGGTAATGGGTGATTAATATCTTGACGAATCCAGTCAGGAGCGGTTGACTGATCACCCATCACCCATCACCCATCACCCATCACCCATCACCCATCTCCCATCACCCAGATTTTCACTCAATCCCAAGCCCTGTCT
>JADLET010000102.1 GCA_020845975.1 Gammaproteobacteria bacterium | reverse complement strand
ATTCCCGCCCTCCGTAAAGAGCAGATATTCTTATGTTTCCTGTCACCGATGTCAAGATCGGAATGGCAAAAGTTTACCGGTCGCGCCCTGACCCGTAGAGGGTTGGCCAGGCCCGGGTCAGATAGACGACCATGGACCAGAGGGTCAAGCTGGCCGCCACGTATACAAGCACGTACCCGGCCATTTCGACGGGAAATCCCAGTACGGAATCCTGATAGAGCAGCAGAATAATCGCGACCATCTGGCTGCCGGTCTTGATCTTGCCGATCATACTGACGGCGACATCTCCCCCCTTCCCCAATTCCGCCATGCGCTCGCGCAGGGCGGATACGGCGATCTCGCGGCCTATGATTACTGCCGCCGGGATCGCGAGCCAGGGGGTCGGACTCGCCTGCACCAACAGGACCAGCGCCACAGCCACCATCAACTTGTCGGCGACCGGATCGAGGAAGGCGCCGAAGGCGGAGGTCTGGTTCAATTTGCGCGCGAGATAGCCGTCCAGCCAGTCAGTGATTGAGGCGAGCGTGAAGATCAAGGCCGTGACAGGCCGTGACAGCTCCCAGGGAAGATAAAAAAACAGCGCCAGTACGGGTATCAGGCCGATGCGTACCAGCGTCAACAGCGTTGGCGTAGTCATGAGCTAAGTCGAAGTTATTTCTCCGTGCAGGGTATCATAGATCCTCTGCGCGAGCTCCTTGTTAATGCCCGGCGTTTTTGCCAGCTCCTCGACGCCCGCACGCGCCAGCCCCTGGATGCCTCCGAACTGTTTCAGCAACACGCGGCGGCGGCCCGGCCCGATGCCCGGGATCTCTTCCAGTGGCGAACGGTTGCGCGTCTTCATACGCTGGCCGCGATGACCGGCCAGGGCAAAGCGATGGGCTTCGTCACGAATGTATTGGATGAGTCGCAGCGCCGCGGAATCGGGTGGCAGTGCGATCTCATCCACTCGACCGAGAACATGCAGGGTTTCCATGCCCGGCTTGCGCTCCCTCCCCTTGGCAACACCTACCACTACTATGCCGCTGACCTGGAGCTCCTCGAACACCTCGCCGACCTGGGCGATCTGCCCCTTCCCACCATCAATGAACAGGACATCAGGCAACTTGGCTTCTCCCTTCTTCAGACGCAGATAGCGCCGCGTCAGGGCCTGCTTCATCGCGGCATAGTCGTCGCCCGGAGTGATGCCCTTGATATTGAAACGCCGGTAATCCGTCTTCATCGGACCGAAGCGCTCGAACACCACGCACGAAGCCACCGTCGCCTCGCCAGCGAGATGGCTGATATCGAAGCACTCGAGCCGTTGCGGCGGCTCATCCAGACCCAGGCTCTCACGCAGCTCCAGAAACTGCTGGTTCAGGTTGCTCCGGGTAGAGAGATAACGCTTGAGATCCATCTCCGCGTTGTCAATCGCGAGCCGCAGCCAGCGCGCGCGCTCGCCGCGCACCCTGCTGTTTATGGCGACCTTGTGACCGGAGAGGTGCTCAAGGAACTGGCAGATCATATCCTGATCCTCCGGTTGCTCGTTCACGAGCAGTTCTGGCGGCGCCTCGCGGTTAATATAGTATTGCGAAATGAACGCGGTCAGTATGTCATTCGCCTCCGCCTCGCGCGGATGCCGGGGAAAGAATGCCTTGTTGCCCAGGTTGCGCCCGCCACGGACGCAGAAGATTTCGACGCAGCCCACGCCATCACGCACCACGCTGGCGATAATGTCCACATCACCGCTGCCCGGGCCCGCGTAATTCTGGTCCAGGATGCGGCGCAGGGACGCGATCTGATCACGATAATAGGCCGCCTGTTCATAATCGAGCCTACCGGAGGCCTGATCCATCCTCTGGATCAGCTCATCAATAACCTCGCGGTTCTTTCCTTCCAGAAACATGATCGCGTGGCACAGGTCGCCCTGATACTCGTCCTTGCCGATAAGGCCCACGCACGGCGCCGTGCAGCGCTTGATCTGGTATTGCAGGCATGGCCGCGTGCGGTTACGGAAGAAAGAATCCTCGCACTGGCGAATCCTGAACAGCCGCTGCAACTGATTCAGGGTTTCGCGCACAGCCCCCGCGTTCGGGAACGGGCCGAAATAGCGTTCGCCCGCCTTCCTCTCGCCGCGATAGAAACTCAGGCGCGGAAAATCATTGGTTTCCGAGAGACGGATATAGGGATAACTCTTGTCATCACGCAGCAGGACGTTGTACCTGGGCTTGAGCTCCTTGATCAGATTGTTTTCGAGCAGCAACGCCTCATCTTCCGTGCGCGTGACCGTGACTTCCACGCCGTGGATCTGTTCAACCAGTCGGCGCGTCTTGGGTGATGCATCGGCGCGGTTAAAATAACTGGATACCCGACGCTTCAGGTTGCTCGCCTTGCCGACGTAAATCACCTCGCCCTGCCTGTCGAGCATCCGGTAAATTCCAGGGCGGGTGGGAAGCTGCTTGAGCAGCTCTACCGGATTGAAAGCGGCCTCCCCCATCAACGTAAACGCGTAGCGCCTGGGGTCGTTCCACAATAGCCCACGATACGTGCGAAGACGGCGTGGAACATCGCCTCGGTGAGACGCCTTGTCTGGGTGTTGTAGCGGCTGCAATGATAAGAATCGAACAGACGGCGCCCGTCGGGGAGCGAGTACTCGGCGCCGTGAGAAAACTTGTACTCACGCACCGGGAGAGACAGGGCACGAAGCACCGCCTGGTGCGCGATGGTGCCGAGAGCGAGGATAACGGCATCCGGACGCAGATCACGCAGTTCCGCACGCAGGAAGGGGTTGCACTGGGAAATCTCGGCCGGCGTCGGTTTATTCTCGGGCGGCAGGCATTTCACAGCATTCGTGATGCGGCATCCGTGGAGTCGGAGCCCATCCCCCCGGTGCTCCGAAACCGGCAGGTTGCTGAAACCGAATTTGTGCAGCGTCTGGTACAGCAGGATACCGGCGTAATCGCCCGTGAAGGGCCGGCCAGTCGCATTTGCGCCGTGCATCCCCGGCGCAAGTCCGACGATCAGCAGGCCCGGATCCGTGGCGCCGAACGGGGCCACCGGCCGTGCATGATAGTCCGGGTGCATACTCCGCACCCCGTCGAGATGGGCGACGAGCCGCGGACAGCTGACACATCCGGGATCATAGGCATCGCGCTCCGACATGGAAACAGCCGCCGCCTTCACGCGAAGACGGCGGCGACTTTGTCTGCCTGTGATCCGACCGTTCGCATCGCGGGTTATTTCACAAGCGGAATGACCACCACCGCCTGGGGACCCTGCTCGCCCTCTTCCTCGGTGAAACGCACCTCGGTGTCCGGGCTCAGGTGGTCGAAGCCGCTGTTCTTCACGCTGTTACGATGGAAATAGATCTCACGCCCGTCGAGAGTCTCAATAAATCCGTAATCACTTTCGGGATAGAGTTTGCGCACATACCCTGTGGGCGAGCCTTCCTGATGAATCTTGATTTCACCGCGCTGTCGTCGGGCGAAGCCTTGCAGCTGCCGGCGCGCGGCATCGAAGGAATCCCGGATCGCGACGTAAAGATCCTCGTTCGGCTCACGCTTGACCACCACCTCGTTACCGGGAACGGTGATATCGACACGAACGTTATAGGCAATGCCGTGCTGTTTGTGGCGGTGCGGCACCTCGACCAGCACGCGACAGGACATGATGTGGTCGTAGAATGTTTCCAGCTTGGAGGCCTTTTCCCGGATTATCTCCTCGGCGGCTTCGGAGAGGGACACGTTCCTTGTGGTAATTTGCAAGGGTAATTTCATAAAGATCACCTCGGAGTGGATATATTGTCTGTGATTCTGTCGATCATGAAGATAGCCCTGATCGCCCGCCCTTTATCGGGTCTTCCGCCTGAAGGGAACTGCATGCAATAAACAGCTTTATCAACCTGATCCTATCCTATTACAGGCCGCCGCCGCAGATCAACGACCGTTCTCACAGGTTCAGCGGGTTACCCGCCGAACCTGCAGGATATTCGGCAATTGATTGATCCTGGCAAGCAAGCGGCTCAGGGTATCTATATCTGGGACCTCCAGCGTCAAACGCATACTGGCTGTGTGATCCCGACTGTCGGACAGGGTGTTCACCGCGATCACATTGATCTTCTCGTTGGCCACCATGGCCGTGACATCGCTGAGGAGACCATGCCGGTCGAATGCTGTAATCTGAATGTCGGCCGGAAAGGTCTGCTGCGCTGATCCGCACCAGTCGACGGCGATGACGCGTTCCGGATGGCGCGCACCAGAGCGCAGCAGACTCGCGCAGTCGCCACGATGAATCGTCAGCCCCCGCCCCACGGTGATATAACCCCGGATTTCATCTCCCGGAACGGGTTTGCAGCAATGGGCCATATGTGTCAACACATTGCCCACGCCCTGAATCTGAAAGCCCCCCTCCCCGGCCCTCTGCCGCGCGGGCTTTTGCACGGCGACAGGCGCCTCGCTCGCATGCACGCGCGCGTCCTGCAGGGTCTGGGCTGCCTGCAGATAGCGCGTGCTCTTCACGTCACCATGGGCAACGGCGGCATAAAGATCCTCGGACCGAGAATAGTTGAGCGTTTCGGCCAGTTTTTCCTGGTTCACCTTGGACAGCCCCAGCCGTTTCAGCTCGCGCTCCAGAATTCCGCGCCCCGCCAGGACATTTTTGTCGTAGTCCTGCAGCCTGAACCAGTGTTGAACCTTCGCGCGCGCCCGCGCGGAGCGGAGGTAACCGAGATGCGGGTTCAGCCAGTCGCGGCTGGGGGCAGCCTCCTTCACGGTGACGATCTCGACCTGCTGGCCGGTCTCCAGCGGCGTGGTCAGCTGCACCATGCGGCCATTCACCTTCGCGCCGCGGCAGCGATGGCCGACCTCGGTATGAATGTGGTAGGCGAAGTCGAGCGGCGTGGCCCCGCGCGGCAGGTCCACGACACTGCCCTTGGGTGTGAAGACATAAACCCGATCCTGGAATACCTCGGTACGGAAACGCTCGACGAATTCGCCCGCATCAGCGATCTCATCCTTCCACTCCAGCAAGGAACGCAGCCATGTCACCTTGCGGTCGAAAGCGCCGCTGTCCTTCCCGCCCTCCTTATAACGCCAGTGAGCGGCCACACCGAGTTCGTTGTGCTCGTGCATCTCGCGCGTGCGGATCTGCACCTCGACGGTCTTGCCCTCGGGTCCGACAACGGCGGTGTGGATGGACCGGTAGTTGTTTTCTTTAGGGGTGGCGATGTAGTCATCAAACTCGCCGGAGATATACTGCCAAAGACCGTGCACGACGCCGAGCGCCTTGTAGCACTCGGGAATCGAATCAACCAGGATGCGGACACCACGGATATCATAGATCTGGTGATAGCCGATCTTCTTGCGCTCCATTTTGTGCCAGATGCTGTAGATATGCTTGGGCCGGCCGGTAACCTCGGCATTGAGACCGATTTTTTTCAGCTCCTCGTCCAGCCGCGCGACGAAGCTCGCGAGATAGTGCTCGCGATCGATACGCCGCTCGTCCAGCATACCCGCGATGCGCTTGTACAGCGCCGAATCGAGATACCGCAGCGACAGATCCTCGAGTTCCCACTTGAGCTGCCAGATGCCGAGGCGGTTCGCGAGCGGCGCATATATATCGAGCGTCTCCTTGGCGATCCTCCGCTGTTTGTCGAGCGGCAGAGCGGCCAGCGTGCGCATGTTGTGGATACGGTCAGCCAGCTTGATGAGCACGACGCGGATGTCCTCCGCCATCGCAAGCAGCATCTTGCGCAGATTCTCGGCCTGTGCCCGCTCCTGCTTGTCGCTGTCCGGCAGGCTCTTGAAGGTCCGGATCAGCTTCATTTTGGTCACGCCGTCTACCAGGCGCGCTATGGTGTCGCCAAATCCGGCGCGGATCTCGTCCATGGTCACGCCGGTATCCTCGGCGACGTCGTGCAGGACAGCGGCGGCCAGGGTCTCCGCGTCGAGATTGAGATCGACCAGGATATT
>JADLET010000101.1 GCA_020845975.1 Gammaproteobacteria bacterium | reverse complement strand
TGCTGCCGGAGTTCACCGCGCTGGAGAACGTGGCCATGCCGCTGCTGATTCGTGGTGATGCTCCGGCGCGGGCGCGCGAGCTGGCCGCGGCCATGCTCGAACGCGTCGGCCTTAAGGCGCGCCTCGCGCACAAGCCCGGCGAGCTGTCCGGCGGTGAGCGTCAGCGCGCCGCGGTGGCGCGCGCCCTGGTGACCCGCCCGCGCTGCGTGCTGGCGGATGAACCGACCGGCAATCTCGATTTCCGCAATGCGCGCGAGACCTATCAGCTCATGCTGGAGCTGAACCGCGAGCTCAATACCAGTTTCGTGATTGTCACCCATGAGCGCTCTCTGGCGCGCCAGGTGGACCGGGTGCTGCTGCTGGAGGCGGGCAGGTTGATTCCCGCCACGGCGGTGGGCGACCCGGACGGTGATCCTGCGGATTCCTGAGTCGCGTCGTCGCCGACGCGTTACGGCGCCGTCCGGCTGTTGCGGCGTTGCTTGCGTGCTTCCCAGCTTCTGATCACCTGCAGGCGCCAGAGTCCGCGGATGAGGAGATTCCCCGCGATCGCACTGATCGTCGCGACAATCAGGCAGCCGAGCAGGAAAGGTTGCCAGATGGAAGAGAGTTCCGTTGTAAGCCAGCTCAGTGTGGGTTCGAAATGAATGCTGCGCGCCGGCTCCCGCAGCAGCCATGCGCCGATCTTGGAACAGAAATACAGTAGCGGCGGCATGGTGATCGGGTTGGTGATCCACACCAGGGAGGCGGCGATCGGCAGATTGACGCGCGAGGCAATGGCGATCGCCGCGGCGATCGCCATCTGGAACGGCACGGGCATGAAGGCGGTGAACAGCCCGACGGAAAACGCCCCGGCCACGGAACGCCGGTTCATGTGCCACAGATTAGGGTCGTGAAGCAGCTCGCCGAAGAAGCGCAGGTGCTTGTGCTCCTTGATGACGTGGTGCTCCGGCAGGAAGCGCTTCAGCAGTCTTTTCGGCATGGGAAGTATAGGGTAGAGTTTCCGCAGACAACATTAGACGACATTATCCATAATCCTGCACAGGTACAGAAGTATGGGTCAGGGAGCGACCTTATTTCTGCTCGGCGTGCTGGCCTTGCAGAACGTGCCGGAACTGCCGGCGGCCGCCTGGGCGCTGGCGTTCATCCCTCTGGCGCCGCTGGCGCTCCGTTTTCGCCCGCTGCGCCTTCCCGCCGCCTGCGCCGCCGGTTTCCTGTGGGCCTTGATTAGCGCACAGCACATTCTTGCCACGGGGCTCGCCGCCGACCTGGAAGGCCGGGACGTGGATGCGGAAGGGGTCATCGTCAGCATCCCCGAGCGGATGGGGAGGGCGGTGCGCTTCCAGTTCATTATCGACCGTATGAGCGATGGCGTGACCGATCTGCCGTCCCCGGGTCGTATCCGGCTCAGCTGGTATGAGGACGCCCCGGAACTGCGTGCGGGAGAGCGCTGGCATCTGCGGCTGAGAATGAAGCGTCCGCACGGGTTTCATAACCCGGGCAGTTTCGATTTCGAAGGCTGGCTGTATCAAAACCGTATCCGTGCCACCGGCTATGTACGGCCGGCGGCCTCCAATCGCCTGCTGGCTCCGGCCGCGCCCGGCTACAGCCTGCAGCGCCTGCGCCAGACCCTGTTCGAGCGTCTGCAGGCGGCGCTCGCGGGGCGGGAGCTGGAGCTGGGCGGCGTCATCATCGCGCTGGCGATCGGCGAGCGTCAGGGGATCGCCCAGGCCCAATGGGACGTATTCCGGCGCACCGGCACGAGCCATCTGGTCGCGATTTCCGGGCTCCATGTCGGAATGGTCGCCGGTCTGTTCCTGTTCGCTGTCCGTCGGCTATGGGCCCGTCTGGGCGGCTTGCCACTCTATATCCCTGCGCAACAGGCCGCCGCGGTTGCCGCGCTGGCGGCTGCATTGATCTACGCCGCGCTCGCCGGTTTTTCGATTCCCACCCAGCGGACGGTCATCATGATCGGGGTGGTGGTCGTGGCCGTGCTGCGTCGGCGACATCAGGTCGCCGGGCACACGCTGATGACGGCCCTGCTGTGCGTGCTGCTCTATGATCCGCTGGCGGTGATGAACGGCGGTTTCTGGCTGTCCTTCGGGGCCGTCGCGGCGATCCTGTTCGGCATGAACCGGCGCGTAGGCCGCGAGGCCCGGTGGCTGAGCATGGGGCGCCTGCATGTGCTGGTTGCCGTGGCGCTGACGCCGCTGCTGTTGATCCTGTTCCAGCAGGTATCGTTGATCTCTCCGCTGGCCAACCTCGTCGCCGTGCCATGGGTCACGCTGGGAGTGGTTCCGCTCGTGCTGGCGGGCTGTGTGCTGCAGGCCCTGTCGCCCGCGCTCGGCGATCCCGTGCTGCGTCTGGCGGAAACCCTGCTGGCCTGGCTCTGGCCGCTGCTGGACCACATGGCGTCCTATGAGGCATTGCAATGGACCCAGCACACGCCGCCGGTGTGGGCGACCGCCGCGGCGGTGGTCGGCGTGATCCTGCTGATCGCGCCGCGCGGTCTTCCGGGGCGCTGGCTGGGGCTCGTGTGGCTGCTTCCCGCGCTGCTCGTCGCGCCTGCCCGGCCGGCGGCGGGTGAACTCTGGTTCACCCTGCTCGACGTGGGACAGGGCCTGGCCGCGGTGGCCCGAACCCGCAATCATGTGCTGGTCTACGATACCGGTCCGGGCTTCAGCGCGGATTTCGACGCCGGCAGCGCGGTGGTGTTGCCGTATCTGCGCTATTACGGTCTGCGCCGGATCGATACGCTGGTCATCGGTCATGGCGACAACGACCATATCGGTGGCGCGGCCGCGTTGTCCGGGGCGATCGGCGTCGGGCGCGTGCTCACGAGCGTACCCGAACGGGTCCCCTGGTGGCCCGCTGAATATTGTCAGCGGGGACAGCACTGGGAGTGGGACGGCGTCCGCTTCGAGGTCCTGAGTCCAGGAACGGAAGTAGAGTCACGCGGCAACAATGCCTCCTGCGTGCTGCGCATCGGCAATGCCTCCGGCGCCGTGCTGCTGACCGGGGATATCGAGGCGCGGGCCGAGGCGCGGCTGCTGCGCGCCGATCCGGACGGGCTGGCCGCCGATGTCCTCGTCGCGCCGCATCATGGCAGCAAGACTTCGTCCACCTTGCCCTTCATCGCACAGGTCGGGGCGCGCTATGTGCTGTTTCCGGTCGGGTATCGCAACCGCTGGGGATTCCCGCATCCGACGGTGGTGGAGCGGTATCGCGACACGGATGCGCTCATGTTCAGCAGCGCTGAACACGGCGCGCTCACGGTCAGATTCCCCACCGCGGGGGCGATGGTTCCGCCGGCCGCGTACCGGAACGAGTTTCCGCGTTATTGGCAGGACCGCTGACGCCGACAGGGGCGGTTTCCGGGCGCAGGTGAATCAAGTATGATAGGCGCGGTCATTTTCTCGTATGTACAAGCGTCTCTGACAGGGAAGGTAAACTGTGTTCGAAGTGATCAAGGCGGGCGGCTGGGTCATGCTGCCGATCATCCTGTGCTCGACGATCGCGCTGGCGATCATATTCGAGCGCTTCTGGGCGCTGCGCAGGCAGCGCATCTGTCCGAGCAATCTTGTGAGCCAGATCTGGCACTGGGCGAACAAGGACGAACTCGACGCGACCCACATCGCGGAATTACGCTCGAGCTCACCGCTCGGCCGGGTCCTCGCCGCCGGCCTGATGAACCTGAACCGCGACCGCGAAATCATGAAGGAAAGCATTGAGGATACCGGTCGGCATGTGGTGGTGGAGCTGGAACGTTATCTGAATACTCTCGGTACCATCGCCGCGATCAGCCCACTGCTCGGCCTGCTCGGTACCGTGCTCGGCATGATCAGGATCTTCACCGCCATCAATGTCGCGGGGCTCGGCAACCAGGCGGTGCTCGCAGGCGGTATCGCCGAGGCGCTGATCACGACGGTCGCGGGCCTTTCGGTCGCGATCCCGAGCATCATGTTTTATCGGTATTTCCGCGGGCGCGTCGACGAACTTGTGGTTTACATGGAGCAACAGGCGCTCAAGATGGTGGAGATTCTGCACGGTGATCGGTCGATGGAGGCGGGCGCCGCGTCATGAAGCTGCGTCAGAGCCGTCGCGAGGAACCCGAGATCAACCTGATCCCGCTCATCGACGTCATGCTGTTTCTGCTGATCTTCTTCGTTGTGACCACCACCTTTACACGCAACTCCGGTATCACGCTGAATCTGCCCGAGGCATCGCCGCGTCCGGTGGAGGAGCGTGAGGCCCCGATCGAGATCGTGGTCGATGCCCAGGGGCGCTATTACGTGAATGATCAGCTGGTGGTGAACAAGCAGATCGAGACGCTGAAGAAGGCGCTCCAGCTGGCCACCCAGGGCAAGGATCACCCGGCGCTCGTCATCAGCGCCGATGCGAACGCCACGCATCAATCCGTGGTGTCCGCCCTCGATGCCGCGCTCCAGCTCGGCCTCGTCCAGGTATCCATGACGACGCGCCAGCCGGAAGGCGCGCGACCCTGAGCGAGGGGTCGTGACGCCGGCCATGCCGACAGCCTCATTTCCCGCTGCCGCCTGAGCGGGAACCGGGAGCATCTCGTGTCGAACCGTCGTGCCATGACTGACATGCTGCTCGAATCCTGGTACGGCAAGCGCCCGTTGTCGACAGTATTGCGTCCGGTGTCCTGGATCTATCGTCTGCTGGTCGCCCTCCGGCGCGGCATGTACGCGCTGGGGCTGCGCCGCGTCACACGGCTTGATGTGCCTGTCATCGTGGTCGGCAACATTACGGTCGGAGGCACTGGCAAGACGCCTTTCGTGATCTGGCTGGCAGGATTGCTCGCACGGGAAGGCTGGCGGCCCGGCATTGTTGCGCGCGGTTACCGCGGACAGGCGCGTCACTGGCCGCAGCAGGTGCGACCGGACGCCGATCCGGCGATTGTCGGAGATGAGCCGGTGCTGCTGTCCAGACGCTGCGCATGCCCGGTGGCGGTCGGACCCGACCGCGTGGCCGCGGCTGAAGCCCTGCTGCATTACCACGGCTGCGACATCGTGATCTCGGATGATGGTCTGCAGCATTACGCGCTGGGGCGCGATATCGAGATCGTGATGGTGGACGGGGTACGCCGTTTCGGCAACGGTTTCTGCCTGCCCGCCGGGCCGTTGGGGGGG
>JADLET010000100.1 GCA_020845975.1 Gammaproteobacteria bacterium | reverse complement strand
TGATTAACTGTTCGAAAGGCGCACTACTATGCGGATTCTTGACCGCCTTGTCAATCACATTGACGGCCTGATCGGACAGCAAGGGGAGGGGCTGGTGGCGCTCTGACACCAGGGGCGGCGTTCCATCTCATTGATAATAAAAATAAAATGAATTTATTCTGGAGTAGGGAAGTCATGCCGCCTGGGACCTGGGAGGGGTGGCTTCCGGGAGTCATGGTCTATTAAAGTCGACCGCCGTCGTTGGCGGGATGACCTTTCTGTCACGAATCCTCGGACTGATCCGGGACATCGTCATAGCTCGCGTCTTCGGCGCCGGCAGCGGCGCGGACGCCTTCTTCGTCGCGTTCAAGATCCCGAATTTCCTGCGCCGCCTGTTCGCGGAAGGCTCCTTTTCCCAGGCCTTCGTCCCGGTGCTGGCGGAATATCGCGCCCGACATACTCCGGTCGAAGTGCGGGATCTCGCCGCGGCTACGGCCGGAGTGCTGGGCGGCTTACTGCTCGTGATCACTGTACTGGGCCTTCTGGCGGCGCCGCTGCTCGTGCTGGTGTTCGCGCCGGGCTTCCTCGCCGACGCCGCGAAGTTTGATCTCACCGTACAGATGGTGCGTCTGACGTTTCCTTATATATTGTTCATCTCGCTGACCGCCCTGGCCGGCGGCATTCTGCACAGCTTCGGGCGTTTCGCCGTTCCCGCGTTCACCCCCGCGCTGCTCAATCTGTGCCTGCTCGGCGCTGCGCTCTGGCTGGCGCCGCATCTGGAAGAGCCGGTCACCGCGCTTGCCTGGGGGGTGCTAGTCGCGGGTATCGCGCAACTGTTGTTCCAGTTGCCATTTCTGCGCGCCATTCACATGCTGCTCCGCCCGCGCTGGCGGCGTGAGCACCCGGGGGTGCGCCGCATCCTCAGTCTGATGCTGCCGGGCATCTTCGGTTCATCAGTGGCGCAGATCAACCTCCTGATCGATACGCTGGTCGCGTCGTTCCTTGTCACCGGCAGCGTGAGCTGGCTGTATTACTCGGATCGTCTGATGGAATTTCCGCTCGGCGTATTCGGTATCGCGCTCGCGACGGTGATATTGCCTCGCCTGTCCGGCCAGCACGCGGCGAACTCCCCTGGCGATTATGCCCGCACGCTGGATTGGTCGCTGCGCATGGTGATTGTGGTCGGCGTGCCGGCGGCGGCCGGCCTGTTCATGCTTGCCGGCCCGATGCTGGCCACGCTGTTCCAGTATGGGGAATTCAGTGCGCATGATGCCCGAATGGCTTCCTTGAGTCTGCAGGCCTACGCCCTCGGTCTGCTGGGGTTCATCCTGGTGAAGGTGCTGGCGCCGGCGTTTTATGCACGGCAGGACGCGGTGACACCGGTGCGCGTCGGCGTTGTCGCGATGCTGGCGAATATCGTTATGAATATCGTCTTCGTGGTGCCCATGGTGGTTTGGGATATCCCCGCGCCTCACGCGGGCCTGGCGCTGGCGACCACGCTGGCGGCGTTTCTCAACGCGGGGATGCTGTACTCGCGACTGTATCGAAAGCAGTGGTATCGTCCCTTGCCCGGTTGGCGCCGCCTGTTTCTTCAGGTAGGTGCGGCATCGATGGCGATGATGCTCATGCTCGCGCTGGTTGGCGGAGATCCCTCGGCCTGGGCCGGGCAAGGCTGGCAGCGAGCGCTCCGGCTGGTGCTGTGCCTGTCCGCGGGGATGATCGTGTATTTCCTCGGTCTGCGGGTGCTCGGCCTGCGCTGGCGCCATGTCGCGCAGCCGCCCGGCGCGGTATAAGGCCGCCGTGTGAAACCGCATCGCCTTGTTTATAATGAACCCTTTCCGATGAGCAGGTCACGGTTCGAGCGGTGCGTACAGCCATGCGATTGATACGGGGTTTCCGGCAGCGTCATTTCCATCGCGGCGGATGTGTCGCCACGATCGGCAATTTCGACGGCATCCATCTCGGCCACCAGGCGGTGCTTGGCCAGGTGGCGGAAAAGGCGTCGGAACTCGGTCTGCCCTCGGTGGTGATCACCTTCGAGCCGCACCCGCAGGAATTCTTCCGGCCGGACGATGCCCCGATGCGCCTGACGGGATTCCGCGAGAAGATGCAGACGTTGCGCCGTTATGCGGTCGATCATGTGCTGTGCCTGCGCTTCGATCGCGCGCTTGCGAACATGGCGGCACAGGATTTCATTCGCAAGGTGCTGGTCGAATCGCTCGGCGTGCGTTGTCTGGTCATCGGCGGCGATTTTCGCTTCGGACGGGAGCGGCAGGGCGATGTGGCCATGCTGCAGCAACAGGCGGATTTTCAGGTGCTGGCGATGCGCGCCTTCGAGATCGGGGGTGAACGGGTCAGCAGCACGCGTATCCGCGCGGCCTTGCAGCAGGGCGACCTCGCCGCGGCGGAAAAGCTCCTCGGGCGGAACTACCGGCTGTCCGGCCGGGTGGTGGCGGGCGACCGGCGCGGGCGGCAGCTCGGTTTTCCGACCGCGAACCTCCATCTGAGCCGGCGCATCCGCGCGCAGTGCGGTTCGCGCCGCGCGCCCGTCTCCGGAGTGTTCGCCGTGCAGGTGTTCGGACTCGAACGCGAGCCGCTGCCCGGTATCGCCAATGTCGGCACGCGTCCCACCGTGGACGGGAGCCAGTGCCGTCTGGAGGTTCATCTGCTGGATTTCGCGGGAGATCTTTACGGCCGACACCTGCAGGTGGAGTTCCTGACCCGGTTGCGCGACGAGGCGCGCTTCGAGTCACTGGAGGCGCTCAAGCAACAGATACGCCGCGACGAGCTCCGGGCGCGCGAGTTCTTCGAGCACCGTTTGAACGAGCAGCGGCGTCTGGCCGGCATCATCTGATTGGCCGCGAATCCCCGCGGCCTGACGAATTTTCTCCAACGGCGGTTATAGAATGTCTGATTATAAAGATACGTTGAACCTTCCCCAGACCGGTTTCGCGATGAAGGCGAACCTCGCGGCGCGCGAACCGGAATTTCTCGCCGCGTGGGAACACATGAATCTCTACGCGCGCCTGCGCGAGACACGCAAGGGGCGGCGACAGTTTGTCCTGCACGACGGTCCGCCCTACGCCAATGGCGAGATCCATATCGGTCATGCCGTCAACAAGGTGTTGAAGGACATCATCGTCAAGGCGAAGACGCTGGAGGGTTACGATGCCCCATATGTGCCCGGCTGGGACTGTCATGGCCTGCCGATCGAGCTCAATGTGGAGAAGAAGGTCGGCAAGGCCGGGCACAAGGTGGACGCGCGCGCCTTCCGTCAGGCCTGTCGCGACTATGCCGGCAAGCAGGTTGAGCAACAGCGCGCCGACTTTCGCCGGCTGGGCGTCCTGGGTGACTGGGAGCGTCCCTATCTGACCATGGGCTACGCCTTCGAGGCCGGCATTGTCCGCGCGCTCGGGCGTATCATCGAGCAGGGGCATGTTCATCAGGGCTTCAAGCCGGTGCACTGGTGCAGCGATTGCGGCTCGGCGCTGGCTGAGGCCGAGGTCGAATACGAGGAGCGCACTTCTCCTGCGATCGACGTGCGCTTCGAGGTGCTGGACGAGGAGTCGGTGCTGGCGCGCTGCCGCCACGTGCCGGAGCACGAAGGACACGGCCCGGTCTCGATAGTCATCTGGACCACCACGCCGTGGACGCTGCCCGCCAACCAGGCGGTGGCGTTGAACCCGGATTTCGATTATGTGCTGGTGCAGTGCGAGACGGCACGCGGCAGCGAGCGTCTGTTGCTGGCGGACCGTCTGCTCAAGGACGCCATGTCCCGCTATGGCGTCGAGGATTACCGCGTCATCGCCTATTGCAAGGGCGCCGACCTCGAGGGCGCCAGACTCCGGCATCCGTTCTACGAGCGTGAGGTGCCGGTGATCGTGGGCGATCACGTCACCGCCGAGGCCGGTACCGGCGCGGTGCACACGGCGCCCGGCCACGGTCAGGAGGACTACGCGGTCGGGCAGCGCTACGGCCTGCGTGTCGACAATCCGGTGGATGGGCGCGGCTGCTTCCTGCCGGATACCCCGATCTTCGCCGGCCTGCATGTGTTCGAGGCCAATGATCGCGTCATCGAGGAGCTCAAGGCGCGCGGCGCGCTCATGCATGTGCAATCGATCCGCCACAGTTATCCGCACTGCTGGCGCCACAAGACACCGATCATCTTTCGCGCCACGCCGCAGTGGTTCATCAGCATGGACCAGCGTGGCCTGCGCGAGCAGGCGCTGCAGGCGATTCGTAGCGGGGTCGAATGGATCCCGGCCTGGGGTCAGGCGCGCATCGAGGGCATGATCGAAAAACGCCCCGACTGGTGCATCTCGCGCCAGCGCACCTGGGGTGTCCCCATCGCAGTGTTTGTGCATCGGCAGAGCGGCGCACTGCACCCGCGCACGGCCGAGCTGATCGAGCAGGTCGCGCGGCGCGTCGAGGGTGGGGGCATCGACGCCTGGTTCGATCTCGGTCCCGCCGAGCTGCTAGGCGCGGAGGCCGGGGATTACGACAAGGTCACCAATATCCTCGACGTATGGTTCGATTCCGGCGTGACGCATTTCTGTGTCCTGGGCGGCGAGATCCCGTTCCCGGCCGACCTCTATCTGGAAGGCTCGGATCAGCATCGCGGCTGGTTCCAGTCCTCGTTGCTGACCTCGGTCGCGATGCACGGGCAAGCGCCATACAAGGCGGTGCTGACCCACGGCTTCACGGTCGACGCGCAGGGACGCAAGATGTCCAAGTCGCTCGGCAACGTCGTCGCGCCGCAGAAGGTGGTGAACAGTCTCGGCGCGGACATCCTGCGCCTGTGGGTGGCGGCGACGGACTATCGCGGCGAGATGAATGTGTCCGACGAGATCCTCAAGCGCACGGCCGACGCCTATCGGCGCATCCGCAACACCACGCGCTTCCTGCTAGCCAATCTCCATGGCTTCGATCCGGCGGCGCATTGCCTGCCACGGGAAGAGCTGCTGAGTCTAGACCAGTGGATCCTGGCGCGGGCGGGGCAGCTGCAGGAAGAGGTCCGCCAGGCCTATCAGGAATACGAGTTTCACCACATCTATCAGAAGGTGCACAACTTCTGTTCGGTCGATCTCGGCGCGTTCTATCTCGATGTCATAAAGGACCGCCAGTACACCACGCGCGCTGACAGCCGCGCCCGCCGCTCGGCGCAGACCGCGCTGTATCATCTGGTCGAGGCCATGACGCGCTGGATCGCTCCGATCCTGAGCTTTACCGCGGAAGATATCTGGCGCCACATCCCGGGAGAGCGTGGCGAATCGGTGTTTCTGGAGGAATGGTATGGAAAATTACCGGCGCGCGGCGCTGTCTCCGGTGTCGCGGTCGATGACCTGTCAAAACGCTGGGATCCCGTCATCGAAGTACGCATGGCGGTCAGCAAGGAACTGGAGAAGCTGCGCGTCGACGGCGCCATCGGTTCCTCGCTTGACGCGGAGGTGGATCTGTATTGCGAAGAGAAACTTCATCGTCTGCTCGCCGGCCTGGGCGACGAGCTGCGTTTTGTACTGATCACTTCCTGTGCGCATGTGCACGCCACCGGTGATCGTCCGGCCGACGCCGTCGCGGCGACGGGCGCGGGCGAACAGTTCTGGATCAAGGCGCGGGCATCGAGTTATCCCAAGTGTGTGCGCTGCTGGCACCATCGCGCGGATGTGGGGCATGACGAGGCGCACCCCGAGTTGTGCGGCCGCTGTGTCGAGAACGTGACCGGGTCAGGCGAAGAGCGCCATTACGCATGAGCGAGTCCGGATTCGTGCGGCCGCGCGCAGGTGGTCTGCGCTGGCTGTGGCTGACGGGCGCCGTGCTGGTGTCCGACCAGCTCAGCAAGGCCTGGATTGTCGCGACCCTGAGTCTCTACGAACGCATCCCGCTGCTGCCTTTTCTGGACATCACCCGGGTGCATAACCGCGGCGCCGCCTTCAGCTTCCTCAGTTCGGCCGCGGGTTGGCAGCGCTGGTTCTTCACCGCGCTCGCGCTTGCCGTCAGCGTAGCCATCCTGCTCTGGCTGCGGCGCCTGCCGCGGGAGCAGCGGGGCCTGGCCGCCGGGCTCGCGCTGGTGCTGGGTGGCGCGCTCGGCAATGTGTGGGATCGCCTTCAGTTTGGATATGTGGTGGATTTCATCGATGTTTATTATGGAAGCTGGCACTGGCCAGCGTTCAATGTGGCCGATTCCGCCATCAGTATCGGGGCTGTGCTGCTGATCCTGGACGCGCTGGCGACCAGGAAAAAGGGCGGGGTATAATCGGACCTTCTCAATCCGGCGGAAGGTGCCTCTTGCCGGTCAATATGAGGTCATGTCGATCATGCAGGTCATCCTGGCCAATCCACGCGGATTCTGCGCAGGTGTCAACCGCGCCATCGAGATCGTCGAGCGCGGACTGGAGATCTTCGGCGCGCCGATCTATGTTCGCCATGAGGTGGTGCATAACCGCTTCGTAGTGCAGGACCTGCGCGAGAAAGGCGCCGTCTTCGTCGAGGAGTTGCACGAAGTTCCCGACGGCGCCACCGTCATTTTCTCCGCCCACGGTGTCTCGCAGTCCGTGCGCAACGAGGCCGACAGGCGCGGGCTGAAAGTGTTTGATGCTACCTGCCCGCTGGTGACCAAGGTCCATCTTGAGGTGGTACACCATGCCCAGGCGGGACGTGAATGCATCCTGATCGGCCATGCCGGCCATCCGGAGGTCGAGGGCACCCTCGGGCAATATGCCGGTGGTCAGCATGGGCGCATGTATCTGGTCGAGTCCGCGCAAAATGCCAGGCAACTCCAGGTACAGAATCCCGCCGACCTTGCCTTCGTGACGCAAACGACGCTGTCCATGGATGATACCGCGGAGATCATCGCCATCCTGCGCGCGCGTTTCCCCGCCATCCATGGCCCGCGCAAGGACGACATCTGCTACGCCACGCAGAACCGCCAGGACGCGGTCAAGCTGCTGGCCGGGCAAAGTGATCTGGTGCTGGTAGTGGGATCCCGCAACAGCTCGAATTCGAACCGGCTGAGGGAAATCGCCGAGAAGAGTAGCGTGCCCGCCTACCTGATCGATTCCGCCGACGAAATTCAGCGCGAATGGTTACATGGGTGCAACACGATCGGAGTTACTGCCGGAGCCTCTGTGCCGGAGATCCTGGTCAATGAGGTGATCGCGCGCTTGCGCGAGTGGGGCGCCGACTCGATTGGGGATATTGATGGTAATCCCGAGCACGTGATTTTCACCCTGCCGAGGGAATTGCAAATAATAAAAACAGGACTAAGGGCCAAGGACTAAGGACTAAGGACGGAGTAAAAGACTCCAAACACCAGAACGACGGCAACCGGGAATGCACGTTCCCCGGGATCCCGGCGCTGGGCGCCTGCATCCGGGTTGCGAGTTCAAAATGGAAGCGGGGACAGATATCAAATCTGTCCCCGCATTACTCAGTGTTAAGACATCAGTCCTGTCTATTCATTACCATTTATCCGCGGGCAGTTTCTGTCCGCGCGAATTCAGGGTCAGGTTGCCGTCACTGGCTTGCGCCGATCCGGCGGTCGCCGTCAGGATCACGCAACTGTCGATGGTCGACCCGCCGCATGCCGCGGCCGTAATCGTGTAATAACCCTCGGGCGAATCTGACGATGCCGGCAGGTCGTCGAGATCCGTCGTGTAGGTGTTGTTCTCCGTGTAAAAGCGTTCCTGTCGTACCATCACATCCATAAGGGCGGTCTGGCCATCGGTCCGGCGCGCCTTGGCGGTGCTGCTGTTGTACGAGGGGATCGCAATGGCCATCAGGATTCCTACGATGGCGACGACCATGACGAGTTCGATCAGGGTGAACCCACGGTGTCCATTCTTATTCACGGCCTTTTCTCCTGTCACCCGTTTCCGAACCGCTGTCTCGAGTCGGGGTGTAATTGGGGGGTAACACCCATACCTCGGTGACGGGGCCGGCGAGTGAGCGGCTTCCCGTCGTACCGAAGCCGATTCTCATGCCTGGCTTCAGCGACTGCGGCGCGGCAAAGCGGGTGTTCGTGGTGTAAATTCTCAGGTCGTGCGCAATCTTGATTCCGACGTCATTGACGACGATGACCCGGTTTTCGAGATCCAGCTGATCAATCACGCCCCAACGATCGAACTTCTCAGGATAGTAATCCGGCAGGCCAGCGGCGAAGGCCAGCGAGCCGAGCGCCATGGCGCCGGCCATAAGCACGAGTTTGTGAAATTTGATTTTCATGGGAGGTATCTCCATTACTATTCCGGGGCGCGTTTACATCAGGCGCCGATTATTGGTTGACCTCGCGCCAGGACAGGCGACCGCGTACAGTAGTGTCCCCGGCATCGATTTTGCGCACATCAATGTTGCCGTCGTCATCCGGTGTGTACATGTAGCTTTCGAGGAAGTTCGATCCCGCCGGGATGCCGTCGAGCCGCACGCCACTCGGATTCTTCCTGGCATCATCTTCGCCAACCTGGTCGTCCTCATCGACTTCACCATCATTGTTGATGTCGAAGACGGGTTTCTTTGGTTGGCCGCCATTGACCATTCTCAATGCCATCAGCCAGCCATAACCCTGTGTATTGCAGGTATTGGAATCCGGGATCAGTGTGTTGAAGAAGACATATTCACCCCGGATCTTTGGGTCGACGACGACGCGCTCACCCGAAGTCGGAAGGTCAAAATACCAGCCATACTGGCTGCCGAAGTTTCCATTACTATCATGAACATTTGATACCACCCGGATATCAGTGGTCGAACCCGCGTCGAGTTCCTGCTCCCACAGATTGGCGCGGGTCAGAGTAGCGCCTCCGCCCACGTCATTGTTGTCCCAGATTCCATAGAATGTTTGTGTGTCGGCACTGCTCTT
>JADLET010000099.1 GCA_020845975.1 Gammaproteobacteria bacterium | reverse complement strand
GAGACCCGTCGTGAAGATGTCCGCCTCGTGGTGATTCGCGCCGCCGACGTGCCGACCTTCGTCGAGTACGGGGCCGCCGACATGGGCATCGCCGGCAAGGATGTGCTGATGGAATACGGCGGTGGCGGGCTGTACGAACCGCTCGACCTCCGTATCGCGCGTTGCCGCCTGATGCTCGCCGGACCGGAGGAGGCCGCGCCGCGTCCCCGACGCACGCGCGTCGCGACGAAATACGTGGAAACGGCCCGGCGCTACTTCGCCGCGCGCGGCGAACAGGTCGAGATCGTCAAGCTGTACGGGTCGATGGAGCTGGCGCCGCTGGTCGGACTGGCGGACCTGATCGTCGACCTGGTGGACAGCGGCAGCACCCTGCGCGCCAACGGTTTGCGGCCGTATGAAAATATCGCCGACATCAGCTCCCGCCTGATCGTCAACAAGGCGGCGATGAAGATGAAGCACGAACAGGTCAAGGGCCTGATCGCGCAGCTCGAGGCGGCGGTGGCCCACAAGACGGGTGCGTGACCGGCGCGGATGTTGAACACGGTTTTTTATCCATTGCAGCGGTGATATATGCTCGGCATCAAGAGACTGGATACGGCGGATTCCGGATTCTACACCCGGCTTGATGAGCTGCTCGCCTGGGAGAGTGTCTCCGACGCGGGGGTCAACGAGACTGTGCGCGCGATCCTGGCTGATGTGCGCCGGCGCGGTGACGCGGCCCTGCTGGAATATACCCGTCGTTACGACCGGGTCGAGGCAGTCACGGCGCAGGGGCTCGAGATTCCGGTTGCACGTCTTCGGCAGGCGCTGGACGATCTTCCCGCCGCCCAGCGCGCGGAACTGGAGCTGGCCGCCGCACGCGTGCGCAGCTATCACGAGCATCAGAAGGCCGATTCGTGGACGTACACCGAACCGGATGGCACGCTGCTCGGTCAGCAGGTGACGCCGCTCGACCGCGTCGGGCTCTATGTCCCGGGCGGAAAGGCCTCGTATCCGTCCACGGTGATCATGAACGCGATCCCCGCCAAGGTTGCCGGCGTGCCCGAGCTGGTCATGGTGGTGCCGACGCCGGACGGAGTGGTGAACGAACTGGTACTGGCCGCCGCCTGCATCTCCGGCGTGGACCGGGTGTTCGCCTGCGGCGGCGCTCAGGCGGTCGCCGCGCTCGCCTACGGGACCGAGACGATTCCGCGCGTGGACAAGATCGTCGGCCCCGGCAACATCTACGTCGCCACCGCCAAGAGCATGGTGTATGGCGCGGTCGGCATCGACATGATCGCCGGGCCGTCCGAGATCCTGGTGATCTGCGACGGAGCGACCCATCCGGACTGGATCGCGATGGACCTGTTCTCGCAGGCCGAGCACGACGAGGACGCGCAGTCGATCCTGCTGTGTCCGGATCCGGCGTATCTCGACCGCGTGGCACAGAGCATCGAGCGCCTGCTGCCGCAGATGGAGCGCGCCGACATCATTCGCACCTCGATGTCGAAGCGCGCGGCACTGATCCGTGTGCGCGATCTCGACGATGCCGCCTCGGTGGCCAATCATATCGCGCCCGAGCATCTCGAGCTGTCGGTGGCGGATCCTCTCGCGCTCGCGCGCAAGATCCGTCATGCCGGCGCGATCTTCCTCGGACGGTATACGGCGGAGGCGATCGGCGATTACATCGCCGGCCCCAACCATGTGCTGCCGACCTCGCGCACAGCGCGCTTCTCGTCGCCACTCGGAGTATATGATTTCCAAAAGCGTTCCAGCCTCATCCTGTGCACGCAGGCGGGCGCCGCCGTTCTGGGTCGCACCGCCGCGGCGCTCGCCCGCAGCGAGGGGTTGACCGCGCACGCGCGCTCGGCGCAGTACCGCGTCGATGGAGAGGGCGGGATATAGTCCTGCTGTGTCATGACGCCATCTTCCGCATCATCGTCCGCCGACGCCGCCATTCGCGCCCGCATCGAGCAGTGGGTACGCCCGGAGATCCGCGCGCTCAATGCCTACCATGTGCCGCCGGCCGCCGGCCTGATCAAGCTCGATGCGATGGAAAATCCCTACCGCTGGCCGCCGGCCGTGGTCGAGGCCTGGCTGGAGACGCTGCGGAACGTCGCCCTCAACCGTTATCCCGATCCCGGCGCGGACGCGCTCAAACGGGAGCTGCGCGCGTTCTTCAGGGTGCCGCGCGGGATGGAGCTGCTGCTCGGTAACGGTTCGGACGAACTGCTCCAGATCATCGCGCTCGCCGTGGCTGCACCGGGGCGCGTCGCGCTGGCGCCGCAGCCGGCGTTCAGCATGTATCGCATGATCTCGATCTTTACCGGCCTGGATTTCGTGGGCGTGCCACTGAGCGCGGCCGACTTTGCCCTCGATCGCGAGGCGATGCTGGCGGAGATCGAGCGCCGCCGCCCGGCGCTGGTGCTGCTCGACTTTCCGAATAATCCGACCGGTGGACTGTTCGAGGCGGAGACCGTGCGCGCCGTGATCGAGAAGGCACCCGGACTGGTCGTGGTCGATGAGGCCTATCAGGCCTTTTCCGAGATGACCCTGATGGACTGGCTGCACGACTATCCCAATCTGCTGGTGCTGCGCACCCTGTCCAAGATGGGGCTGGCCGGTCTGCGCCTTGGCATGCTGGCCGGCAGGCGCGAGTGGATCGAGGAGCTGGACAAGATCCGTCTGCCCTACAACATCAACGTGCTGACGCAGGCGAGCGCGGCCTTCGCCCTGCGACACCGCGCCATGCTGGAGGAACAGGCGGCACGCATTCGGGCGGACCGCGAGATTCTGGTCGCGGCCCTGCGTGCCTGCCGCGGCCTGGCCGTCTATCCGAGCCGGGCGAACTTCATTCTGTTCCGCGCACCGGCCGGGCGCGGTGGCGAGATCTTCACCGGCCTGCGCGAGCGCGGGGTGCTGATCAAGAATCTGGACGGCGCCGGTGATACGCTGCGCGATTGCCTGCGCGTCACCGTCGGTACCCCCGAGGAAAACCAGGCCTTTTTGACGGCCCTGGCCGCGGTGCTGTAAATCCAGGGGCATGGGGCCGATTCGCACGGGACGGCGGGTTGTGCCATTATATTGGCGTTAATGCTGGAGAATGATGGATGGGCGAACGTAAAGCCACGGTCAAACGAGATACCAGGGAGACCTGCATCTCCGTGACGGTCGATCTCGACGGTACAGGCCGGGTCGATCTGCATACCCCGGTGCCGTTTCTCGATCATATGCTGGACCAGGTCGCGCGCCACGGCATGATTGACATCGAACTGCATGCCGAAGGGGACATCCATATCGATGCCCACCACACCGTGGAGGACATCGGCATCGTGTTTGGCCAGGCGGTGGCGCGGGCGCTCGGCGAGAAGCTCGGCATCCGCCGTTACGGCCATGCCTACGTGCCGCTGGACGAGGCGCTGTCGCGGGTGGTGGTCGATCTGTCCGGACGCCCCGGACTGGAATACCACGTGGCATTCCCGCGTGCGCGCATCGGCGAGATGGACGTCGATCTGTTGCAGGAGTTTTTCCGCGGCTTCGTCAATCACGCGCTGGTCACGCTGCATATCGAGTGCCTGCGCGGAGTCAACGCGCACCATATCGCGGAGACCGTGTTCAAGGCCTTCGGCCGCGCGCTGCGCGCGGCGCTGGAGCCGGATCCGCGCGGGGCGGGTATCATGCCGTCGACCAAGGGCAGCCTCTGAACCCTGTCTGGCCGGATTTTTCGTTCGAGCTGACGATGGAAACAATCCCATGACTACGGTAGCGGTGATCGATTACGGCATGGGCAACATCCGTTCCGTGTCCAAGGCGCTGGAGTACGTCGGCGGCGACGCCCAGATCATGGTCAGCTACGATCCTGAACGTATCCTGCATGCCGACCATGTGGTCTTTCCCGGCGTCGGCGCGCTGCGTGACTGCATGTCCGAATTGCAGCGCCTGGAGCTGGACGACGTGATCCGCGAATGCGCCCGTACCCGCCCGTTCCTCGGCATCTGTCTCGGCATGCAGGCCCTGATGGATTTCAGCGAGGAGAACGGCGGCACGCCCGGACTCGGCATCATTCCAGGACGGACCGTGATGTTTCCCGGCGGCTCCGGGGATGCGCCGCTCAAGATTCCCCACATGGGCTGGAACCGCGTTCATCAGATGCACGCCCATGCCCTGTGGGAGGGGATCCCGCAGGACAGCTATTTTTATTTCGTGCACAGCTATTACATCGAGCCACGCGACGCCGCGGTGGTCGCCGCGACAACCGATTACGGCGTTTCGTTTGCCGCGGCGCTGTCGCGGGGTAATATATTCGCGGCGCAATTCCATCCGGAAAAGAGCCAGCAAGCGGGGTTGAAGCTGCTGGCGAACTTTCTCGCCTGGGACGGTGAAATCTAGAGGGCCGGGCGCGGCGAGCCGCGTGTGTCCGGCGACGGGTAGAAACGTGATTCCTGGCAAGTCTGTAACACTTCGTATGAGGACAGTACCATGTTGTTGATACCTGCCATCGACCTCAAGGATGGTCAGTGCGTGCGCCTGCGTCAGGGCCGCATGGACGACGCCACGATTTTTTCCGACGATCCGGTGCAGGTCGCCGGCCGCTGGGTGGACGCGGGGGCGCGTCGCCTGCATATCGTCGATCTCAACGGTGCAATCGCCGGGCGTCCGGTCAATATGCGCGTCATCAAGGACATCGCCCAGGCCTTTCCCGGTGTGCCGATCCAGATTGGCGGCGGCATCCGCGACGAGGAGACGATCGATGCCTACCTCGACATCGGCGTCAGTTATGTGATCATCGGCACCAGCGCGGTCAACGAACCACACTTCGTTGCCGATGCCGCCGTCGCCTATCCCGGCCACGTGATCGTGGCGCTGGATGCGCGTGATGGCAAGGTGGCCATTGATGGCTGGTCAAAACTGTCGAATCACGATGTCGTCGATCTCGCCCAGCATTTCGAGCGTGACGGCGTCGTCGCCATTGTCTACACGGACATCAGCCGCGACGGCATGATGAGCGGCATCAATATCGAATCCACCGTCCGGCTGGCCCAGGCGGTTACCATCCCCGTGATCGCCTCCGGCGGCATCGCCAGCATCGAGGACATCAAGGCGCTGGGCAGGCACGCGCGTGACGGCATCACCGGCGCGGTGCTCGGGCGCGCCCTTTATGAAGGGGCGCTGGACTTCGCCGAGGCACAGCGCCTCGCTGATGGCTTCGCCTGATGACGCATCTCGCCAAGCGCATCATCCCCTGCCTCGACGTCGACAAGGGGCGTGTCGTCAAGGGGGTCCGCTTCGAGAACATCACCGATGCCGGCGACCCGGTGGAGATCGCCCGGGTCTACGATGAGCAGGGCGCGGATGAACTGGTGTTTCTCGATATCACCGCCAGCGCCGAAGAGCGCGCGACCATGGTGCACGTGGTCGAGCAGGTGGCGGCGCAGGTCTTCATTCCATTGACCGTCGGCGGCGGTATCCGCGAGGTGACCGATATCCGGCGCATGCTCAATGCCGGCGCGGACAAGGTCGCCATCAACACCGCGGCGATCACCAACCCCGATTTCGTGCGTGTCGCGGCCGAGCGCTTTGGTTCCCAGTGCATCGTGGTGGCGATCGACGCCAAGCGCGTCAGCGGGCTTGAGGATGCGCCGGCGTGGGAGATTTTCACCCACGGTGGCCGCAAGGCGACCGGGATTGATGCGGTGGACTGGGCGCGCAGGATGGCTGAACTCGGGGCCGGTGAGATCCTGTTGACCAGCATGGACCGGGATGGCACCCGCGACGGCTATGATCTCGAGCTGACCGCGGCGATCAGTGCGGCCGTCGGCGTTCCGGTGATCGCCTCCGGAGGCGTGGGAGAATTGCGCCACCTGGCCGACGGCATCCTCAAGGGCAAGGCGGACGCGGTGCTGGCCGCGAGCATTTTCCATTACGGGCAGCATACGGTGCGGGACGCCAAGCGTTACCTGGCCGGATGCGGCATCCCGGTGCGAATCTGACCCGGTAAGGGGCGGACGGCATGCAGAAAATGACGGACTGGCTGGCGGAGGTGAAGTGGACGGAGGACGGGCTGGTGCCCGCCATCGTACAGGACCACACCAGCGGCCGTGTGCTGATGTTCGCCTGGATGGATCGCGCTGCGCTGGCCGAGACCGCCGCCAGCGGCCGCGCGGTGTTCTGGTCACGCTCGCGCCGCAGTGTGTGGCGCAAGGGCGAGAGCTCGGGCCATGTCCAGCGGGTGCGTGAACTCTGGCTCGACTGCGACGGCGATGTAGTGCTGCTGCGGGTTGAGCAGGAAGGCGGCATTGCCTGCCATACCGGGCGCCTGAGCTGTTTCTTTCGCCGCCTCCAGGACGGGCGCTGGGAGGCAATCGATCCGGTTCTTAAGGACCCCGCCGATATATATGGTGATTCCAGCCGCTGAAAGGCGGTATATTCACAGGCAACATTCAGATTCGACGGCAGATTTCATGGATACCGTACTGACAGACCTGGCCCGGGTGTTGGAACTGCGCAAGCAGGGAGACCCGGAGACATCCTACGTCGCCCGGCTCTATAATAAGGGGCTCCCCGCGATCCTGAAGAAGATCGGCGAGGAGGCCACCGAGGTGGTGCTGGCCGGGCAGTCCGAAGGGGATGACGCGCTGGTGCGCGAGGTGGCGGACTTGTGGTTCCATACCCTGGTCCTGCTCGTGCATCGCGGCCTGGGACCGCAGGAGGTGCTGGCGGAGCTCGAACGGCGCAGCGGGGTATCCGGCATTGAGGAGAAGAACAGCCGGGGCGGGCGATAGGACGAACGCTCGAACATTAATGTAATTGAGGTGCAAGATCATGGGATTCAGTATCTGGCATTTACTGGTGGTGTTGTTAATCATCGTCCTGCTGTTCGGGACCAAGAAGCTGGCTTCCATCGGCAAGGACATGGGCGGCGCGGTGAAGGGTTTCCGCGATGCCATGCGCAACCCGAACGAGGACGAGGAAGAAGAGGGGAAGGAAGCGCCCCGTCTCAATCAGGCCGATACGCCGAAGGCGGGCGAGGGCAAGGTTGAGTCGCGCGAGAAGAACCAGGCCTGAACTGCGCCATGCACGGATCGCCGCTCAACGTCGCGCGCTTCCATTACCCGTCTCGACCGGTCACCCGGGCGTGAGCACGCCCGGGTGCGCGTTCCCGTAGAGTTCACTCTTTCCGCCCCGGGCGGCCGCTCGGATTGCCAAGCCGATGTTCGATATTGGGTTCAGTGAAATTCTGATCATCTCCGTGGTGGCGATCCTGGTCGTCGGACCCAAGGAGTTTCCCGCGCTGGTGCGTACCTTCGGGCGCTGGATGGGGAAGGCGCGTTCGGTCGCCGGGGAGATGAAAAACGAGTTCCAGCGCGAACTCGCCAAGACCGAGGAACTCACGCGCAAAATCGAGCGCGAAAGCGAGATCGCCGAGCTCCATAAGGTGATAGACGAGACCAAGGCCACCATCCCGATCAACGCCCCCATGGGAGGCGCCCCGGCCGCTGGCGGAGAGAAGTCCGGCGCTCCGGCCTCATCCGGTTCGATCTCGTCGAGCACAGGGAGCAAGCCCGATGGCGGCGCCTGAGAAGTATCCGCCAGAGGCCGAGATGCCGCTGATAGGTCACCTGACCGAGTTGCGCTCGCGCCTGCTGCGCATCGTGATCGGTGTCGGTGTCGTGTTCCTCGTCATGGCGCCGTTCGCCAATACGCTTTACACCGTGGTGGCGCAACCGCTCATGGAACGGTTGCCGCAAGGCGCCACTATGATCTCCACCGAAGTCGTCGGCGCCTTCATGGTGCCGATCAAGTTCACGCTCGTGCTTTCGTTCTTCGTCGCCGTGCCATGGGTGTTGTACCAGATATGGGGATTCGTGGCGCCGGGACTGTACAGGAGCGAGCGCCGACTGATCGTGCCCCTGCTGGCCTCGAGCACGCTGTTGTTCTACGCCGGCATGGCGTTCGCGTATTTCGTCGTGATGCCGATGGTCTTCACCTTCATGGTCGGGACCACGCCCGCTGGGGTGACCATGATGACCGATATCGGCAGTTACCTGAGCTTCATCCTGCTGTTGTTCTTTGCCTTCGGGCTGGCCTTCGAGGTTCCGATTGCGACCATCCTGCTGGTATGGGCCGGGCTGGTGACGCCGGAGGGCCTCAAGAGCAAGCGGTCCTACATCATCGTGGGATGTTTTGTCATCGCTGCGGTGATCACTCCGCCGGATGCGATTTCCCAGATCATGCTGGCGGTGCCGATGTGGCTGCTGTTCGAGGTCGGGCTGCTGATCTCGCGCATCTACGTGCGTAAGGAGCCTGAGGAAGATGAGACGGCGCAGGACAAAGGCGCCGGCTGAGAGCTGGCGGTTTAGCGCGCCGCCGGGCGCTTGCTGACGGCCACTTCACGTGAGAACGGCTTTCCCTGGCGCAGGCCCTTGAGGGTGATTCTGCTGCCAGGCTGGGTCTGTGCGATCAGGCTCAAACCGGCGCTGGCATCCGTAACCGGCGCGTTGTCGATCTCGGTGATGATATCCCCCGCCTCCAGTCCGGCCTCCGCGGCAGGACCGCCGCTGAACACGCCGGCGATGATCAGGCCCTGCCGGTCGCGCAGCCCGAACGATTCGGCCAGTGCCGGGGTCAGGGTCTGGATTTCCACGCCGAGCCATCCGCGAATCGCCTCTCCGTGCTCGATGATCTGCGTCATGACGCTCTTCGCCAGGCTGGTGGGTATCGCAAAGCCGATCCCCTGTGATCCGCCGCTGCGGGAGAAGATCGCGGTATTGATGCCGATCAGGCGCCCATAGGGATCGATCAGGGCGCCACCCGAATTGCCCGGATTTATCGCTGCGTCTGTCTGGATGAAATTCTCGAAGGTCGAGATGCCGAGCTGGCTGCGACCGGTGGCGCTGACGATGCCCTGGGTGACGGTCTGGCCGACGCCGAAGGGGTTGCCGATCGCGAGCACCACATCACCGACCTGCAGCATGTTGGAATCGCCCAGGGTGATTACGGACAGTTTGTCCAGCGCTATCTTCAATACGGCGATATCACTTTCCGGGTCAGCGCCAATCACCATTGCGGGTGCCGAGCGGCCGTCGTTAAGAGCGACCAGAATCTCGTCCGACCCCTCGATGACGTGGTTATTCGTGAGTACATAGCCGTCAGCGCTGACGATAACGCCGGAGCCCAGGCTGTTCTGCTGCTGTTGGCGCGGGATTTCCGGCGAGTTGAAGAAGCGGCGGAAGAACGGGTCGTCGAGCAATGGGCTGAACTGGCGCGTGACCGTCTTCGTGGTGTGGATATTGACCACCGCAGGGGCGGCCTTGCTGACCGCGCCGGCATAGGATACGGTGGCCTGCGGTCCGATTGCGGCTTCGTTGTGCGCCGACTCATTGAACACCACTACCGGCCGTTTGGTATTGGTAAAGGTATCAGTCATGAGGAATACCGCGATCAGGCCAACGACCAGACCAACGATAATGCCTTGACTGAGATAGGGTAGTAATCTGCGGATTTGCATAATCGGAATACTTTATCATAGCGATTGCGCAGTCTGCCCCAGAATATCCCCGTGGAGTTTGTTCATGTCGATACCCCTGTCAGAACTTACCGCCTATCTGGATCGCCTATTGGATGCCGGACGCTTCGACGACTACGCGCCCAACGGGCTGCAGGTCGAGGGGCGCGCCGAGGTGCGCAGGATTGTCGGCGGCGTCAGCGCGAGTCATGCCTTGATCGAACAGGCCATAACCTGGGGCGCCGACGTCGTCATCGTGCATCATGGCTGGTTCTGGCGCGGTGAGGATCCGCGTGTGCGCGGTATCAGGCGCCAGCGAATGAAGGCGCTGCTGTGTGCCGACCTCAGCCTGCTGGCCTATCATCTTCCCCTCGATGCGCACCCCGAGTTGGGTAACAATGTGCAGCTCGCGCGCGTTCTGGACATAGATATCACCGGCGAACTGGCCGCCGGACGCAAGGAGAGCGGGCTGCTGTTACGCGGCCGCCTCTCCGCGGACATGAGCGGGCAGGAGCTGGCCCATCATCTGGCGCGGCGTCTCGCGCGAGATCCCCTGCACGTCGCGGGCGACCGCGCCGAGGTGCGTGAAGTGGCGTGGTGCACCGGAGCGGCGCAGGATTATCTCGAACTGGCCGCGGCGGCGGGAGTGCACGCCTTCATCACCGGCGAGGTTTCCGAGCGCACCACGCATATCGCGCGCGAAACCGGTGTGCATTTCTATGCGGCGGGACATCACGCGACGGAACGTTATGGCGTGCGTGCGCTGCTCGAGCATATCAAGGAGAAATTCGCCATCGAGACGCGCTTCATTGACATTGATAATCCGGTGTAAATCTTTGCATTGCCCGATGTCTGCTACCACAGTTGGGGTAGCGCTGGCGATGCGCGCGGAATAATCCATGTGGTTTATACGGCTTGTGTGCCGTTTTTCATGCGGTCTGCGCATATCTGAGTAATGAAGTCTGTTGAGCGTTGACAGGCCCGCTGAGATTGATCTACGATTCAACGCTCGACCCGGGCTTGATGTTGGCGAGCGCGTGAGAATCGAAGAAAACAAACCCGCCCCGTATGAGCGATTGCGGAGAGCGAGGTTGATGACAGACCGTTGCGATGAGACGACGACGGTTCAGAGGAGGATGTGGTTTCAATGTATACAATCCTTCCGCATTTCGCGTCGGTACAGCTTTAGTCAGGCACGATAGCATCCGGGACCGTTGCCCCTGTGGCGCGTGTATCCCGGCATGATGGGGCGTTCATCGCACACCCTGCGACGGGCGGCTTGGCACGAATCACAAACATAGGTTGAGGGGAGAGATGTCAAGCACTCAGCGACTTTTCTCAGGACGATGGTCCTTCCCAGGTGTAAGGAATCCGGCTGGCCGTCGCGCCGGCCTGCCGTTTGCGGCGGGATTTCTGGCGTTGGTGACTGCGCTGTTCGTCCTGTGCGTACCGTTCACGGCGACCGCCGGATCAACGGTCCCGAACGCGGTTCCCCCGGAAGGGACCTACGCCGGCAAGGACGTACCGCAACCGATTGAATTCCCCCATGACATCCATGCCAAGATCAACGGCATCAACTGCATGTATTGTCACACCTATGCGCGTCGCAGCAAGGTGGCGGGTATCCCGCCGACGAGCAAGTGCATGGGTTGCCACAGCGTGATCGCGACCGACAGGCCGCGTATCAAGCAGCTGACGGAGTACTGGGAAAAGCGTGAGCCGCCGCATTGGCTCAAGGTGCATGACATGCCCGATTTCGTGCATTTTACCCATGAGAAGCACCTCAAGCGGTTTGTTTTCGATAATCCAAACCTGCCGGTGGAGCAGGTCTCCGAGGTCTGCGCCTTCTGTCACGGCGATGTCAAGAACATGACCGTGGCGAAGAAGGAAAAACCGCTGACCATGGGATTTTGCCGGCGCTGTCATGAGGCGAACAACGGGCCCTTCGACTGCTGGAAGTGCCATAAGTGACGCGTGTCCTTCCGACACGAAACAGCGCCCGATGATGCGTGATTGAACGGAGTGGTCCCGCGATGAGTCTCGATAAAATGAAGCGAAGAGAATTTCTCAAGGTGCTCGGGTGGGGCGGCGTCGGCACGACGCTGGCCGGCTGCGACATGCCCACCACGGTCACCGTCCAGGAAGGCAAGGAGGAGGTGGTCGCCTACCTCGCCCCGGAGGAATATGTCATCCCCGGCATCGGCGTCTGGTACGCCACTACCTGCGCGCAATGCGGCTCCGGCTGCGGTGTGCACGGGCGCGTGCGTGAAGGCCGCGTGCTCAAGCTCGAAGGCAATCCTGAATCGCAGGTCAACCGCGGCAAGCTGTGCCCGGCCGGGCAGGCGTCTCTGCAGGCGCACTATAATCCTGACCGCATCACCGCGCCGCGTGTGCGCCGCAACGGCCAGTTCGAGCAGATCAGCTGGGAGCAGGCGTTCGCGCTGCTGGACGAAAAGGCAGGACCATCCTCGGGGCTGGCCGGTGACCGCTTTGCCTGGGTGAGCGATACCGTCAGCGGACACCAGGCGGTGCTGCTGAAGGCCTGGATGGACGCCATTGGTTCGCGTCATCACTATGTGCACGAGGCGGTAAACGATGCCGTCTGGCGCGCGGTGTGCCGCGATATGCTGGGCGATGAGAATCCCCGGCTGCGCGTGGACAAGGCCCGAGTGATTCTTTCTTTCGGAGCCGACTTCCTGTCCACCTGGGGCTCGCCCATCCATAATTCTACGCAATACAGTGAGTTCCGCACCGCGCCGCGTGGTGTGCTGATCCAGGCGGAACCCAAGATGACCGTGACCGGCGCCAGCGCGGATCTGTGGGTGCCGGTGCGTCCGGGCGCCGAGGGCGTGCTCGCGCTGGCCATCGCAAACGTGCTGGTGAGCAAGCACCACCGCGATATCTCGAGCCTGCCCGCCGAGGCGCAGGAGCAGATTCGCGCCTACGATCTCGACAATGCTGCGCGCATCACCGGCGTGACCGGTGAACACATCATCAGAATCGCCGGCCTGCTCAACGAGCGGGGACCTAGCCTGGTGCTGGCGGGTGCTTCTGCCGCGGGTCATGCGCGCGGTTACGACAGCGTCGCGGCCGCAATGCTTCTGAACATCATGCTCGGCAACGTGGGCAAGACCCTGGAGTCCAGCGCGGGTTTCCCGTTCCCGCAACTGGCCGCGAAGACGGGTGGCAACAAGGAACTGCTTGATTTCGCCGCTGCTCTCGAGTCCAAGAGTTTCGATGTGGTGTTCTTCTCCGGCACGAACCCGGTATATACCGCGCCAGAGGCGCTGAAGCTCAAGGACAAACTCGCTGTTGTGCCGTTCAAGGTCGCGTTCACGCAGTTTGATGACGAGACCGCGCAACAGGCCGACCTCGTGCTGCCGCTCCGTTCGGCGCTGGAAGACTGGGGCACCCATGTGCCTGCCGCGCAGCCCGAGCAGATGCAGATCAACATGCAGCAGCCGCTGATGGAGCCGCTCTATCCCGAGACCCGCGGCTTCGGCGACGCCATTCTCGCGCTCCTGAAGCTGCGCAAGGCGCCGCAATACAGCGCCTATGACGACTATTACGCATATCTGCGCAACGCCTTCGCCGCGCTGCCTGCGGCGCTCAAGCTGGGGACCATCAGCGACCAGCAGTTCTGGACGCGCGCCGTGCAGAAGGGCGTGATCGAGGTCGGCGCCGGTCGCGGCAACCTGGCAACCCGGGTCGTGTCCTTCACGGTCGCGGAGCCTGCCGAAGAGGGGCGGCCATTCACGCTGGTCCCTAGCGCGGGCGCGAACCTGCGGGACGGCCGCTACGCCAATCTGCCCTGGCTGCAGGAAGTCCCCGATCCGATCAGCAAGGTGGTGTGGGACTCCTGGGCCGAATTGCATCCGTCCGCAGCTGCGAAAATCGGCGTCAAGACCGGTGATCGCGTCCGGATCGAATCCGAGCACGGTGCGATCGAGGCGAAGGTCTATATCTATAAAGGCATGCATCCGGATGCTATCGCGGTGCCGCTCGGTCAGGGCCACGAGGCCTATGGCCGTTACGCCCAGGGACGCGGAGTCAACCCGCTCAAGATCCTCGGTCTTGCCACTGAGACGAAGACCGGCGAGCTGGCGAATCATGCCACTCGCGTCCAGGTCACGCGCATCGCGGACAAGGCGGGGGACAAGCTGGTCAAGCTGGGCGGCAGCGAGGTTCAGCTGGGCCGCAAACTGGTGGCTACCGTGACCGCGGACGTGTTCGCGCGTACTGAAGGAGAAGCCTGATGTCCCTGGAGAACATCCTCACCAACTGGTCCAAATACCGCAAGGGCGCGGAGGAGGGAGGCTTCCATGACTACGAGCACATGTGGGGCAGGGTCATCGACCTCAACAAGTGCACGGGATGCAGCGCCTGCGTGGTTGCCTGCTATGCCGAGAACAACCTGGCTGTGGTCGGCAAGGACCGCTTCGCCGATGGCCATGCCATGCACTGGTTGCGCATCGAGCGCTACTGGGATGAGCCGGATCTCGGCGAGGGGCGCGTGGCGGAGTTCCAGCATCACGGCGCGAGCTTCCTGCCGATGCACTGCCAGCAGTGCAATGCGGCCACCTGTGAGCCCGTATGCCCGGTCGCGGCGACCTATCACACCCCGGATGGACTGAATGCGCAGGTCTACAACCGCTGTATCGGGTCGCGCTATTGCTCGAACAACTGCCCGTACCGCCTGCGCTACTTCAATTTCTTCTCATACTACGAGAGCTCGTGGCCGGCGCCGCTGCACATGCAGCTGAACCCCGACCTCACCGTGCGCGACAAGGGCGTCATGGAGAAGTGCACGTTCTGTGTGCAGCGCATCCGTGCCGTCAAGGACAAGGCGAAGATGCAGGATCGCAAGGTGTTGGACGGCGAGGTCCAGCCGGCCTGTGTGCAGACCTGCCCGACATCGGCCATGACCTTCGGGGACATCCTCGATATGCACAGCCCGGGCAAGGGAGTCGAGAACACCCAGGCCGCCGCGCTGTGGCGCAAGCATCAGGTTGAGCTCGGCAAGGCCAAGCAAGTGAAGCAGGACCCGGAGCTGCGTGGCTACCGCGTCCTGGAGGGACTCAATACCGATCCCAAGGTGCTGTTCCTCGAGCGCGTGCGCGAAGTGTAATCCCGGAGAATAACTCATGACGAAGCGGCGGACCCGGAAATGAGCGATCAACATAAAGATATTAATGAAGACATCCGTTGGGCGAAGATCAACGAGGACGTCCTGCGCTCGATGGAAAATCCGCGCATGGGGTACTGGGTCTCGGTGGTCGTGTGCCTGGCGCTGCTTTCGCTGGCGGTGATTGCCGAGGTCTATCAGTACAACACCGGCATGGGAGTCGCCAATCTGAACTGGCCGCAGATGTGGGGCCTGTACATAGCGACCTTCATCTTCTGGATCGGCATGAGCCACTCCGGCACCCTGCTGTCAGCGATCCTGCACATCACGCATGCTGACTGGCGCAAGCCGATCTATCGTTTTGCCGAGGCCATGACCACCTTCACGCTGATGACGGCGGGTCTTTTCCCGATCATCCATCTCGGCCGTCTGTGGAACATGTACTGGGTGCTGCCCTACTACAGCGACCGCGGCATCTGGCCCAACTTCCGCTCGCCACTGGTGTGGGACGCCTTCGCGATCGGCACCTATCTGACCTCATCCGCCCTGTTCCTTTACATCGGTTCGATCCCTGACCTGGCGATCTGCCGTGATAACGCCCGCGGCTGGCGCAAGAAGCTTTATACGGCGCTGTCGCTCGGCTGGCGCGGTGACGATCGTCAGTGGCGCCATTTCCGCAAGGCGTATCTGATCATGGCGTGTTTCCTGATCCCGCTGGCGGTGTCGGTGCACTCCATCGTATCGTCCGACTTCGCCATGTCGATCATGCCGGGCTGGCACGTCACCACCTTCCCGCCATATTTCGTCGCTGGCGCCCTGTACTCGGGCTGCGCGGGCATCATCACGCTGTTCGTGCTGCTGCGTTACTACTTCCGCTTCGAGGATTACATGACGCTGCCTATCCTCGACAAGACCTGCAAGCTCACGTTCGCCATCGCGATGGTGTGGACCTACCTGAACCTGGTCGAGTTCAGCTCCGTCTGGTATGGCCATGACATGGTCGCCAAGGAACTGCTGATCGACAAGTTCACCGGGACATACTCGCCGTACTTCTGGGCCATGCTGTTCCTCGGCTCCGTCGTGCCGTTCACGATGGCCTTCGAAAAGATCCGCCGCAGCATATCGGCGATGTTCGTGATTTCCATCCTGCTCAACATCGGCATGTGGCTGGATCGCTGGATGATCGTCGGCCCGACCCTGTCCGCCTCCTATGAGCCGTTTGCCTTCAGCGTCAGCTGGCCGAGCTGGGTGCAGTGGTTCATCGTGATCGGCAGCTTCGGCTGGTTCGGCCTGCTGTTCCTGGTCTTCGTCAAGGTGATACCGTCGGTCTCGATGTACGAGGTCAAGGAAATGATCTTCCATCGCCGTCATATCGCACACAAGGACATCGCGAGCGTTATGCATCGGCGGGCGGGTGATGCCAAGCCATCGGGTGAGGCCGGCCTGGAGGGGGTAAAATCATGAAGAAAGCGCGCATTCTGGCCTTGTTTTGCAACTTCGACGAGGCGTTCGCCGCCATCTCGGATATTCGGCATTACAAGGTGCCCGGCGTATCCGTTGATGATGTCACGGTGATTTCGCCAATCGAGCACCCCGAGATCGAGGAGGTGCTGGGCGAGAGGCCGGCGCATGTGCCGAAGTTCACGCTGGTCGGTGCACTGTGCGGATCGACCATAGGCTTCATATTCCTGGCTGCCTCGGAGGCCAATTTCACCGTGCAGCCCCAGGGCGGCAAGCCGGTGATCCCGCTGCCGTCCAACATCGTGATCACCTATGAGATGCTGATTCTGTTCAGCGTATTCTTCACTCTGGCCGGGCTGATGATCGGCGCGCGCCTGCTGCGCAAGCGCAAGAGCCTGTACAGCGAGAAGGTCACCCTCGACCAGGTCGGTATCGAAATGGAACTGGAAGAGAAGTACGTCGAGCCGATCAAGAAGCTGTTCCGGCAGCATCAGGTTCTGGAGATTCGGGAAGAGGTTATCCAATGAAATACAGGATAGCGGTTGCGGCGGCACTGTTTCCGGTCGTGGCCTGGGCATGGCCGTGGTCGACTGACATGATGGACCAGCCCAGCATCAAGCCGCAGGAAGGTGAGATGGCGCCGTTCCCTAAGCGTTCCATCCCGCTGCGTACGGACAGGGTCGACAGCGATATGCTGCTGACGGAGGTCGCGAACCGTGATGAGGCGAAGCCCCTGACCAGCCCGATACCAGTCACACCCGAGGTGCTCGCCAAGGGCAAGACCCTGTTCCGGATCTACTGCGGTGCCTGTCACGGGCAGACCGGCAAGGCCGACTCTCCTGTGTCGAGCAAGATCGGCGCGATACCGCTTGTGGATGACTATGTACAGAAGACGCTGACCGAGGGGTGGATCTACGGCACCATCACCTTTGGCAGCTACATCATGCCGGCGTATGGCAAGCCGACGGCTCGCGACGATGGCCGCGGTTCCGACGATCTGTCCGTCGAAGAGCGCTGGCAGGTGGTCAATTACGTGCGCCACCAATTGGTGAAAGACGCCGCGGCCGAGCCGACCAAGACGGCTGCCGCGCAATAAGTCCAACGACAGTAATATCGAGAGGCGGGGATGGCGAACGCAGAGGATTTTGGCAGCTGGTCGGTCTTGACGACGAACTTCCTGATGACGCTTTACATCGCGCTCGGCGGCGTGACCCTGTCGTCCGTGCTGCACCTGGTCAACGGAAAATGGCGCTTCCAGGTCCGCAGGCTTGCCTGCGCCTTTGCCGTGCTGTTTCCAATCGCCGGCGTGCTGCTGCTGATCCTGCTCTTCAATGGCGACGCGACGTTTCAGTGGATGGGCCATGCCCATGACGAGGGCCACCATCTGAACGGCTGGCATAATTACAGCTTTCTGGTGGCGCGCGAGATTGGCGGGTTCCTCGCGGTGGTGATTCTGTGCGGCATGTTCATCAAATACCAGCACCAGAGCGAGATCGACAGCTCATATGCGGCGCAGCGCCGTTTCCGCAACATCGCGCTGCTGATCCCGTTCGCCTACTTCATCTACGGTACGATGGTGGCATGGGACTTCGAGATGACCCAGATGCCAGGCTGGCACAGCGCGAGCTATGGCGCCTATCATTTCCAGAGCAATTTCCACATGTTCCTGGGTTTCTTCACCATCTTCCTGTTCTTCATCAACCGCTCGGGCAAGCTGGCCACGCCGTTCCAGCATTACATATTCAATTACATGGCGCAGTTCATGCTGGCGATGACCATCCTGTGGACCTATCTCTACTTCACCCAGTATCTGATCATGTGGTACGGCCGTCTGCCGGAGGAGACGCATCGCTACAACAGCATGATGCTGGAGGGCTATGGCGCCTTGTGGTGGACCTTCCTGACCTTCAAGTTCATCATCCCGTTCTGCACACTGGCGATCACTCCGAACCGCCATAATCCGGTGATCATCACCATGGTGGCCTGTTTCATCGTGCTCGGTACCTGGATCGAGCGGTATACCTGGATCTCCGGCTCGATCGACAGCCAGTATTACCATGCCCCGATGAGCTCGATGTTCGATATCATTGTGACGCTGGCGGTCATCGCCGTAAGCTGGTGGGCGGTGCAGCGTTCCCTTCTCAAGCACGGACTCATCCGCGCCTGAACCGGCAAGGCGGGTGGCCCATGGGCCACCCGCTCCATTTTCGGCCCGCCGCCTTCCCCGTACCGTCCCGTCCCTCCGCGTGATAAGTTTCCCGCATTCGGGTAAAGTGTACGTCCCGCTCCACAGTCAGTCAGCGATCAGAGGCATCCCATGAAGAACTACATCATTGCCCCCTCGATACTGTCGGCCGATTTCGCCCGTCTGGGCGAAGAGGTCACCAATGTGTTGAAGGCCGGCGCGGATATCGTCCATTTCGATGTGATGGACAATCATTATGTCCCCAACCTGACCATCGGCCCGCTCATCTGCGAGGCTCTGCGCAAGCACGGCGTGACCGCCGAGATCGATGTGCACCTGATGGTGAAACCGGTCGACCGCATCATCCCGGATTTCGCCAAGGCGGGGGCGAGCTACATTACCTTCCATCCCGAGGCGAGCGAGCATATCGATCGCACCCTGCAGCTCATTCGCGACTGCAAGTGCAAGGCCGGCCTGGTGTTCAATCCGGCGACCCCGCTCGACTACCTGAAATACGTCATCGACAAGATCGACATGGTGCTGCTGATGTCGGTCAACCCCGGGTTCGGCGGCCAGAGCTTCATTCCGGCCGCGCTGGACAAGCTGCGCGATGCGCGCAAGATCATCGACGCCAGCGGGCGCGACATCCGGCTCGAGATCGACGGCGGGGTCAAGGTCGACAACATACGCGCCATCGCCGCGGCGGGGGCGGATACTTTCGTGGCGGGTTCAGCCATCTTCAATACCCCTGATTACAAGGCGACTATCGACGCCATGCGCGCCGAGCTCGCCCAGGCGCGGCGCTGAGTTCCGCGGTTTCCTGCGAGAGCGGATCCATGAGCCGTCTGGCGGTCCGCCCGCGCATGCTCCTGATCGATCTGGACGGCACCCTGGTGGATACCGTGCCCGACCTGGCCTATTCGGTCGATATCATGATGCGGGAGCTTGGTCTGCCTGCGCGCGGCGAGGCGCGCGTGCGCGAATGGATCGGCAATGGCGTCGAACGTCTGGTGCGCCGCGCGCTGGTCAATGCCTATGAGGGTGAACCGGACGAGGCCCTGTTCCGGCGCGCCCATCCGATATTTCTCGAGGCCTATGCCCGCAACGTCTGCACCTACAGTCGCCCCTTTCCAGGCGTCATGGAGGGAATTGAGTATCTTGCCGGAGCCGGATTTCTCCTCGGTTGCGTGACCAACAAGGCGGCCGCGTTCACTGAACCGCTGTTGCGCAAGCTCGGCCTGTATGGGCGTTTCCAGGCCGTTGTCAGCGGCGACACGCTGGCGCAAAAGAAGCCGCACCCGGCGCCGCTGCTGCACGCGGCGAAGGTGCTGGGCGTCACGCCGGCGGAGTCGCTGATGGTCGGCGATTCCATCACCGATGTGGAGGCGGCGCGTGCCGCTGGATTCCAGGTGGTGTGCGTCAGTTACGGCTACAACCACGGACTGGATATCCGCGACGCCGGGCCCGATGCCGTGATCGGTTCCCTGCTCGACCTGGGGGAGTTGTTGGGGCCGGCGTAGCCGCCCCGGCGCGTTTCTGATGGCCATGACACCCGACGCCTTCGATGACTTGCGTGCCCAGGGCTACAACCGCATCCCGGTGATGCGCGAAGTGCTGGCCGATCTCGATACCCCGCTCAGCACCTACCTGAAGCTGGCGGACCAGCCCTACACCTATCTGTTCGAATCCGTCCACGGAGGCGAGAAGTGGGGCCGCTATTCGATCATCGGCCTGCCCTGCCGCACCGTGGTGCGCGTCAGCGGACACATCGTCACCGTCGAGACCGACGGGCGCGAGGTGCGTCGCGAGGAGACGACTGATCCGCTGGCCTGGATCGAAGCCTTCCGCGCCGGTTATCGCGTGCCGGAGATCGACGGACTCCCGCGTTTCACCGGCGGTCTGGTCGGCTACTTCGGCTATGACACGGTACGCTATATCGAGCCGCGCCTTTCCCGGTGTCCGGGGCGTGATGCCCTGGGCACGCCCGATATCCTGCTCATGTTGAGCGACGGCGTTGTCGTGTTCGACAACCTCTCGGGCAAGCTCCACATTATCCTGTATGCGGATCCGGTGGCGCCGCTGGCGGACGCGGAACGGGAACTCGACCGTCTCGAGGCGCAGCTGCGCCAGGCGGTGGCCCGCACGTCCACGCCAGCGGCGCCTTTCAGGGTCGGCGAAGAAGACTTTGTGTCGGAATTCACCCGCGCTGACTTCGAGGCGGCGGTGGAGCGCGCCAAGCGTTACATCGTCGACGGTGACCTGATGCAGGTGGTGCTGTCGCAGCGCCTGTCGGTGCCATACACGGCTGAACCGCTCGATTTGTATCGCGGCCTGCGAGTCCTCAATCCTTCGCCGTACATGTTCTATCTGAACCTGAAGGATTTCCATGTCGTCGGTTCCTCGCCCGAGATCCTCGTGCGCGTGGAGGACGGCGAGGTGACCGTGCGTCCCATCGCCGGCACCCGGCCGCGCGGCGCCGGCGAGGCGCAGGACCGCGCGCTGGAGCAGGAGCTGCTCGCCGATCCCAAGGAGCGCGCCGAACATCTGATGCTGATTGATCTCGGCCGCAACGACGTCGGCCGGGTGGCGCAGACCGGCAGCGTCCGCGTGACCGAACGCATGGTGATCGAGCGCTATTCGCACGTCATGCACATCGTGTCGAATGTGACCGGCGCGCTGCGTCCCGGCCAGTCGGCGCTCGACGTGCTGCGCGCCACCTTCCCGGCCGGCACCGTGTCGGGAGCGCCCAAGGTTCGTGCGATGGAGATCATCGATGAACTTGAACCACTCAAGCGCGGTGTCTACGCCGGCGCGGTCGGCTACATCGGCTGGAGCGGCAATATGGATACCGCGATCGCGATTCGCACCGCCGTAATCAAGGACGGTCGGCTGCACATCCAGGCCGGCGCCGGCATCGTCGCCGATTCCGTTCCCGCGCGCGAATGGGAAGAGACCATGAACAAGGGGCGGGCCATGTTCCGCGCCGTTGCCCTGGTCGCCGCCGGCCTGAAGTGACCGGCGCCGCCCCGCGCGGGCACCCGAAAGGGATTTCCAGAGTCTAGTCCGCATTCGGTCCGGATGCGGCGGTGGCGGGAATTATGACGCCGCGCCAGGGTCCTATGGGGTAAGATCATATCCATGCGTATGTCGCCTCGACCCGATCGGTCGCAGCATGGGTTGTAATCCAGGGTGTTATCGTGGTGAAGGTTATTAACAACATGGTGCGGACCCGGCGATCCGGAGCCGCCGCGGTAGTGGGCGGCGTCTGGATGCTGTGCCTGCTGATGTCCGGCGCCGCACAGGCGCTCACCGTGGTGCCGCGTCCCTTTCCCGAACTGGTCCGGGAGGCGGAGCTCATCATCGTCGGCACGGTTTCCGACGCACACAGCGCATGGTCGGCGGACCGGCAGACGATCTCAACCACGGTCAGCCTGGCCGATCTCGAGGTGATCAAGGGCGAGGTTCCCTCTGTGCCCTACGAACTGAGCCTGCCCGGTGGTGTCGTCGGGGATACCGCCCAGACCTATCCGGGTATGCCCGAGCTGACGCCGGGTGGACGCTATGTGTTGTTCGTGCGCGGCAACCGGCGCGAACTGATACCGCTGGTCGGCGCCTACCAAGGCTTGTACCGGGTGCTGGCCGATCCGGACGGGCAGCAGCATGTCCTGCGCGCGGACCAGGGCGACAACCTGGTTGTGCGTGCGCTCGTCCTGCCGGGGCAGCCGACGCTGGAAGAGTTTACCCGCGGCATCCGCGAGGAGCTGTCCGCGCCATGAGACGGCTTGCCCCAACAGCATGTGCGGTGTGTCTGATCGTCCTTCCATCCGCGGCCGGCGCCTATGCCTTCTTCGGACAGCCCAGTGTCGCGAGCAGTGGTCCGCAGCCCCTTCAGACCGACACCAACATCAATCCTGTTGTGTGGCCTGATGCAAAGCTTGTCGTAGAGATGACGCTGAATTTCAGCGACGCCTACAAGGCAAGTTTGCTGGATGCCATGCAGACTAGCTGGAATGCGGTCGGTACCCCGCTGCAATTTCAAGAGGGAGCCAGCGCCGCGCAGCCCTGTGACAAGATCACTGGAACCAATGCCGCGGACGGGATAAATGCCGCCGGATTCCGGCAGACAACCTGTGCTGGACAGGCGTTCGGTGATGCCCTGGCCGTGACCCAGGTTACTCATGTACGCCGCAATGGCCGGTGGGAATTATCCGACACCGATATCATGGTGGATCAGTCCCGGCCGTGGATCGCGCAGCGGTCGGGACAATTACAGTCCGGGACCTATGATTTTCACCGCGTTATCATTCACGAGCTTGGACACGCCCTCGGTCTCGAGCATCCCAACGATGCATTTCAGCAGGTCACGGCGATCATGAATTCGCAGGTGAGCGATGTTGAAACCCTGCAAACCGATGATATTCAGGGTGTCGAATTTCTCTATGAGGGCGCGAATAGCAGCACCAGCGCCGTCTCCCAGAATGACAGCGCGGGCGCCGATGGGGCTTTGGCAGCGCTGGCCCTGCTGGGCTGGGGCGCGCGGCGGGCGTTTTGCCGCCGTGGCCGGCGGGGTATCATGCGGGTACAGCGGGACGGGAAGGTCAAGACATGTTGTTGATGATCGATAACTACGATTCCTTCACCTATAACCTGGTGCAGTATTTCGGCGAGCTGGGCGCAGACGTGAAGGTGGCCCGCAACGACCAGATCAATATCGCCGACATCACCGCCCTGGCCCCCGAGCGCATTGTGATCTCGCCGGGGCCGTGCACGCCAAACGAGGCGGGGGTCTCGTTGGAGGTGATCCGTACCTTCGCCGGCCGCGTCCCGCTGCTCGGTGTCTGCCTCGGCCATCAGGCGATCGGCCAGTCCTTCGGCGGGAAAGTGGTGCATGCGCGCACGGTGATGCACGGCAAGACCTCGCTGATACACCATGCGGACACCGGGGTGTTCCGCGGGCTGCCCAATCCCTTCGAGGCGACGCGCTACCATTCCCTGGTCGTCGAGCGCGCCAGTCTGCCCGCCTGTCTCGAGGTGACCGCCTGGACGGTGGACGAAGACGGCGGGATCGATGAGATCATGGGCCTGCGCCACCGGGAATACGCGATCGAGGGGGTGCAGTTCCATCCGGAATCCATTCTGACGCAGGTGGGGCACGACCTGCTGAGGAACTTTCTCGAGACCAACTGATGAACATGGACATGTCCTCAGCCATACGTGCCGTCACCGAGCGGCGTGATCTTTCCGGCGCGGAGATGGACGCGGTCATGCGCCTGATCATGACCGGCCAGTCCACGCCGGCGCAGATCGGCGGATTTCTTGTCGGCCTGCGCATGAAGGGCGAGACGATTGACGAGATCGCCGCCGCCGCGCGGGTCATGCGCGATCTGGCCGAGAAGGTGGACGTGACGCCGGACCATCTGGTCGATACCTGCGGCACCGGCGGTGACGGCGCGCGCACGTTCAATATTTCCACCGCCAGCGCGTTCGTGGTCGCGGCCGCCGGCGGTCGCGTGGCCAAGCATGGTAATCGCTCGGTATCCAGCCGCTGCGGCAGCGCGGACGTGCTTGAGGCCGCCGGTGTCAAGCTCGATCTCACGCCGGTGCAGGTGGCTCGCTGCATCGACGAGGTCGGCGTCGGGTTCATGTTCGCGCCGCGCCATCATGGCGCGATGAAGCACGCCATCGGTCCGCGCCGCGAGATGGGGGTGCGCACCCTGTTCAATCTGCTCGGCCCGCTCACCAACCCGGCCGGCGCGCCCAATCAGGTCATCGGCGTGTTCGCGCGCGAATGGTTGCAGCCGCTGGCGCGTGTGCTCGGGAACCTGGGCAGCCGGCATGTAATGGTGGTGCATTCCGAAGACGGCATGGACGAGATCAGCCTTGGCGCGCCGACACACGTCGCCGAGTTGCGGAACAACGACGTCGTTCTGTACACGATCACCCCTCAGCAGTTCGGGCTGGCGCCCGCCGCAGCGTCCGCCCTGGCGGTGGAAGATGCCTCGCAGAGCCTTGCCATCGTCAGGGATGTGCTCGATGGAAGGCCCGGCGTCGCGAGCGATGTTGTTGCGCTCAATGCCGGCGCGGCGATCTACGTGGCGGGGCTTGCGGAGACGCTCGCTGCCGGTATAGAGAAGGCGCGCGCGGTGCTCAGGAGCGGTGAGGCGCGCATCAGGCTGGATGAGCTGGTGCGGTTGACCCATCAAATGACTGAGCCGGAAAAAGCCAAGGACTAAGGACTCAGGACTAAGGGCCAAGTAAATGCAAAGACTGCTATTGTTTAATGACTTAGTCCTAAGTCCTGAGTCCTCAGTCCTGTCTTTCCCATGAGTGATATTCTGCAACGCATCCTGCGCCGCAAGGCGGAGGAGGTGGCCGGGCGCCGCGCCCGGCGGCCGCTTGATGATTTGCGCGCACGGGTCGCGGATCTGCCGCCGACGCGCGGTTTCACCACCGTGATGCGCCATCGTATCGACAGGGGGCAAGCCGCCGTGATCGCGGAGATCAAGAAGGCCTCGCCGAGTCGCGGGGTATTGCGCGAGGATTTCCATCCCGCCGATATCGCGGTCTCCTATGAGAAAGGCGGCGCCGCCTGCCTCTCGGTGTTGACCGACCGGGACTTTTTTCAGGGTGATGACGAGTACCTGCGCCAGGCCCGCGCGGCCTGTGCCCTGCCGGCGCTACGCAAGGATTTCATGGTCGACGCGTATCAGATCTACGAGTCGCGTGTGCTCGGCGCCGACTGCATCCTGCTGATCGTCGCCGCGCTGGATGACGGCCAGCTGGGGGAATACGCCGCACTTGCCGCGCAGCTTGGCCTGGATGTCCTCGTCGAAGTGCACGACGCCACCGAGCTGGCGCGGGCGCTGAAGCTTGCTACGCCGCTGGTCGGGATCAATAACCGCGACCTGCGCAGCTTCGAGACGCGGATCGAGACGACGCTCGACCTGCTGCACGCCATTCCTCCGGGCCGCATCGTGGTCACCGAAAGCGGTATCCATACCGTGGCGGACGTGAAACGTCTGCGCGAGCGTGGTGTTAACGGATTCCTGGTGGGCGAGGCGTTCATGCGTGCCCAGGATCCGGGCGCCGAGCTGAAGAAATTGTTCGGCTGATCCGGCCCCGGATGCTTCCGTGGTTAAAGTCCGCCCGCGCGGAGTCGATACGCTGACTGGCGCCTCAGCGGCCCGGTCCCTCACCTTTCGCCGCGTCCCGCATTGAGCCATACAGCCAGCGGCGAGGTTGTTCCAGCCTTCGGAGGAAAGAGACCGCTCCATGTCCAGGAAAAAATCTATTCGCTATGCCGGCGCGTTTATGCTGACGGCGATCGCTGGCAGCGCCGGCGCTGTTCCCTTCAGTTCGTTTGATGCGCGCACTTACGCCATGGGCGGCGCTGGCGTGGCGGCGGGAACCGCGGCAAACGCCGTCTTTATCAATCCAGCGTTTCTGGCGCGCTCGGCCGGAGGGGAGGCGTACAGCCTGGAGCTGCCCGTAATCGGTGGACGGGTCACCGATCCGGGGCTGTTGTCGGATGCCATCGACGAGTTCAACGAGATCGAGCCGATCGGCGTATTTCAGGATGCCGTCGACGCCTATATCGCCACTCCGGACGCGGGCACGGCCGCCGGGGTTCAGTCCGCCGGTTCAGAGTTGATTGATCAATTGCAGAATGTGTCCGGCAAGATCCTGTCGGCGGAGGCGGACCTCGGATTTGTTGTTGGCATACCGCATCCGAAGTTCGGCCTGGCGGCATATGTGAACGCGAACGTGGTCGGTGGGGCGGTGGGTGAGGCCTCCGCCGAGGATCTCGCGGCGATCCAGCAGGCGATGGATGATGCCCAGAATCTCCTTGCCCTCGATGATCCCACGGATACGCTGACATCCCTGGTAGGCGCGCGCTTCAGCCGCGTCACCGAGGTGGGCGTGGCGATTGCGCGCGATTTCGATGTCCTCGGCGGGCTGTCCGTCGGGATCACACCCAAGATCGTGGCCGTGCGAACCTATGATTTTCTGTTCGTCGGCAGTGAGATCGATACGGCAGAGGTCAGTCTGAGCGACAGCCAGCAGGATGACATGGGCATCACTCTGGATGTCGGCCTGGCCAAGGAATATGAGAACGGCTGGAAGCTGGGTCTGGTGGTCAAAAATCTGATCCCTCAGGACTACGAAACAGTCCTTGGCAATGAATTCAGGCTCGAGCCGATGGCGCGCGCCGGTGTCGCGTACGCAAATTCCTGTCTTACCGCAGTAGCGGATCTCGATCTGACGGAGAACGATGCCAGTGGCTACGAGCCGAAGACGCGCTACGCTTCCCTGGGTACTGAACTGTACCTGTTCGAGATTGCGCGACTGCGCCTGGGCTACCGTCACAACCTGAGCGATGTCCCCGCCAATACCGAGGCGGATCTCGTGACAGGTGGCCTGGGATTCACATCATTCGGTGTCCAGGTCGACCTCGCCGTCGCCGGCAATGGCGATGAATTCGGCGCGGCAATGCAACTCGGGTTCAGATTTTAGGTGACGGACGTCCGATCCGCCGCCATAAAATGCGGAACGGATTTCAAATCTGACTCGCTTTCGATTATCGGTCCTTTCCCATCGCCGTACCCGCCTGTCTTTGCTTAAAGTTCACATCCTCGCCAGTCGATAGGTTGATTGTCACCAATATTCACTGTGTTGAATGTGCGCGACCATCGCGCGCAGTCCGGTGGTATTCATTATCTCCCTGTCCATCAGCAGGCAACTAAAGAGGGGCTGTCCATGCTTGGCAGAAAGTTCATTCTGTGTTCGACCACGTTGGGCCTGATGTCCATTGGTACCGGGGCCGGCGCCGTACCGTTCAACTCCTTCGACCCGCGCTCGTTCGGCATGGGCGGGGCCGGCGTGGCCGCCGGGACCAGCGCCAATGCCGTCTTCTTGAATCCCGCGCTTCTGGCGGCGGCACGGGAAGGCGAGGATTTCAGCCTGGAACTGCCGATCCTCGGCGGCCGCATCTCCGATCCGGATGAGCTGATCGACGCCATCGATGAATTCAGTGACCAGGATCCGATCGGGGATTTTTCCGCTGCCGTCGACGCATACACCGCGACGCCTGGTTCGATAACCGCAGCGGCTGTTGAGACCACCGGCGATGCCCTGATTGAGCAGTTGCGGAACCTGTCAGACAAGGCGCTGACGGGCGAGGGCGATGCCGCTGTCGTGATAGGAATACCGGGGCGGAAATTTGGAATCTCGATATTGGCCAATGCCTATCTGGTTGGTGGCGTGACCGACGAGGTCACCGGCGCCGATCTTGCTGCGGTTCAGCAGGCCATCGACGACGCGCTGGGCACCCAGCCCGTGACCGACCCGACTGACACCCTGACTTCCTCCGTGAGCGCACGCTTCGCCTTCCTGAGTGAGGTCGGTGTTTCGATTGCGCGGGAGTTCGATGTCCTTGGTGGCATCGCGGTGGGTCTCACGCCCAAATACGTCGGGGTCAGGACCTTCGACTATCGCTTCGTTGGCAATGAGATCGACAACGCCGAGATTGATCTCAGTCAGGGCGAACGGAAGGATTCAGGTTTCAATGTCGATGTCGGTATCGCGAAGGATTATGGCAATGGCTGGAAGGCCGGGCTGACGATTAGGAACCTGCTCGCGCGCGAGTACGAGACGGCGCTGGGAAACACATTCAAGATCGAACCAATGACGCGGCTGGGCGTCGCGCACCAGAACGACTGGGTCACTGTGGCGGCCGACATCGATCTGACGGAAAACGAGCCGGCAGGATTCGACTCCAGGACGCAGTATGCGGCTGTTGGAGTCGAACTGGATCTGTTCGATACCGCGCAGTTGCGGCTGGGCTATCGTCATAACATGAGTGATGTGCCTGCTGGCGTCGAGCAGGGTGTGGCGACGGCGGGGATCGGCTTTTCGCCCTTTGGCATCCATTTTGATCTGGGGGTTGCCGGCAACAGCGATGAAATCGGGGCAGCGTTTCAGTTAGGGTTCAGGTTCTAGGGGACGGACTTCAGTCCGCCCCCATAAAAAAACGGGACAGATTTCAAATCTGTCCCGTCTCTGTTTTTTATTGTTTGTCTTTGGTGTTTTACCCAGTCCTGAGCGCTCAGTCCTCAGTCCTGTTTTATTACCGCGTCCCGAACACCACGATGGTCTTGCCCTTCGCGGTGATCAGATTCTGCTGTTCGAGGTTTTTCAGCACACGGCCGACCATTTCGCGCGAGCAGCCGACGATGCGGCCCAGTTCCTGGCGCGTGATGCGGATCTGCATGCCGTCGGGATGGGTGATGGCGTCCGGCTGCTGGCACAGCTCCAGCAGCGTCCGGGCCACGCGCCCGGCGACGTCCATGAAGGCGAGGCGTCCGACCATGCTGCTGGTGCGGCGCAGGCGCATGGCCATCTGGCTTGACAGTTCAAACAGGATATCGGGATTCTGGGCGCTCAGCTGGCGGAATTTCTCATAGTTGATCTCGGCCAGCTCGCACTGGGTCCGGGCGCGCACCCAGGCGCTGCGCTTGGGGTTGTCCTTGTCGAACAGCCCCATTTCGCCGAAGAAATCTCCCGCGTTCAGGTACGCCAGCACGATCTCGTGGCCGTCGTCGTCCTCGTGCAGCACCGTGACCGAACCCTCAATGATGTAATATAAGGCGTCCGGCGTGTCGCTGGCATAGATGATCACGCCCTTGGCGGGATAGCGTCGGCGATGACAGTGGGCGAGAAAGCGCTCGACCGTGGAACTGGTGATTTTTCTTCGCAATTGCGTCATGATCAGTCCTCGCATGCCCAGCCCGGATGAAGCCGGAGGGCTGAGGTGGTCAACTTATTATTTCGTATGATTTATCGGTCGAGGCGGGCAGAAGTTTAATGAAGGCCAGGATCAAGTGGACCGAACAGGCGCAGTTCGTCGGCAGCAGCGACAGCGGGCATGCCGTGGTGATGGACGGCCCGGTGGACGGCGGCGGGCGTAACCTCGGCCTGCGCCCCATGGAAATGGTGCTGCTGGGGACGGGCGGGTGCACCGCCTATGATGTGGTCGACATCCTTAAGAAGTCCCGCCAGCCGATCCGGGACTGTGAGGTCGAGATCGACGCGGAACGGGCGAATGAGGCCCCCAAGGTGTTCACCCGGATCCATATCCGCTTCATCGTCACCGGCAAGGGGCTGAGCGAAGCCGCCGTCAAGCGCGCGGTCGATCTCTCCGCCGAGAAGTACTGCTCGGCCTCGATCATGCTGAAGCGTGCCGGGGTCGAGATCAGCCACGACTACAGGATTGTCGAAGGTGACTGAGCCCGCTGTCTCCGCGCCGCCACGCCCCGCGCCGACGGCGGGTCTGCGCCATGTGGCGCTCTACGTGCGGGATCTGGCCGCGGTCGAGCGGTTTTATGTCGAGCTGCTCGGCATGAGCGTCGAATGGCGTCCGGATCCCGACAATGTTTACCTCACCTCCGGGGTGGATAATCTGGCATTGCACCGCGCCACCGCGGATTTTGCCCCGTCAAAATCACAACGCCTTGATCACATAGGGTTTATCATCAGGACGCCGGAGCAGGTGGACGAATGGCATGAGTTCCTGCGCCAGCATGGGGTGGCGATCAAGGCGCCACCGCGCACACATCGGGATGGCGCGCGCAGCTTCTACTGCGCGGACCCTGATGGCAACGTTGTTCAGATGATCCATCACCCGCCGATCGTCATCCGGACGGCCTGAGGCCCCTGCGGGTAATCCGCCGCCAAAATGTGGTAGCATACTGCGCTTTCCACTTGACCCAGAGGTGTTACGTGAGATGTCGAAAGACCAGAAACTGAGGCTGCACGGCTTCAACAATCTGACCAAGAGCCTGAGCTTCAACATCTACGATATCTGTTACGCAAAAACGGATAGGCACCGGCGGGAATACATCGAGTATATCGACGAGGCGTATAACGCCGAACGGTTGACGCAGATACTCACCGACGTTGCCGAGATCATCGGGGCCAGTATCCTCAACATTGCGCGCCAGGACTACGATCCCCAAGGCGCCAGCGTGACCATGCTGATCGCCGAGGAGTCGGTAATTCCACTGCAGACCTTCGAGGACGTCGAGGCGCCCGGTCCGCTGCCGGAGGCCGTGGTTGCCCACCTCGACAAGAGCCATCTGACGGTCCACACCTATCCCGAGAGCCATCCGGATAATGGCATCAGCACCTTCCGCGTGGACATCGACGTGTCGACCTGCGGCCGTGTCTCGCCGCTGAAGGCGCTCAATTACCTGATCCACAGCCTCGAGTCTGACATCGTGATCATGGATTACCGCGTGCGCGGTTTTACCCGCGACGTCAAGGGCAAGAAGCTGTACATCGACCACAGGATCAACTCGATCCAGAACTACCTGTCGAAGGACACGCTGGATCGCTATCAGACCATCGACGTCAATGTGTACCAGGAAAACATCTTCCACACCAAGATGATCCTGAAAGAGTTTGGATTGGATACCTACCTGTTCGGCACCGGCGAGAAGGATCTGGACGAGGTCGAGAAAGGGCAGATCAAGCGCCAGCTGCAGCAGGAGATGGCGGAAATCTTTTACGGCCAGAATATCCACAAGATGTGACCGGCGGGCGCCGGTTGCCGCGCTCTCGATGGAGGAACCGATGATGGACTCGCGACAGTATTCACCGCTTGATCGCTTGCTCATCAATGTCGACCGCGGACTGCGCACCGTGTTCGGTCGCCCGGAGACCTCGGGGCGGCCGGATCCGGCTGACAGCTGCGCCGAAGCCGACCTCAGTGAACGGGAAAGGGACGAGGCCGCGCGGCTGATGCGCATCAATCATGCCGGCGAGGTCTCCGCGCAGGCGCTCTATCAGGGGCAGGCGCTGACCGCGCGTCTGCCGCAGGTGCGCGCCAAGATGGAACAGGCGGCGCTGGAGGAGAATGACCACCTCGAGTGGTGCGCGCGCCGAGCCCGCGAGCTGGGCGGCCGCACCAGCGTGCTGAATCCTTTCTGGTACGCCGGATCGCTTGCGATCGGGGCGCTGGCCGGCCGGGTCGGCGATAAATGGAGTCTGGGGTTCATTGTCGAGACGGAGCGCCAGGTGGTGCGCCACCTCGAAGGTCATCTCCAGCGGCTGTCACCGCACGACGGCAAGAGCCGCGCCATTCTCGAGCAGATGAAGATCGACGAGGCAGGCCACGCGACCACGGCGCTCAATGCCGGCGGCGCCCCCTTGCCTGCGCCGGTGCGGGGTCTGATGGCGTTTACCTCGAAGGTCATGACCAAGACTGCCTACTGGGTATAAGCCCGCGCCGGGTTTCACCGGACCCCACAACCGCGGACCCCGTTACAGTCGATCCGCGATCTGACGTTCCAGCAGCACCACGGGATGCACCACTTCCACCGCGGATCCCGCCGCGCGCAGGCCAGCAGCCAGATGAATGGCGCAGCCGATGTTCGAGGTCACCAGCAGTTCCGCGCCGCATTCACGCAAGGCCTCCAGCTTGTCGGCGCGCAGGGCGTCCGCCATCTCCGGCTGTTCCAGCATGTAGGCGCCGGCCGCGCCACAGCAGCGTTCGTTACCCGGCAGGGCGACGGTCTCCAGCGCAGGGATCCGTGCCAGCAGGCGGTAGGGAGGCGTCGTGTCACGCAGCACATTGCGCTGGAGGCAGGGGTCCTGGATCGCGGCACGCTGTTCGAGCGGCGCGGGCGCGAGGTGCGCGGGCCATTCAATGGCGGCCAGGAATTGCGTGACATCCATTACCGGGGCGCTGAATGGGCCAGGAGCACTCTTGTCGCGTCCCGGCCCGGCGGCGTATTCCCGCAGGGTGGCGCCGCACCCGCTGGCGGTATACAACACCGCGTCTACCGTCAGCGCGTTGAAGGCAGACAGGTTGCGCCGTGCCAGCGTCTGTGCCCGGTCAAGATCCCCTGCGTGCAGATGCAGCGCGCCGCAGCAGCCCTGCCCCGGTGGCAGATGGACTCCGTAGCCGGCGAGTCTCAGCAGGCGGATCGAGGCGTCCAGAACGGCCGGATCCGCGAGGTCCGTCACGCAGCCGGTGAACAGGGCGACCTGACCGCGTGCCTCGCCGACGGGGGGGTGGTACTCATTCCTTCCGGCCGGCGCGGAGGGCGGGTCGGGGAACAGGGTCTCCATCCGGGCGAGACGGGGGAACAGGCCGCTGCCGCGAATCACCCGGCGCAGTCCGCTGGCGCGGTAGAGGCGCAAGAGCCGGATCGCGGCGCGCAGGCGGCCGGGGCCACCCGTCGTCCAGGCCAGCAGTCCGGCGTGCAGCCACGACCCGGCCCGCCGGGAAGGTCGCTTCTGTTCGAGCAGTGCGCGGGCGGAATCGATCAGGGGGCCATAATGCACGCCGGAAGGGCAGGCCCGTTCGCAGGCGCGGCAGGCCAGGCAGCGATCGAGATGGTAGGCCAGCCGGTCAGAGGCGGGCAGGCGTTCCTCGACGAGCGCCTGGATCAGGGCGATGCGTCCGCGCGGAGAGTCCCCCTCGTCCAATGTCTTGGCATAGGTGGGGCAATGCGGAAGGCACAAGCCGCACTTGACGCACTGGTCCGCTTCTCGCTTGATACGTGTACGGAGGTCTACGGACATTTCGCTGGCCGAATCCTGAAAAACCCTGAAACCAAAGAGAAGGAGAGTAAAGAGAAAACGCGGGTGAGGGAAGGGTGCGGTGGTTCACCCTTTCCCCTTTCCTCCCCGATCTTGTATCTTGTGCCTATGTTCTACCAGCGCCATCTGTTTTTCTGCACCAACCTCCGGGACGACGGCCGTCCCGCCTGCGGTGACCACAAAGCGCAGGAGCTGCGCGACTACGCCAAGGACCGGGTCAAGGCCCTCCGGCTCGCCATTCCCGGCGGAGTTCGCGTCAACAGCGCCGGTTGTCTGGGGCGCTGTGCCCAGGGCCCCACCCTCGTGGTGTATCCGGAGGGTATCTGGTACACCTACCGCGACGAGCGGGATCTGGACGAGATCATTGAGGAACACCTGCTGAACGGTCGGGTGGTCGAGCGGCTCAGGATCTGAACGCCTCTCCAGGGCCCATTCCCGGGGCGGAGCGCCCGCCCGGAATGGATTCGAGCGGCCTTGCTTGCCGGGGGGGCAGTAATTCGGTAGAATCCTCGCTTTTTACGGCGGGACATAAGCCGGCGACAGGCTGTGCCCGCATTTTTTCGCGAACCGAGGTTCTGGGATATGAAAACCTTTAACGCAAAGAACGAGACCGTGAAACGGGACTGGTACGTCATTGACGCCGCCGGCAAGACCCTGGGACGGCTCGCTACCGAAATCGCCAACCGCTTGCGTGGCAAGCACAAGGCGGAGTACACCCCGCACGTGGATACCGGTGACTACATCGTGGTGGTCAATGCCTCCAAGGTCCACATGACGGGCAACAAGGCGAAGGACAAGGTGTATCACCATCACACCGGCTACGTCGGCAACATAAAGTCCGCCACCTTCGAAGAAATGATGACCAAGCACCCGGAGCGGGTGATCGAGATCGCCGTCAGGGGCATGATGCCGAAGAATCCGCTCGGTCGCGCCATGTTCCGCAAGCTGCATGTGTACGCGGGCAATGCCCATCTGCACGCGGCACAGCAGCCAAAGCCCCTTGAGATCTAACCCAGGCAGGTCAACCCAATGAGAGCAACGCAATCCATCTGCACCACCGGTCGTCGCAAGAGTTCCTCGGCGCGCGCATTCCTGACGCGCGGCACCGGCGCCATCGTCGTGAACGATCGGGCCCTGGACAAGTACTTTGGACGTGAAACGGCGCGCATGGTCGTGCGCCAGCCGCTCGAGGTCACCGGCCTTATCAGCGGTGTCGACGTCAACATCACCGTGCGCGGCGGCGGCACCACCGGTCAGGCCGGCGCGATCCGTCATGCCATCGCCCGTGCGATCCTCGCCTTCGACGAGACGCAGAAGAAGGCGCTGCGCCAGGGTGGCTTCCTGACCCGCGATGCGCGTATCGTCGAGCGCAAGAAGGTCGGCCTGCACAAGGCGCGCAAGCGTCCGCAGTACTCGAAGCGCTAAATGTTCCCGGCGCGGGACGACGTGTCCGTCGTCCCGCGGGCGGCAGGGAAGCCGCCTGGGAAACCGCCGCAATTGTTGCGGCGAGCGATGCGTTGTTGATCCAGTCCTTTCCGCACTTCTGGGGGATCGTCCAACGGCAGGACAGCGGACTCTGACTCCGCTAATCTAGGTTCGAATCCTAGTCCCCCAGCCATTCCAGCGTCCATCTAGGTCCGCTATCGTCCAGCCTGAGTCTCCATTCATCTGTAATTTAAAGATATTTTCTCCATTAAGGTTCACCTTCGTCCAATTGAATCCGGAGCGATATGTGTAGCATAATGTGTAGTACTCGTGTGTAGCAAAGTCATTTGCTACACATTTCTGGGTGAACTTCGAACCTAGTGCTACACATGGCCGCAAAACTCACTG
>JADLET010000098.1 GCA_020845975.1 Gammaproteobacteria bacterium | reverse complement strand
GCACTGGACTACAAGCCGGTGCGTATGAAGCCGCGGACGGTGGAGCCGTTTCCGCCGCAACCCAGGGTGTACTGATCATGGAACGCATGCGTTTTTCCGTGTACCGCTACAACCCCGAGACCGATGCCGCGCCCGTGATGCGCGACTACGAGGTCGACGGTCTCACGCCCGACATGATGCTGCTCGACGCCCTGGCGCGCATCAAGGCGCAGGACGAGACACTGAGCTACCGCCGTTCCTGCGGCGAGGGTGTGTGCGGCTCGGACGGCATGAACATCAACGGGCGAAATGGCCTCGCCTGCGTCACTCCACTCAAGGGGCTCAGGCAGCCGATCGAGATCCGGCCACTGCCGGGCCTGCCGGTGATTCGCGACCTGATCGTGGACATGGAACAGTTTTACCGCCAGTACCGCGAGGTCAAACCGTATCTGATCAATCACGACCCGGTCCCGGAGGTCGAGTTCCGCCAGAGTCCGGCCGAGCGCGAGCAACTCGACGGACTGTACGAGTGTGTGCTGTGCGCCTGCTGTTCCACCGCCTGTCCGTCGTTCTGGTGGAATCCGGACAAGTTTCTCGGTCCCGCGGCATTGCTGCAGGCGCGGCGCTTTCTCGCGGACAGCCGCGACCAGGCCGCGGAGGAGAGGCTGGATGCCCTGGAGGACGCGTACAAGCTGTTTCGCTGTCACACCATCATGAACTGCGTGCAAGTCTGCCCCAAGGGGCTCAACCCCACCCAGGCCATCGGCGAGATCAAGCAGATGATGCTGAAGCAATTCATATGAGCAACGTCCTTGATCCGGCGCGGGAGCTCGCGCGGCTGAGCTGGCAATGCCGGCGCGGCATGCGGGAACTGGACTTGCTGTTGCAGGACTATCTTGAGCACGCGTATGACGCCGCCGCCGAGCGGGAGCGGTCCGCGTTCCGGCGTCTGCTGGACTATCCTGACCAGTTGTTGCTGGAATACCTGCTGGGGTCCCTGGCCCCGGGTGACCGGGAGATGTGCGATGTCATCGGCAAAATACGCGGCGCCGCTGCGGCTTGATCCGCATCCATCACGCCGGCTTGCGATTTATCTGGCGGTGTCGCATGCGGGTGCGCTGGTCCTGATCCCGTGGCCCGCGGTCGGGGCCGTGGCGGGCGTGCTGCTCACTGTGCTCATCGTCTTCTCACTGGTGCGGAATTTCACAGTCCATGTGCTCATGCGTGGTGAGCGCGCCGTTACGGAGCTGCTATGGACGCGCGAGGGTGAATGGCGGCTGCGCGAACGCGGAGGGCGCGAGTGTGTCTGCCGCCTGCGTCCTGATTCCTACGCGCATCCCTTTCTGACCGTGCTTAATTTCGCCGGTGAACGGCGCTGCTCGGTCGTGCTGCTGCCGGACAGTCTTGACCGGGATACCTTTCGCCGCCTGCGCGTCCGGCTCGGCCTGCATGGTACGAGTCCGGCGGAGGATGGCTATCCGGTCTGAGCGGGCGAGCTGCCGCGGAGTTTCGGCACGAGCACGGTATTGTGCGGAGGGTCTGCCTGATCTGCCGCCGGGTAATCCAGGGTGTAGTGCAGGCCGCGGCTTTCCTTGCGCAGCAGCGCGGAGCGGATGATCAGTTCCGCGACCAGCACCAGGTTGCGCAGTTCGAGCAGGTCGCGCGTGACGCGAAAGTTGCCATAGTATTCGTCGATCTCCTGCTTGAGAAGTTCGGCGCGGTGCAATGCCCGCTGCAGGCGCTTGTCGGTGCGTACGATGCCGACGTAGTCCCACATGAAGCGGCGCAGTTCGTCCCAGTTGTGCGCGACCACAACCTCCTCATCCGAATCCGTCACCTGGCTCTCGTCCCAGGCCGGCAGCGGGCCGGGCGGGGCAAACTGGTCCAGCCGCTGCATGATGTCCTCCGCGGCGGCCTCTGCGAACACCAGGCATTCGAGCAGGGAGTTACTGGCCATGCGGTTGGCTCCGTGCAGGCCGGTGAAGGTCATCTCGCCGATCGCATACAAGCCCTCGATGTCAGTGCGTCCGCGCAGGTCCGTTATGACGCCGCCGCACAGGTAGTGCGCCGCCGGCACCACGGGTATCGGTTCGCGTGTGATATCGATGCCAAAATCCATGCAGCGTTCGTAGATGGTGGGGAAATGAGAGCGGATGAACTCCGCTGGCCTGTGGCTGATGTCGAGGTGCACGCACTCAACGCCAAGGCGTTTCATCTCATGGTCGATTGCGCGCGCGACGATGTCGCGGGGGGCGAGCTCGCCGCGTGGGTCGAAACGCTCCATGAACCGGCTGCCGTCAGGCAACAGCAGGCGTCCGCCTTCGCCGCGCACGGCCTCGGAAATCAGAAATGACTTGGCTTTGGGGTGATACAGGCAAGTGGGATGGAACTGGATGAATTCCATGTTGGCTACCCGGCAGCCTGCGCGCCAGGCCATGGCGATGCCATCGCCACTCGCGACGTCAGGGTTGGTGGTGTAGAGATAAACCTTGCCCGCGCCGCCGGTGGCGAGCACGGTACAGCGGGCGGCGGTGACACTGACCCCGACATTGTTACGCATGTCGAGGACGTAGGCGCCGAGGCATCGTCCCGTCGTTTTCTCCCGGATCAGGTCGATGGCGAGATGGTCCTCGAAGATAGTGATATTGGGATGTTTGCGCGCCTGCTGCTCCAGTGTGGTTTCGACGGCGCGTCCCGTGGCGTCAGCGGCATGCAGGACGCGGCGATGGCTGTGTCCGCCCTCGCGAGTGAGATGGTAATCCGCACCGGTATCGGGGCCGTCGGCCCGGGTGAAGGCAACGCCTTGATCGATCAGCCACTGGATACACCTGCGGGCATGTTTGACGGTATACTCGACCACTGCGGGATCGCACAGGCCGGCCCCCGTGCCGAGGGTGTCCTCGACGTGGGACTGCAGCGAGTCCTCCTTGTCGAGCACCACCGAGATTCCTCCTTGGGCATAGAGCGTGGCGCCCTCACTCAGGGCCGCTTTGGAAATCAGGGCAATACGCGCGAGCGGGGCGAGTCGCAAGGCCAGGCTCAGTCCGGCGGCTCCGCTGCCTATGATCAGTACGTCGTAGTGCCCGGAGGGATGCATATGAGATGCCTTAAACCTTGATTAAATTGGGGAATATGACTGATTTGGTTGTGAATCTTTGGTAGAATCCCGCCTACTCGCGCGGGGGGTTCTTGCTATATATCATAAAAGACTGAAACAGAAACCTAATTCGCTGAACTAAACAATAACAACACTGTCACACCACTTGAGCAAGGCGAGATGCCTTTGCGGGAGGGGCCAGCCCGGATGGGCGATAATAATGTAGACCAGGCACTGGTCGAGCGTGTTCAGAATGGTGACAAGAAAGCGTTTGATATCCTCGTACAGAAATATCAATATAGGCTCGCTAAATTGATATCGCGTTATGTCTATGATCAGAGTGAAGTTATGGACGTAGCGCAGGAGGCATTCATCAAGGCGTATCGCGCCCTTCCGAGCTTTCGTGGCGAGAGCGCTTTCTACACCTGGCTGTATCGTATCGGGGTCAATACGGCGAAGAACTACCTGGTGTCTCAAGGCCGGCGGCCGCCCAGTGTAGACATCGATGCGGAAGAGGCGGGCTATCTGGAAGGCGAATCCGAGTTGAAGGACTACGCCACGCCGGAGCACCTCCTGGCCAGGGATGAGATCGAGAATACGGTGCACAGTGCCATTGAAAAATTACCGGAGGACCTCCGAACGGCAATCACCTTGCGCGAGCTCGATGGCTTGAGCTATGAGGAGATCGCCGAGAAGATGAACTGTCCGGTGGGTACCGTGCGATCGCGCATATTTCGCGCGCGCGAGGTCATTAATGCCAGGCTCAAACCGCTGCTGGATTGAAGTTCTCCCAATAATAACCGTATACAGGTGTTGCCCATGATGGAGAAGAACGCGGACAAGGTTTCCCTGCTGATCGATGGCGAGCTCGATGAATGCGACATGTCGTGTGTCCTCCGGGCGCTCAAAAGCGATGATGCGGCGGGCGGGCGCTGGCGAAATTACCATCTGATCCGGGACGCCATGCAGGGCAGTCTGCCGCGGCACCTGCCACAGGGGCTGGCCGGGCGCGTCATGCTGTCCCTCGAGCACGAACCGATCCATATCAATCCGCACCGTCATTCCTCCTCTCCGAATTCCTTCAGACCGCAGTCCAGAACCCGGGCCACGCTGGGTTTCGCGCTGGCCGCTTCCCTGTCCGCCATTGCGGTCTTCGGGGTGGGCGTGATGGAGTTGAACAGCGGGTCGCAGCAAACCGCCGCAACGAGAGTCGCATCCATCGCGCCGCCATTACCCCAGCAGGCCGTTACTGTCGCGCGCATTCCGCAACCCGGCGCGCTGGTGCAACTGGCGGCGGAGGCTGTGCCCGCGAAGCAGCCGCGGAGCGTCACTGTGCTTGCCGCCGCAGCCCGGCCGGTGGAGCATGTTGCTCCGCGTCGTTCCAGTGTGGCGGTGAATGATGTGTCTCCGGCGCCGACCGATTTGTACGATTATCTGGTGAATGCCCATCAATATGCGCCCGGCGCGGCGGATACCCAGGCAATGTTGTCCTATGTCCAACTGGTCGGCTACGGTTCCGGGCGCTAGCGCCTGCGGCAGGTTCGTACCGCTCACATCCCGCCGGCACATCGTGCCATTCTTCCCTGGAATTTCTTTCAGCCAGCCGGTCGAGGCCATGGAACGGCCTCGTTCGTTGATGGAACTGAGGAGTCGTGTCGCTAGTCATACGACAATATCGGTATCGCAGGCATGATGACAGAAACGGCAAGGGTGATAGCAACGGAAGGGGAGTATGCCTGGGTGGAGACCCAGCGCAAGACTGCCTGCGGCAGTTGTTCTGTGCAGAAGGGTTGTGGAACCGGAGTGCTTGCCAAGGTGCTGGGAAACCGCGTCAGTCGCATCCGTGTGATTAACACGATCGGGGCCGGGAAAGATGAACTGGTCGTGCTCGGCCTGGAAGATGGCGCATTGGTGCGGAGCGCTTTCGCCCTGTATGCCATGCCGCTGATCTTGCTGTTGCTGGGGGGCGTCGCGGGCGGTCTGTTGGCGGAGGGTCTGTCGTGGCAATCGCAGGAAGGGGCAACGGCGGTGTGCGGTGTGCTGGGGTTGTTGCTGGGTTTTGCCTGGATGCGCCGCTATGGCCATGTCATGGCGCGGGATCCCCTGCATCAGCCCCGTCTGATCGGTTTCGCGGATGCGTCCGAAGCCGGTCATAAGGTGGCAATTGAAGATATCTCGCGCGATTACCGGCGCAAGATTTGAACCGGATGGAATGATGTAACAATACAGGAGTGCTCATGAATCGTAATGCGGGTCAAGGGAAAGTGTGGTGGCTGTCATTAAGTGTGGCCATGACGATGCTGATGATGGTTGCTGCGAGCGCCGGAGCGGCGATGAAGGATCTGCCTGATTTCACCGAACTGGTGGAGCAGAGCAGTCCGGCCGTGGTCAATATCAGCACCACCACCAAGGTCAAGCAGGAACAATTCCGCAGCCCGCATGGCGAGGCGATGCCCGACCAGCCGCCGATCGACGATTTCCTGCGGCGCTTTTTCGGCGACCGCGGCGGAGAAGGTGGCGGCGCCGAGGAATTCGATGAGAAATCCCTGGGTTCCGGTTTTGTCATCTCGAAGGACGGTTACGTCCTTACCAATAATCATGTGATCCGGGACGCGGACGAGATCGTTGTGCGGCTCAGCGACCGGCGCGAGTTCGTCGCCGAGGTGGTGGGCAGCGACAAGAACAGCGACGTTGCCCTGCTCAAGATCGACGCCGACAATCTGCCGGTGGTCAAGATCGGCAGTTCGGCCGCCCTCAAGGTGGGCGGTTGGGTGCTGGCGATCGGTTCCCCGTTCGGCTTCGAGCACTCGGTGACGGCCGGTATCGTCAGCGCCAAGGGCAGAAGTCTGCCCAATGAGAATTATGTTCCGTTCATCCAGACTGATGTCGCGATCAATCCCGGAAATTCAGGCGGTCCCTTGTTCAATATGGATGGGGAGGTTGTCGGGGTAAACTCCCAGATTTTCAGTCGCACCGGCGGGTTCATGGGGTTGTCATTCGCGATTCCGATCGATATCGCGATGAGCGTGGTGGATCAACTGCGCAGTGCGGGACATGTCACGCGCGGGTGGCTGGGTATCCTCATCCAGGATGTGGATCGCACACTGGCGGAATCCTTCGGCATGACGAAGCCGATTGGCGCGCTGGTTGCGCGCGTCCTGCCTGACAGCCCGGCGCAGAAGGCGGGTATCGAGGTGGGCGATGTCATCGTCGAGTTTGACGGCAAGGAGGTCGAGAGCTCGGGGGGACTGCCGCCCATGGTCGGTGTGTCCAAGGTCGGGGAAAAAGTCCCTCTCAAGGTCATTCGCAAGGGCAAGCCGCTGACGCTCAAGGTTACCATCAGTGAGCTGCCGGAAGAGGATCAGATCGACCTGGCCTCGGGAAGCGATGACAGCAGCACCCGGATCAAGCGCCTGGCCATCATGGTGGCCGATCTGACTCCGGAACAGAAGCAGGAGCTGGACGGCAAGAACGGGATATTAGTTGAATCGACGGAGAGCGGCCCGGCATCCAAGGCTGGAATCCGCAGGGGTGATGTCATTCTCCAGTTCAATAACGTCGATGTGGGGACGGTGGACCAGTTCAAGAAGCTCGTGGCCGATCTGCCGGCCGGGAAGGCCGTGCCGATTCTGGTGCAGCGCCGCGGAAGCCCCATTTTCCTCGCCCTGAAGCTGGAAGAAGACGCCAAACAGTAACTGTCTGATCATTTCCGGCTCTGTTATGATAGCCCGGGGAGCGCGTAGCGCGCTCCCCTTTACTTTTTATGGACCGGGAAGAATTCGCCATACATGCGGCACATTCGTAATTTTTCAATCATCGCCCACATCGATCACGGGAAATCGACCCTTGCCGACCGCATCATCCAGCGTTGCGGGGGCTTGAGCGCACGCGAAATGGAGGATCAGATCCTGGATTCCATGGATCTGGAACGCGAGCGCGGCATCACGATCAAGGCGCAGAGCGTCTCGCTCGACTATACCGCGCGGGACGGGGTGACGTATCTGCTCAATTTCATTGATACCCCGGGCCACGTTGATTTCGCCTACGAGGTGTCACGTTCACTGGCCGCCTGCGAAGGCGCCCTGCTCGTTGTGGACGTCTCGCAGGGCGTGGAAGCACAGACAGTGGCGAACTGTTACACCGCCCTTGAGCAGGGGCTCGAGGTGGTGCCGGTGCTGAACAAAATGGATCTTCCGACCGCCGAGCCCGAGCGGGTGATCCAGGAGATCGAGGACATCATCGGCATCGAGGCGCGCGAGGCAGTGCGCATCAGCGCCAAGACCGGTCTGGGTATCGACGATCTGCTGGAGGAGTTGATCAAACGGATACCGCCGCCGCGCGGCGAAGAGAATGCGCCTCTGCAGGCCCTGATCATCGATTCCTGGTTCGACAATTATCTCGGCGTCGTTTCGCTGGTGCGGGTAATGCAGGGCCGGCTCGATGTCGGCAAGAAACTCACCGTGATGTCGACCGGGCGCAGTTATCCATGCAGCAAGGTGGGGATATTCACCCCGAAGCGCAAGGAAACCCGCTGCCTGAACGTCGGCGAGGTCGGATTTGTGATCGCGGGGATCAAGGAGGTCGACGGGGCGCCAGTGGGCGATACGTTTACCCTCGCGGAAAATCCGGCGCATGAACCATTGCCCGGCTTCAAGGCGATCAAGCCGCTGGTGTTCGCCGGGTTGTTCACGATCAACGCCGAAGACTACGAGGCTCTGCGTGAGGCCCTGGGCAAGCTGCGGCTGAACGATTCTTCGCTGTTCTACGAGCCGGAGACCTCGCAGGCGCTGGGGTTCGGTTTCCGCTGCGGTTTCCTCGGCATGCTGCACATGGAGATCGTGCAGGAACGCCTCGAGCGCGAGTACGATCTGAATCTGATCACCACCGCACCGACCGTGGTCTACGAGGTGCTGACGACCAAGGGCGAGGTGCGCGAGGTGGACAATCCCTCCAAGCTGCCCGATGTGGGTCAGATCAGTGAGATCCGCGAGCCCATCATCAGCGCGGACATCCTGGTGCCGCAGGCGTATCTGGGGCCGGTGATCAATCTGTGCGTCGAGAAACGCGGCGTGCAGAAGAAGATGGAATACCATGGCAACCAGGTGATCCTTACCTACGAATTGCCGATGAGCGAGGTGGTGTTGGACTTCTACGACCGACTCAAGTCCGTCAGTCGCGGTTATGCCTCGTTCGATTACAGTTTCAATCGGTATCAGGCCGCCGATCTGGTCCGGCTCGACCTGCTGATCAACAGCGACCGCGTCGATGCACTTTCCGTCATCCTCCATCGCGACCGCGTCAACACGCGCGGCCGGGAGTTGACGGAGAAGATGCGCGAGCTGATTCCGCGCCAGATGTTCGATGTCGCCATCCAGGCCTCGATCGGCGCCCGCATCGTCGCACGAGAGACGGTGAAGGCCCTGCGCAAGAACGTAACGGCCAAGTGCTACGGCGGCGACATCACCCGCAAGCGGAAGTTGCTGGAGAAACAGAAGGCCGGTAAGAAGCGCATGAAGCAGATCGGGACGGTGGAGATTCCCCAGGATGCGTTTCTGGCGGTATTACATACAGGGAAAAAAGAATGAATTTCGACTTTCAGGCTGTAATGGTGCTGGCCCTGCTCGTAACGGGGCTGATCTGGGCATTCGATGCCTATGTGCTGCTGCCGCGCCGCGAGCGGGCCGCAACGTCCCTGACACAGGGCGGAGGGCAGGAGGCAAGCGAGGAGCAGGTCAAGCAAATCCGCAAGGAGCCTTTGCTTGTCGAATATGCCCGCTCCTTTTTTCCGATCATCCTGGTCGTGCTGGTGTTGCGCTCATTCCTGGTCGAGCCCTTCCGCATCCCTTCAGGGTCCATGATGCCGACCCTGCTGGCGGGCGATTTCATCCTGGTCAACAAGTTCACCTATGGTATCCGACTGCCTCTGGTGGGGGCCAAGGTCATGGATGTCGGTACACCCCGGCGCGGCGATATCGTGGTATTCCGATTCCCCAAGGATCCCACCACCGACTACATCAAGCGTATTGTCGGGCTCCCGGGTGATCGCATTCGCTATAAGGACAAGATGGTCTACGTCAATGGCGAGAAGGCGACGCAGGAATATGTCGGCATCTATGCCGGTGTCGGAACGGCTCTGGGGATGAGCGGCGCCAGCCTGCGCACGGAACAGCTGGGCGAGGTCAAGCACGAGATCCTGATTCAGGATAACCGTCATATCGCCGAAGGCGAGTTCATCGTGCCGGAAGGCCATTATTTTGTGATGGGCGATAACCGCGACAACAGCAACGACAGCCGGTTCTGGGGTACGGTGCCGGAAGAGAATCTGGTCGGCAAAGCGTTTATGATATGGATGAATTGGGATTCCACCAAAGGCGGTATCACCTGGGATCGTATCGGAAGCCTTCTCAACTGAATGCGGTTTCCACCGCTATGGATGCTTATGGGACAATCTGTCAGGGAGATCCGGGTATGAAACGATGCGGAAAAAAACAAGATGGATTGACGTTTCTCAGTCTGCTGGTGGTGCTGGCAGTGGTTGGTTTTTTCGCCTACGTCGGGATCAAGCTCGTTCCCGTGTATATGGAATACTTCAGCGTTACCTCGTCCCTTCAGTCATTGGCGGAGGAAGAGTCACAGGGGCTGGCGGTCGGCGAGCTGCGCTCCCGCCTGCTGAAGCGGCTGCAAATCAACAATGTGAGCCATGTGGATGAGGACGATATCAGCATCAGGAGTGAGGCCGGATCGAAGACGGTGACCATTCAGTACGAGGTGCAGGAGCCGTTCTATGGCAGCGTCAGTCTGCTGATATCCTTCGAGGACAGCGTGACATTGTCCGGCAATTGAAACTCTCCCACGACAAGCTGTGCCGTCGGCTCGGATATTCATGCGCCCGCGAGGATCTGCTGCTCATGGCGCTGACGCATCGCAGTTACGGCAGCCCCAACAATGAACGCCTGGAGTTCCTGGGTGATGCGGTTCTGAGTCTGGTCATCGCCGAGACGCTGTACGCGCGATTCCCCCGCGAGGATGAAGGGGCGCTGAGCCGGCTGCGCGCCAACCTCGTCAACGGCGAGGTGCTCGCGCGCCGGGCGCGCGATCTCGAGCTGGGGGACGAGTTGCTGCTGGGGCCGGGTGAAATGAAGAGCGGCGGGTTCCGCCGTGACTCCATCCTTGCCGGGGCGCTTGAGGCGCTGATCGGAGCGGCCTACCTCGAGTCGGGCCTCGAAGCCGCCCGCACGCTGGTACAGACGGTGCTCAACGAAGAGATCGAGGGGGTTTCACCGGATCAGGCGGCCAAGGATCCGAAGACGCGCCTGCAGGAATATCTGCAGGCGCGCCGATTGCCGTTGCCGGAATACCGGGTCCTGAGCGTGGAGGGGCAGGATCATGCCCAGCTCTTCCGCATTGAATGTCGGGTGACCGGTCTGCATGCGGCCCTCTCCGGCGAAGGGAACAGCCGCCGCAGGGCAGAGCAGGATGCGGCTGGCAAGGCGCTGAGCCTGCTGCAGGAACAGTCCTGACATGCCGGTTGTGCTGAACAGATCCAGGCTGTGCCGTATCGTCGCCGACGGGCGTCGCAGCGGCTGATTCGGAGGCGGAAAATGCATCGCTGCGGCTATGTTGCCATTGTGGGTCGACCGAACGTCGGCAAATCAACGCTGTTGAACCGTATCCTGGGTCAGAAAGTCACCATCACGTCGCGCAAGCCGCAGACCACCCGCCATCGGATCCTGGGCATCAAGACAACTGCCACGGTCCAGGCCATCTATATCGACACACCCGGGCTTCATCGTGGCGTGCGCCATGCGATCAATCGTGTGATGAATCGCACTGCCACGGCGGCGGTTGCCGACGTCGACGTCGTGTTGTTCGTGGTCGAGTGTCTGAAATGGGAGGAGGCGGACGAGCACGTGCTGGGCCTGCTGGAGTCCGCTGATGCGCCCGTCATCCTGGTGCTCAACAAGGTCGACCGGCTGAAGGACAAGGAACAACTGTTGCCATATATCTCCCTGATGCGGGAAAAGCGCGACTTTGCCGCGATTGTCCCCGTTTGCGCGACGCGGGGCACCCAGACGGAGGCGCTGGAGGAAGAGGTCCGGCGTCTGTTGCCGGAATCGCCGCCGATGTTTCCCGAGGAACAGGTCACCGATCGCAGTGAGCGCTTTCTCGCCGCGGAGCTGGTGCGGGAAAAGCTGACGCGTCTGCTTGGCGATGAGCTTCCCTATGCGGTCACGGTCGAGATCGAGGAATTCAAGGAAGGTCCGGAGCTGACGTCGATCAGCGCGGTGATCTGGGTGGAGCGTGACGCGCAGAAGGCGATCGTCATCGGCAGACAGGGACAGATGCTGAAACAGATCGGTACCCAGGCCCGCCAGGAAATGGAGCGCCTGTTCGGTACCAAGGTATTCCTTCAGCTCTGGGTCAAGGTGAAGGAGAAGTGGTCCGACGACGAGCGCGCCCTGCGCAGCCTGGGATATGGCGACTGAAACCGTTATGACGCCCGCGCTGTCGAGCGCGAATGACAAGGTAATGCTGGAGCCGGCGTATGTATTGCACCGCCGGCCCTATCGCGACAGCAGTCTCCTGCTGGAAATG
>JADLET010000097.1 GCA_020845975.1 Gammaproteobacteria bacterium | reverse complement strand
TCGCCAGCCGCGCCTATTGCGGGGCGTTCAACTTCAAGGGCGGCGACCAGCAGAAGAAGGTGTGGCTGCTCTCGGGCGGCGAACGCAACCGCGTCCACATGGCCAAGCTGCTCAAGGACGGCGGCAACGTCCTGTTGCTCGACGAACCCACCAACGACCTCGACGTCGAGACGCTGCAGGCGCTGGAAGCCGCCATCGAGGACTTCGCCGGCTGCGCCATCATCATCTCGCACGACCGCTTCTTCCTGGACCGCCTGTGCACCCACATCCTGGCCTTCGAGGGCGAGGCGCATGTCGAGTTCTTCGAGGGCAACTTCGAGGATTACGAGGAAGACAAGATCCGGCGGCTCGGGCCGGATGCGGTCGAGCCGAAGCGGGTGAAGTACAAGAAGTTCACCCGCTGATCTTGAATGTACACCCAAATGTGTGTACATTCCTGATGGAGTTCGACTGGGACGACGGCAACCGCGACAAGTGCCGCAAGCACGGGCTGACGGTGGCGGAGATCGAATACGCGCTCAGCCACGGCGCGCGCACGGCGCCTGACGTGGCGCACAGCGCGGCCGAGCAGCGGTTCATCGCCATCGGCCGCACCTCCGCCGGCCGCCCGGTCTTCTTGGCCTATTGCTGGCGCGGCGCGAAACTCCGCCCGGTCAACGCCCGCTACATGCACGCGAGAGAGGTGGTCAGATATGAACAAGCGTTCGGTACCGAAACTGACGAATGACGAGCAGGCCGAGGCCTTCCTCGACCAGGACCTCTCCGACCTCGATTTCAGCACGTTCAAGCCGCTGGACTGGGAGCGCATGCCCAAGACCGCCCGCATCAACCTCCGCGTCCCCGAGGGTCTGGTCGAGGCGTTGAAGGCCAAGGCCAAGGCGCGGGGGGTGCCGTATCAGCGGCTGGTAAGAGAGGCGATCGAGAAGGCGGTGTGAGGGGGGTAACTGAGACTGCGCACTCGTTTGGATTGGTCCGAAATGCGGAGGCCGGTTTGGTTTGAAGCCGGCGGTCACAAAAAGTCGTTCCATTGATGTATACTGTTGGTGTCGATGAGTCCGGCGATGTCGGACTCGAAAATGTGCGGCCTGACCCGAGCTGTGGGCCGACGCAATATTTCTGTATGGCTGCAACCATTTTTCAAGAAGAGAATCGACCCGAAATAGAGATGAAGCTGAAGGAGCTTCCCTTCTCGCGGAATTTGCTGCACGCGAATAGACTATCGCATTTCGGGAAGGTTCACCTGTGCCGCACGATTGCCGAGCTGCCTGTGGGAATTGTGGGAGTGATCTCCAACAAAATAACACTGCTTACTTACTTAGACGACGCCAAGCGAACACCCACTCATTTCTACAACAAAGTTACGCAGTACTTGCTCGAGCGGATTGGAGAGGTGGTGAGCTCCTTTGGCCTTGGTGCAGACCGCGTCAGAATCCTCCTTGAAGCCCGCGCGCAACGCTACAGTTCTTTGTTGTCTTTCGTTGAGAGCATTCAGAAGACTCCGCTTGATTCCAGATCTCTACCGATCCGTAACATTAATCGCTTTTCCATCTCGGCCGTTAAAAAGGCTGAGGATTCCTGCATGGTAATATCTGACATTGCGGCACACGCTATTTTCTCTTCAGTAAGGCGAGACGGACGTTTTTTTGGACTTTCAGAGACACGATACTTGCGAGAGCTAAGCGCCGTTCTCATCAGTGACAAACGCGGGCGCGTGGTGCCAAAAGGAATTAAACCGATCCATTCCGTGAGGGATCTCGGCCTTCCTCCCAGCGAAGCTGAATTTCTACGAGCCCTTTCCAACCCCAACACTGACTATCATCGCCTCGCACCCTGATATCACCCCCCCGGAACCCCCGCCCCGCCCCCCGCGTTGTCCTGCGACAACTGACTGGAGGGGCTGCAATGACCATCTGGACCATCCTCATCATCATCCTGATCCTCGCCCTGATCGGCGCCCTGCCGACCTGGGGGCACTCCCGCAGCTGGGGCTACGGTCCGTCGGGCGGGCTGGGGCTGGTGCTGATCATTATCCTGATCCTCGTCCTCATGGGCCGCGTCTGAGGCTCGCCGGAACCCGTCCCGAGCGCCGCGCGTTCATCCCGCGACATATCCAAGGAGGCGACCATGAAGGGCATCCTGGCCTGGATCATCGGCATCCCGATCCCGATCATCATCATCCTCTACCTGCTCGACGTCTTCTGACCCTCTCCGGCCGAGGCAGAAACTTCGGCCGGAATGGTTTATGATGGTGGCATGTTCCCCGACGACTATCCCCTGCTCAACGCGCCCAGCCTGCTGACGGTGATCCTGCACGCGGCCGATGACGGGCCGGTCACGCTCGAGGACTGCGCGGAGCGGGTGGTGGCGCTGTTCGCCGAGGCGCAGGAGGTGCTGCCCGTCACGCCGGCCGATCTGCGGCACAGGCTGCGGGGGCATCTGCGCACGCTGGAGGCGGCGCTGGTCCTCGAAGCCATCCCGGGCGATGCCTGGCGCCTGACCCTGCGCGGGCGCGAGGCGCTGCGGCGCCATCCCGGAGGCATCGACCGGACGGACCTGATGGCCTATCCCGACTTCGCCGCCCAGATCCGTGCCAGCCTTCCGGGCGCATCGCATGACGACCCCCGCGAAGCGAGTTACGAGCAAGGCTATGTCGCCCGCAGCGAAGGCCAGCCGTTCACGGCCAACCCCTACCTGCCGAACAGCGTCGACCACCTGTCCTGGGAGAACGGCTGGATGCAGGCGCTGGACGATGGCAAGCGCACCCCGCCCGGCGATTGACGGCCGTCATCGCGGCGTCGCGCCCTGGTCCTATGCTTGCTGACGCGACCTGAACGATGGAGCCCGCCATGCCCGACCCCAAGGACAAACCGCAAGACGCCGAACCGCGCAAGGAGCGCAACTGGAGCGAGGAGATCGAAGTCGCCGGCGCCGACCTGGTGGACCGCGTCAAGAAACTGGCCGCCGAAGGCCATGTCCGGCGCATCCGCATCACCGAACCCGACGGCGACCTGGTGCTGGAGATCCCGCTGACCATCGGCGCCGTTGCCGGCGGTGCGCTGGTGCTGGCCGCGCCGCTGCTGGCGGCGATCGGGGCGCTGGCGGCCTTCGTCACCCGCGTGAAGATCGAGGTCGTGCGCGAGGGCGGGGCCGACAAGACGTAGCCCAGCCCCTGCGGGATCACTCGAAGGCGACGCCGGTCCGGCAGCCGGCGCGGCGGAAGATCAACGCCGCCGGGCAGAAGCCGGTGAACGCGGCCTGGATCTGGTTCAGCCCGATGAACACGGTGAACCAGACGAAGTAGGGCGACACCCACAGCGTCAGCACCACGCTGAGCAGGGTCATCGCGCCGGCAAAGGCCATCACGGCACGGTCGAGGGTCATGGGTCGTCTCCTGTTTCTGTGAACGGGCGATTCGTCCGCTTGACCTCAGAATGGGGGAATGCGAGAACATATTCAAGTATCAGAATGTCACAGGAGAAGGCCCGCATGTCCTACACCATCGACCGCACCATCTCGGATGCCGACTTCGACGAGGTCGACCGGCGCACCCGCGCGGCGCTGGCGGCCAGCGGCTTCGGCGTGTTGACCGAAATCGACGTCCGGGCGACGATGAAAAAGAAGCTCGACCGCGACATGGAGGGCTATCGTATCCTGGGCGCCTGCAATCCGAACATGGCCTGGGGCGCGATCGGGCTGGAGCCGAAGGTCGGCGCGATGCTGCCCTGCAACGTGATCCTGCGGCAGACCCCTGCCGGGGTCGAAGTCAGCGCCATCGACCCGGTCGCCTCGATGGCGGCGATCGACAACGACGCGCTGAAGGCGGTGGCCGGTCAGGTGCGCGAGATGCTGCGAACGGCGGTCGCGGCGATCTGAGGCCGCTCAGACCGCGGCGTGTTCGTCCAGCACCGCGCGCGGGACGATGTCGAGCGCCCGGCGATGCGTCGCGGCCAGCCGCACCTTGGGCGCACAGCCTTCCTCATGCGCCTGCAGGAAGCGGCTGGCGCACAGGCACCAGCGGTCGCCCGGCTTCAGCCCGGCAAAGCCGTATTCGGGACGCGGCGTCGACAGGTCGTTGCCGACGTATTTGGAATAGGCCAGGAATTCCGCCGTCATCACCGCGCAGACGGTGTGGCTGCCGACGTCCTGCGCCGAGGTGTCGCAACAGCCGTTGCGAAAGAAGCCGGTGAGGGGCGCGGTCGAGCATTCCTCGAGCCGCCCGCCCAGAACGTTGACCGAAAGCTCCATCGCGCGCCTCCCTCAGCGAAATCTGTCGAGCAGTTTCTGCATGGCGCTGCGTTCGCCGGGT
>JADLET010000096.1 GCA_020845975.1 Gammaproteobacteria bacterium | reverse complement strand
TCCCCTTCATCCAGATCCCGACCACCTTGCTGGCCCAGGTGGACTCCTCGGTGGGTGGCAAGACCGGGGTTAATCACCCGCTTGGCAAGAACATGATCGGGGCGTTTCACCAGCCGCAGTGTGTCATCGCCGATACCAATGTGTTGAACACCCTGGATGAGCGTGAGTTGCGCGCCGGCATCGCCGAGATCATCAAGTACGGTTTAATCTGCGATGGTGATTTTTTTCTCTGGCTGGAGTCGAATATCGATCGACTGTCGGCCCGCGAGCCGGAGGCCCTGGCCTACGCCGTGGAGCGCTCCTGTCGCGACAAGGCAAAGGTAGTTGCCGCGGACGAACGCGAGGGCGGCGTGCGCGCGCTGCTCAATTTCGGCCACACCTTCGGGCATGCGATTGAGACTGGCATGGGATACGGCGTATGGCTGCACGGCGAGGCGGTCGCGGCCGGCATGTGCGCGGCCGCGGATCTTTCGATGCGTGAAGGGATGCTCGCGCCGGCCGATGCCCGGCGCGCTATCGAGCTGATTGCGCAGGCCGGCTTGCCGGTAGGGTTGCCGCGCGAGATCGACACGGAGCGATTCCTGGAGTTGATGGCGGTCGACAAAAAGGTGCAGGCCGGCAAGCTGAGGCTGATCCTGCTGAATTCGATCGGCACGGCCGTGGTGACCGGGCAGTTCGACCCCGCCCGCCTGCGGGAGAGCATCGAGGCGCGGCGGGAGCGGGGATGAGTTCGGCCATGGGCGCAGGCGAAAGGGCATGGCGGTGAACATGGACGATCAGGCAGGACTTGCCTCATACGCAGCCCGCGCCGCCAATTCGCGCGGCCGCCGTCTTCCTGAGCCCGCGCCTGACTACCGTTCCGAATACCAGCGTGACCGCGATCGTATCGTGCATTCGTCGGCGTTCCGGCGTCTGGAATACAAGACCCAGGTGTTCGTCAATCACGAGGGCGACATGTTCCGAACCCGCCTGACCCACTCGATCGAGGTGGCTCAGATCGGACGTGCGGTCGCCCGCGTTCTGCGGCTCAACGAAGATCTGGTTGAGGCTATCGCGCTGGCCCATGATCTCGGCCACACGCCGTTCGGTCACGCCGGCCAGGATGCGCTCAATCACTGCATGAAGGACTATGGCGGTTTCGAGCATAACCTGCAGTCGTTGCGCGTGGTTGACAAGCTGGAGGAGCGTTATGCCGAGTTCAATGGCCTCAATCTGACCTATGAGACACGCGAAGGCATATTGAAGCACTGTTCGCTCAAGAACGCTGCGGCCATGGGCGAGCTGGGCGAACGTTTTCTCAGGAAACAGCAGCCCGGGCTGGAGGCGCAACTCGCCAATCTGGCCGATGAGATCGCCTACAACAATCACGATGTGGACGACGGTTTGCGCGCCGGCCTCATTACCCTCGACCAACTGGACGGGATCCGACTGTTCAGTGAACAGCATGAATGTGTGGCCGCCACCCACCCAGGCATCGGCACCCGCCGCCTGGTGCATGAGGTGGTGCGTCGCATGATCAATCGTCAGGTCCGGGACCTGGTGGAGACCAGCCGGGAGCGGATCGGGGAATCCGGGGTTACCAGTCTGGAGGAGGTCCGTGCCCGAAGCGTCCCCCTGATCGGGTTCAGTGCGGCGATGACGGAATGGAATCTTGAGCTGAAACAGTTCCTGCGCGCGCAACTTTACCGCCACTACCGGGTCAAGCGCATGAGCAACAAGGCGGATCGCATCATGAAGGCCTTGTTCAGCGCTTTCCTGGAGGATCTCCAGGTCCTTCCCCCTGAATATCAGCAGAAGGCGGCTCGCTCCGAGCAGGCCGCGGGTGTTGCGGGCAGGGCGCGGGTGGTGGCAGACTACATCGCTGGCATGACCGATCGATATGCGATCGGCGAATATGAGCGGCTGTTCGATCCTGCGCGGTTGACCTAGCCGCGCTCCGGCGGCGGATCGCCCCGTCCGGGTCTCGAAGGGTACAATTCAGCGCATTCATGCATATATACCTGCAGAAACCTCAGGATGAGGGCAAGCCGCCGCGCTACTATCACCTTCTCTTGCAACAGGATTTACTGGGGGGTTGGTCTTTGATCAGGGAGTGGGGCTATCAGGGAACCTCGGGGCGGGTGAGGCGTGATCATCACGCCACACGCGAGCAGGCCGAGACGGCGTTGATGGTCGCGCGCGATGACCAGCTTAGGCGCGGTTACCGCGTGGTGTTCATCGAAGGCGAACACCAGCGGACATGAATGTCCAACTGACCGATCCATTTGACGTCGCGGACGACGAAGGTCTGGAGCGCGATCCGTTCGGAACCCGTAATGACGACGCCGCGTATTTCGACGAGGCGGTGCGGGCCAAGCGCCTAAACCTGCTGTTTCATCTTGTGCCCTACAGTGACGTGCTGCTGGTTACCGGCGAGCCGGGCAGCGGCAAGACCAGTCTGCTGCAACGACTTCTGCAGGGTGCGAACGACAACTGGCGCATTTGCCATTTCCAGGCTTCCTCCGAGATAGACGCCCCCCGTTTGCTCGAGATCCTGTACAGGGAGTTCTCGCTGCGGCCGGACGGCAGCAATGATGATGAGCAGCGTCTGCGGCTGCTGCGGGAGAGCCTCTATTCACTGCGCCACAGCGCACTGATCCCGGTACTGATCATCGATGATGCGCATCGGCTGGCCCAGCCGGCGTTCGCGATGCTCGCCACTCTGTCCGAGCCCTGGCAGGCGACCGACCGGCTGCTCAGCGTTGTACTGTTCGGCGAGCCGGAGATCAGCAAGCGCCTGACCGCCCCGGGTCTGGAGGCGCTGCGCGGGCGCGTCGGCCATACCTTCGACATACCGCCGCTGAACGAGGAGGATACCGGCAGGTATATCCTTCACCGCCTGCATGCGGCCGGCCTCAAGGGTCCGGGTCCGTTCACCGAATCAGTGATCCGGTTCATCCATGTCGCTTCGCGTGGATTCCCCGGGCGCATCAATGAGTTTGCCCGAGTGGTGCTGCATAACCAGGAGGAAAAGGGGGGGCGTGCGGAGCCTTCTTCCGTTCCGGGATTGGGTCGCGGCGTCTATCTCAAGTACGGCATTGCGGCGGTGCTGGTTTCGCTAGCCGTAATCGGATTCCTGTATCAGGATCGTCTCGCGGGGCTGGTCAGTGATTTAAGGGTGGCTGATTCACAGGTTCCCGCTGTCGAACCGCCGAGCGCGACAGGGACCGTACCTGACGCGATGACATCCCAGGATCCACCGGCGGCCGAGGTCGCGGGGGATGCACAGGGGGTGGCTGAACCCGGCGGCCCGGAGACGACAGTCGTGGAAGAGGAGATGGCGGCGGCTCCTGTGGTGGAGTCCGTCCCTGACGAGCCAGCGCAGGATGAGGTGGAGGCGACGGGCGGGGCGATGTTGACTGCCGATGCCGCCGCCGCGCCGGCCGGGGTCGAGGAGTCCGATGAACAGACGGCCGCGAGCGAGATCGTTGCGCCGTCGCCAGTCCCGGTTGCAGGGGACGCGGGATCAGACGCCCAGGCGACCGCGCCGTCGACACCTTCCGGGCCCCGGGATGAAGCCTGGTTACTGGAGCAGGATCCCGCTGCATACACCGTTCAGTTGCTGGTCGCGAGCCGCGAGCAATGTCTGGCCTATATCAAGCGCCATGGGCTTGGCGATGCCGCCGCGATCTACCGGGCACGATCATCCGGCCAAGTCTGGTCAACCCTCGTATATGGGGTCTTCACTTCAGAGACGGATGCCGCCGATGCTGGAAAAGCCATATTGGAACAAGATGTTAAGGCGTCGCCCTGGGTGCGGCGCCTGGGGGTGATCCAGGGCCGGATCCGCGATTTTGGCGCCGTCGCGGCGCCCGCCCCGGCGGCGCCAGCACAGGCCCCGGCCCCGGTGTCTCCCGCCAATATAATAGGAATGGCCACGCCCGGCGGCGGGATTCAGGGCGAGGACTGGTTGCTGGCGCAGCCGCCCGAGGCGTATACCCTGCAGCTCTTTTCCGGCAAGGAGGCCAATGTGAAGGCTTACCTCACACGCCATGGCCTGCAGGACAGCGTGGCCCTGTACCATCCACCTAGTGACGGCGAAGGTCGGTTGACCGTGACCTATGGGGTTTATGCCGATCGCGCCGAGGGCGCCCGGGCGGGTGCCGAGCTTGCGGCCCGGCTGCCCGATCTCAAGCCATGGCTGCGCCCGCTGCGCGATATCCAGTCCACCCTCTCCGGCGCGCGGGCTGCACCGGCCCCGGCCCCCTGATTCTTCGTCCCGGATAATCAGTGGCTTACCTCCCGCATTGGGTTGTCGATGCGGGGCCGGTTTATTGAAGGGTCCGGAGTGGGCGAGTATAATTCCCTCCCTTGCGTCTTGCTCATGTGTCTCGTGAGCGGAAGTGCTTTGTTCTAACGGGACACTCAATCCTTGCCGGCGAGCAGCGCGATTTCGGGCGCGCCGGCTTCTACCGGCCGATCCGCAGCGGATCGGGATCCTTGGTGTAGACAGGGTGCTCGGGGTGTGGCGGTTTCGCCCGGTCGCGGGCGGCTGGCTCCACGGCAGGCGCGTCGCCCGATGCGGGCGGATATACAACAGATTCGGATCCGGAAAACATGCACAACGAGAGTAGACAGCAAGGTCGGCCACAGCGGCAGGGTTTGTACGATCCCCGTAATGAGCACGATGCCTGCGGCGTCGGTTTCATTGCCCACATCAAGGGCCGCAAGAGCCATGCCATCGTGCGCCAGGGTTTGCAGATCCTGGAGAACCTCACCCACCGTGGCGCAGTTGGCGCCGACCCGCTGGCAGGGGATGGCGCCGGCATCCTGATCCAGATCCCAGATGCTTTTTTGCGCGCCGAGTGCGCCGTGCGTGGTGTAAAGCTGCCGCCGGCGGGTGAGTATGGTGTCGGCATGGTCTTCCTGCCGCAGGATGCGAAGACACGCGCCGACTGCGAGGCACTGATCGAGCGCACTGCCGCCGCCGAGGGACAGCACGTACTTGGCTGGCGCGATGTGCCGACGGACAACAGCTGTTTCGGCGCCGGCGTGCGCGCGGTCGAGCCGTTCGTGCGCCAGGTCTTCATCGGGCGCGGACCTGCCAACAGTGACGACACCACATTCGAGCGCAAGTTGTTTGTCATTCGCAAGGTGGTGGAGAACACCGTACGCACCTCCGGCTGGAACGATTGCGGGCGCTTCTATGTTCCGTCCCTGTCAAGCCGCACCCTTGTCTACAAGGGCATGCTGCTGGCCAACCAGGTCGATGTCTATTACAAGGACCTGAGTGACGAGCGCCTGGTTTCGGCGCTGGCCCTGGTCCATCAGCGTTTCTCCACCAATACATTCCCGTCGTGGGATCTCGCGCATCCGTTCCGCATGATCGCCCACAATGGCGAGATCAACACCCTGCGCGGCAATATCAACTGGATGGCGGCGCGCCGGCATTCGATGTCCTCGCAGCTGCTGGGCGACGATCTCGAGAAGCTGTGGCCGCTGATCGCCGAAGGGCAGTCCGACTCCGCCTGTTTCGACAACGCGCTGGAGCTGCTTGTCGCCGGCGGGTATCCGCTCGCGCATGCGATGATGATGCTGGTGCCCGAGGCCTGGGCCGGCAATCCGCTGATGGAGACGAAGCGACGGGCCTTCTATGAGTATCACGCCGCCCTGATGGAGCCATGGGACGGTCCGGCCGCGCTGGCATTCACTGACGGCCGCCAGATAGGCGCGACGCTCGATCGCAACGGCCTCCGTCCCGCGCGCTACCTCATCACTGATGACGACCTGGTGGTGATGGCTTCGGAAATGGGTGTGCTGCACATCCCGCAGGCGAGGATTGTCAAGAAGTGGCGGCTGCAGCCGGGCAAGATGTTCCTCATCGACATGGAGCAGGGCCGCATCATCGATGACGCTGAACTGAAGGATGCGCTTGCTTCCGCGCATCCCTATCAGCAGTGGCTGGACCATACCCAGATTCTGCTCAACAATCTGCCGCTGCATGCGCAGGCGGCGCGCCCGGCGGATAGTGAGACCTTGCTCGACCGCCAGCAGGCCTTCGGCTATACGCAAGAGGATATCAAGCTTCTGCTGGCGCCGATGGCGGTGTCCGGCCAGGAGGCGGTGGGCTCGATGGGCGCGGACAACCCGATCGCGGTGCTGTCACGCAAGCCGAAGCCGCTGTTCAATTATTTCAAGCAGAACTTCGCGCAGGTCACCAATCCGCCGATCGACCCGATTCGCGAAGAGCTGGTGATGTCGCTGGTGTCACTGATCGGGCCGCGCCCGAATCTGCTGGATCTCGATAACGCCGGAACGCATATGCGGCTCGAGGTCCATCAGCCTGTGCTGACCAACGATGACCTCGAGCGCATCCGCGCCATTCATGAACATACCGATGGCGCCTTCCGCACGCGCACGCTGGATATCTGCTACGACGCCGCGCATGGCGCGGCGGGCATGGAGGCCGCGCTCACACGCCTGTGCGGCGAGGCGAAGCAGGCGGTGGAGCAGCATTACAACATCCTGATCCTGTCCGATCGCGCGATGGGTCGCAGGCATATCGCCATCCCGGCGCTGCTCGCCACGGCCGCGGTGCACCATCATCTGGTCCGCGCGGGTCTGCGTACCGAATGCGGACTGGTGGTCGAGACCGGTGCGGCGCGCGAGGTGCACCACTTCGCGCTGCTCGCCGGCTACGGCGCTGAGGCGATCAACCCCTATCTCGCCTTCGAGACGCTGACGGCGATGTGCGAACATCCCACGGCCAATGAATCGCCGGAAGAGACCCACACGCATTACATCAAGGCGGTGGGCAAGGGGCTGCTCAAGGTGATGTCCAAGATGGGCATCTCCACCTACCAGTCCTACTGCGGTGCGCAGATCTTCGACGCGGTGGGACTCGCGAGCGACTTCGTCGACAGGTATTTCACCGGCACCGCATCGATGATCGAAGGCATTGGTCTGCGCGAAGTGGCGGAAGAATCCGTGCGCTGGCACCACGACGCCTACGGCGAATCGCCGATATACCGCAACGCCCTCGATGTCGGCGGCGACTATGCCTATCGTATCCGCGGCGAGGACCATGCCTGGACGCCGGATTCCATCGCCAAGCTGCAGCACGCGACACGCGCCAACAGTTACGCGACCTACCAGGAGTTCGCCCAGCAGATCAACAAGCAGGAAGAGCGCCTGCTGACCCTGCGCGGCCTGTTCGATTTCAAGTTCGACGCCGGGCCGGTCCCGCTCGAGGAAGTCGAGCCGGCAAAGGAGATCGTCAAGCGGTTTGCCACAGGCGCCATGTCCTTCGGTTCGATCTCGCGCGAGGCGCACTCCACGCTCGCCATCGCGATGAATCGCATCGGCGGCAAATCAAACACCGGCGAGGGCGGTGAGGAAGCCGAGCGTTTCAAGCCGCTGCCGAACGGTGATTCGATGCGCTCGGCGATCAAGCAGGTGGCCTCCGGGCGTTTCGGCGTCACCACTGAGTACCTCGTCAACGCCGATGACCTCCAGATCAAGATCTCGCAGGGCGCGAAGCCCGGCGAAGGCGGCCAGCTGCCCGGTCACAAGGTGGACGCGGTGATCGCGCGCGTGCGTCACTCGACGCCTGGAGTCGGCCTGATTTCGCCGCCGCCGCACCATGACATCTATTCGATCGAGGACCTGGCGCAACTGATCCATGATCTCAAGAATGTAAACCCGGCGGCGCGTATCAGCGTCAAGCTGGTGTCCGAGG
>JADLET010000095.1 GCA_020845975.1 Gammaproteobacteria bacterium | reverse complement strand
TGCGAGTGGATTACGGAGCTCATGTGCGAGCATCGCCAGAAAATCGTCTTTACGACGATCCACCAGACGCAACAAGTCCTCGGCGTGCTTGCGCTTGGTAACGTCCGTCGCCACACCCAGCACCTTGTCACATCTTCCATCGTCCTCAACAAGCGGAACCTTGACCGTGTCGTACCAGTGTACGACGCCATCGGAATGTGTGACCTTTTCCTCCAGGATATACTTGGTTTCCCCACTGGTTATCACATCGAGATCATCCCGATTGAAACCAGCCGTTTCGTCAGCGTTAAGATTGAGTTTCTCATCAGTCAACCCTATGATCGAACCGGTGTCAGTACCGTAACACCTGGCCAAGGCCTGATTACTCAACAAGAATCTCCCGCCCCTGTCCTTGACAAAGACCAGACTGGGTACCGCATCAATAACCTGCCTTAGAAAGGCGCGCTCACGGGACAATGCATGCCGAGCGCTTACGACGTCGGTAATATCCTGGGTCGTACCAAATCCTGCGGTGAGTACTCCATTCTCATCAAATTCAAGAATAGCCTGTTCACGTACCCACTTTGTCTTCTGGTCTACCAGGATGCGGTGCTCGATATCATAGGGCTTGCCGGCAAGCGCGTTCATCCACGCCGCATCGACCATCTCACGGTCCGCCGGATGGACAAATTCAAGAAATGATTGATACGTTTGAGGCTCTCCTTGAGGTGCGCCAAAGATCCGATAATTTTCATCAGACCAATGCAATATATTATTACGCACATCCAGACGCCAGCTGCCGATATGAGCAACCGCCTGCGCATGGTTCAGATCCTGTTGACTCTGAAGCAACGCCTCTTCGAACTTTTTGCGCGAAGTGATATTTTCACTGATAATCACAATGCCGCCGATCGCGTCACCTTCGTCTGTCCATGGGAAAATCTCCCATGACACCCAGTCCAGGGAACCGTCTTCACGCGGGAACTGATCTTCCGCGCATCGTTCCGTGTCGCCCGCCAGACAGCGGCGGTGAATTTCGCGCCATCTGTCAGGGATCTCAGGGAATAAGTCGTAGTGGCTGCGACCGATAATGCCGTCATAATTCACGTTGTAGGCTTCCGCGAAGCGACGGCTTACCGCCAAATAACACATATCTCGATCAAGAATAGCTATCTCGGCAGGCATCGCCTCGATGGACAGGCGCAACCCTCCTTCTGAGGTCCGCAATCCAGCACGGGCGATATGCTCGGGTGAGTTCCCGCCAGCGGTATCGCCGATTAGATATCTATCTCTAGCGCCCACCTAGCCCCTCCTGTTTGATCGAATATTGTATGTTAGTGATCACTCTGCACAAGCACGTCGGCATGGAATTGTCATCACGAAATAATCGAGTATAAATACACCAGATCAGATGAGAAGAGGTGTTCGATGACAGGCTGTCCTACGCCAGAATTACCTACAATGGCACAGGATTACAACAAGTCCGCCTGTCCGGCTCCACAGGCCGCCTGCCCAGATCGTCCCATCAAATTGTAATAACGTCTGAGTCGCATCATCTTGCATGATTATCATCCATAAATAGCCATATAACCTATACGTACAAAAACGTACGTAGCCGCACTAATAGACAGCCTTTGCCCCCCTTCGATTTAATACCATGCGAGTGGGCGCCTGTGTAAACCCGTTGAATTGATCCCGCCGGATGTCTGGCGATCCGCCAGAATCCATGGCCTCTCACACAAGGAGATCGTGATGAAAACCATGAACATGCTTCTGCCCCGGAAAGTGCTTGATGATCTTGAGGATGCCGTTCTGATCACGGACACCGCCGGTGTAATTCTGTACATCAACCGTGCGGCCGAGCAGTTGCTTTACATAGCCCCCCTCGTTGCGGGTGTACCTCTGATCCATGAAATCCTTATGCTGCATGATGCCGCCACGGACCAGCCCATCGGCGCGCCGCTCACTTACCTGCTGAAACTCTCGGATGCGCGCTCTAACGGGAGTTATACACAACTCGTGCGTGGCGACGGGGAGAAGATCCCGATTGACTGCTCAATCTGCACGATTGATGAAAATCGAAACAGGCCCTCCCGGATAGTAGTGACGCTGCGCCCCGTCGGCCACGCCGACGCACGCACCGAACAATCAAGTTTGTCATGGCCAGACGCCGCTGCCGGTGCTCGCAATTATTGCGCCGCATTAATCGGGTGTATCGCGTGAATTTGGCATGCATGTCAGTGAGATCTGGATGCGCGAGGAAATAGTCAAACCAACCTCTGCAACCCTCCTGACAGCACGGCCTTCTTCCCCGCACCCCTCCGCGGGGTTTTTTTTGAATTATGCATGCCTTGCCACAATGGAAAGAGCACACGCGTCCGCCATGGACTAACCATATTTCCACCGCATCGTACTGACAATCCTGAGTATCTCTGAACACGCACTCCAGCCCCGGTTTCCGGCTCTTCGATGCCATCCACACACTCAATGCCCATTCAATCCATCACCGCCCGCGACCCATATGTGGTCTCACGTACGTAGCGATACGCATAGACCACGCGGTATCTACTGTAATTAAATACCGATTCGAGGGCATTCATCCCTCGCTGGACCATGGAAACCATGTTAACCCTGGTCGCCACCGTGCGCGTGATTATGAACGAGAAGTGAAGATCGCAAGCGAACGTCGTGGCGCCAATGGATGGCTTCCATCCATGGCATGACCGCTGGATCGGCTATCACCTCGCATCTCCACCACGTGGCGATACGCCTGGTTAATGTTCAGCAGATAACGTTGAGATTCATGGCGTAGCCTGCCATCACCTCGGCCATCCTCGCAAGGAACGCAAGATGAACACAATGGCCGGATGGACAAACAAGGCTGGCGCCCACCAAGCGCCAGGACACTGGCCAACCTGCTCCACCCATCCCTGTCATCGCAGTGTCGGCCTGTTACCGGTCCGGACGCCGATACACTTGTCTTCCAATGGGTTGGGATGGGTCACCGTCGCGCTTGATTCGTGCAAGGGATTTTTTTGCTAATTCACAGGAGGAAATACTATGGAACGCAGATGGTACCCGCGAATATCTGTCACTACCAAGGTTAGACTCAACCTTGATTCCATATGTAACATTACCGCCAGAGTGAAGAACATCAGCAAGGATGGAATGTTGCTGGATACCGGGCCGGTGGTATTGGGACGCGGCACTACTGTTGAACTCATTGGCATTAAGGATCAGGAGTTTGTAATGGAAACAGTTCGATTGAGGGCGCTGACAGTTCACGTAATTGGAGGATTGGCCGGCATAATGTTCCTGGATGAAGGGCTGGAGATAACAGCGTTATGGGATGAGTTCGCGGCGGTGAAGCTCCAGGCTGATGTGGCGACAAGGATCGGAGCAGTACATTAGCAGCAGTGATTTTCTAAACAAGTGCGATATGGAACCCACCATGGGTGGCTATTAAGCAAATTTTATAACTGCCTATGATTGAAGGATACGATCATGGTAGCCGCAGCGGGACAGGAAAAGCAGAAAGCGATCGTCAACGAACTCGTGAAAGATATCAAGCCTGAGAATGGCCTCGGGATGCAGACCCAGGAGATGGTAAGGCTGACACCGAAACAGCGCCTGGTGGTCCAGCACGGCGAGGTGGTCATTGTGGGCCGCGCATCCGCATCGGCACCCTCGACCCACGGTTAGCCCGCAAGGGGAAAACCAAGTGTACGGCATCCGGGAAAGCATCGAAGCCCCCCCGGATTCCGGTGCTTCGAACCTTCATCCAGGCTACATTTCCGAACCGATAGACCCAGCCGTAGCCCGGATAGAGCGCAGCGGCATCCGGGAATGTTGAAAATTCCACCCGGAGTTCGACCGTGTTCTGAGCCAGTCCTTAGTCCTTAGTCCTTCGTCCTGAGTTTTTCAACGCATCCCGCAGCTTCACGATGATGGATTCCATCCCCGCCTGATCATAGGCCCGCGCCGAAACCTTGCCCCATACTGGCGCGGGCCAGGCCGGATCGGTCCGGTAACGTACGATGTGATGAACGTGCAATTGCGGCACCACGTTGCCGAGCGCGGCGATGTTGAGCTTGTCGGGCTGAAGGATCCGCATCAGCGCCTCCGACAGCAGCACGGATTCACGCATCAACTGCATCTGATCCTCGGCCGAGAGCTGGCAGATCTCGGTGACCTGCTCACGATCCGGCACCAGGATGAACCAGGGATAGTTCGCATCCTTGCTCAACAGCAGACGGCACAAGGGGAAACGGCCGACCTCGACTGTGTCCGCCTGCAATTGCGGGTGCAGCTCAGCCACGTTCGGTGCGCCTGCGATTGCGGCGTCCGCCCGTGCCCGCCTCCGTCCGCGTCGTGCGCGATGCGGCCCCGGATCGGGATCGTGATCGGGCCGCGCGCGGCTGCGGTGGCAGACCGGTGTGCTGGGTCAGAAAGGCGCCCTTGCGCGCCGTCGCTGGCGTGCGTCGCCCTTCCCCGCCTTCGCCGGTCCCCGCCGGCTGCCAGGCCGGCACGAGATGACGCTTGCCGTTACCGATCAGATCGGCGTGCCCCATGTGCTTCAGCGCCTCGCGCAGCAGCGGCCAGTTGTCTGGATCGTGATAGCGCAGGAAGGCCTTGTGCAGGCGGCGCTGTTTCAGGCCACGCGCGATCGGGACGGACTCGCTCTTGCGCGTCACTTTGCGCAGCGGATTCTTCCCGCTGTGATACATCGCCGTTGCGGTCGCCATCGGTGACGGCAGGAAGGTCTGCACCTGGTCGGCGCGGAAGCCGTTGTGCTTCAGCCACAGCGCGAGCCGCAGCATGTCTTCATCCGTGGTACCGGGGTGGGCGGCGATGAAATACGGGAGCAGGTACTGTTCCTTGCCCGCCTCCAGCGAATACTTGTCGAACATGGCCTTGAAGCGATCGTAGGCGCCCATGCCCGGTTTCATCATCTTCGACAGCGGACCCTGCTCGGTGTGCTCGGGCGCGATCTTCAGATACCCGCCGACGTGGTGCGTCACCAGTTCCTTCACATAGGCCGGCGATTTCACCGAGAGGTCATAGCGCAGGCCGGAGGCGACCAGCACCTTCTTCACGCCGGGCAGCGCGCGCGCCTTGCGATAGAGCTGGATCAGCGCCGAGTGGTCGGTATTGAGATTGGAGCAGATATCCGGATACACGCACGACGGCCGCCGACATGCTGCTTCGATTTCAGGATCCTTGCACGCGATGCGGTACATGTTCGCCGTCGGGCCGCCGAGGTCCGAGATCACGCCGGTGAAACCGGGCACCGTGTCGCGGATGGCCTCGATTTCGTGCAGGATCGAGGCCTCGGAGCGGTTCTGGATGATGCGGCCCTCGTGCTCGGTGATGGAGCAGAAAGTGCAGCCTCCGAAGCATCCGCGCATGATATTGACTGAGAAACGGATCATCTCCCAGGCCGGGATATTTCCCTCGCCGTAGGCTGGGTGCGGACGACGTGCGTAGGGCAGATCGAACACGCTGTCCAGCTCCGGTGTGGTGAGCGGGATCGGCGGCGGATTGATCCACACCTCGCGATTGCCGTGGCGCTGGATCAGCGCGCGCGCATTTCCCGGATTGGTCTCCAGATGCATCACGCGCGAGGCGTGCGCATACAGCACGGCATCGCCCTTCACCGCTTCATAATCCGGCAGGCGAACCACAGTGCGGGCGCGGTCGGCGCGCGGGATCTGGCGCTCGAAGCGGACGATCTTTGCACCGTCAGTGGTTGTCGCCTGTACGGCGCAGACCGCCGGCGCCGTCATCGCATAGGGGTCGGGCTGGGTCTCCACCATACCCGGCGTATCGAGATGCGAGGAATCGAGCTCATACCAGTCCGCCGGCGCGCCCTTGCACATGAAGGCGGTGCCGCGGATATCGGTCAGCGCGGACACCGGCTCGCGTGCGGCGAGGCGGTGGGCAATCTCGATCACCTGGCGCTCGGCGTTGCCGTACACCAGCAGGTCGGCCTTGGCGTCGAGCAGCACCGAACGGCGCACCTGGTCCGACCAGTAGTCGTAGTGCGCGATGCGGCGCAGGCTGGCCTCAATGCCGCCGATGATGATCGGCACGTTGTTGAAGGCCTCGCGGCAACGCTGCGCGTAAACAATCACCGCGCGGTCCGGCCGCCGGCCCGCGGCGCCGCCTGGCGTGTAGGCATCGTTGCTGCGGATGCGCCGGTCGGATGTGTAGCGGTTGACCATTGAGTCCATGTTGCCGCTGGTGACGCCGAAGAACAGGTTCGGCCGTCCCAGAGATCCAAAGGCCTCTGCGCTGTGCCAGTCCGGCTGCGCGATGATACCGACGCGAAAACCCTGCGCCTCCAGCGCGCGCCCGATCACCGCCATGCCGAAACTGGGGTGATCGACGTAGGCGTCACCGGTGACCAGGATGACGTCGCAGGAATCCCAGCCAAGCGCGTCCATCTCGGCGCGCGACATCGGCAGGACCGGCGCCGTGCCGAAGCGCGCGGCCCAGTACTTGCGCCAGGAGGAAAGCGGAGGTGCGGTCTGCATCATGGTGTGCACAAACTCTGCCGGATCGACCCGGCGTGGGGTTGCCCGGGATTATACCTGATGCGACTGCCCGGAGATCAGTCCAGCGCAGCGATCTCATAAAAGCGCTGCAGAAACCCCACTTCAACGGAGAAAAACCGGACGCCATGGCGGCGCCGACATTGCCGTCTTATTCATGCCGCTCATTCAGGAACCATTGAGCGCGCTCGCCGCCTTTTCGCGTCCCAGAGCGATCAGTTCCCGGGCGCGGTAGAACTCGAACAGGCGCGCTGAATCACGCGGAATGGTGATGATGACGTCCGGGGTATAGGCGGCGAGCTTGAGGCGCGTGATGGTGTTCTGCATGGTTTCCATCGACAGGGCGATAATATCGAGGTAGCTCCAGTCCGGCTCGCCCTCCTCCGGCCGGAACCGCTCCTGCAGATCGTCGATGAAGGCGTGGATGCGCGCGCGATAGTGGTTGCCCGCGCCGGCTGTCGCAGACTCCGCCGGCA
>JADLET010000094.1 GCA_020845975.1 Gammaproteobacteria bacterium | reverse complement strand
TTCTGAGCCGTGTGTGACTTCATAGTTCTGTAACAGGCGAGGCGGGGATGCGTATCAATCCGCTGGGATCATCGGGCGCCATGGTGCCGGCGGGCGGGCGCGGGCCGACCGATGGTATTCGTCTGTATCATCAAGCGCAGTCTTCCGGAGGGATGCCTGTGGAACGGGTGATCGAAGGCGAACTGCTCAACGGACGTTCAGCGACGGCCACCGCCGATGTGGCCCGGCTCTGGCCGTTCGGCGCAAAGCATGCGGACGGCGTGCCGGGGAGCGGTGACCTCTACGCCTCACGCGCGAGCACGGCGATCAGCCGCTATCTCGATACTGCCTTCATGAGCGCGGCGCGTGCCGATGTCCGCGCCGCGCTTGATCTCTACGCCTGAGAATCGCTTCTCGTCCGCTTGCTCTCGACGCGGCACCTTTTATGATTGAGTCCACAGAAACCGCCGCCGCGCGCGCTCTGGTCCATGTCGCCGTTGGCGTCATCTCGAATGCCGCGGGCGAGGTGCTCGTGAGCCTGCGGCCGAGTCATGTGGATCAGGGCGGGCGATGGGAATTTCCCGGAGGCAAGGTCGAGCCTGGAGAGGGTGCGCGGCAGGCGCTGGTACGTGAGATCGAGGAAGAGGTTGGACTCAGGATCGAATCCGCGCATCCTCTGATCCGTCTGCGCCATGATTATCCCTCCCGATCGGTGCTGCTCGACGTGTGGCGAGTCACCTCCTATCGCGGCCAGGCGCACGGCCGTGAAGGTCAGCGTCTGGCCTGGCGCCAGCCACAGGCGCTGGATCCGGCGGACTTCCCTGCCGCCAATCCTCCAATCATCACCGCGGCCAGATTGCCTTCCCTGTATCTGATCACTCCGGAACCCGTGCCGCCGTACCAGGGGTTTCTCGCCCGGCTGGAGTGCCTGCTCGATGCCGGTATCCGGTTGGTACAGTTACGCGCAACGGCTCTCGGCGCGGAGGCTTTTCGAAGCCTTGCGCGGGATGTCATCGCAATGTGCCACGCACGCGGGGCGCAAACCCTGCTCAATGCGGACCCTGATCTGAGTTTGTCTCTGGGCGCGAATGGGGTGCATCTGAGCGGTGAGCGCCTGGCCCGGTTGTCGGCGCGCCCGCTGGCGGCGGACCAGTGGGTCGCGGCATCCTGTCACGATCGTCACCAGATCGAACAGGCCGAGCGTGTCGGCGTCGATTTCATCGTGCTGTCGCCAGTGCGGGAGACGCGCAGCCATCCCGGCGCACGTCCGCTGGGATGGAATGGCGCGCGGGAATTACTGGATTTGGCTGTCATGCCGGCGTATGCGCTGGGCGGTCTCGGTCCCGCCGATCTCGAGTCGGCCTGGGAGACCGGAGCCCAGGGAGTCGCCGCGATCCGCGCCCTGTGGGAAATGCCGGAGTTGCTCGACCTGATCCGTTCCGCCGCGGCGTTGGATTGAGGCGGATCAGTTGGCCGGGCCAGTGTCTGGCTGTCCGGCTTCTTCGTCCTCTGGCGCGCAGGCCTGCCCCGCGATGAAATACGCTTCGCTTGCCCAGGCGCCGAGATCGATCAGGCGGCAGCGTTCGCTGCAGAAGGGGCGTTGCGGCCAGCGATCCGACCATTCGATTTCCCGCTGACAGCACGGGCAGCGGACGGTCATCATATGGCGCAGCAGTTCAGCCTGAAGGCAATGTCATGCTGGCTCTGGGACGGCCGGCCAAAATCATGCATTTCCATGAAACGGACGGTGAAGCGGTGTTTGCCCCCGCTGATCTCGGCGAAACAGTCGACATCGGCGGGCAGGCTTACGCGGATGAGCTGGTACGGTGTCGCGGTGTCCAGGGATTGCTGATAGAAACCGGCGCTCGCCGTCTCCTGGGTGGCCGGGGCGCTTTCGCGCACCAGTTTCAGTATGAGATCGATCGCGGTGCGAAAGGTATCAAAGGCCGACAGCCAGCGCCGCAGTTGTGTGTCCCGTTCTTCCGCCTCGTGCTTCAGCCAGAAGTGATACACCGGCAGATCAAAATCACAGGTCCCGCCCGGGATGCTGCTGCGCTGCTTGATGGCGGTGAGGAATTCGTTGTCCTTCAATTCCTGGCCAACCTGCCCCTGGTAGCTGTGCAGTCGGTCGACCAGCAGGTCAATCTTGTCCATGAGCGCGTTGAGCTTGGAGCCATCGACCTCAGGATTGGCCTCCAGGCGCGAGAGGGTGACGGTCAACCGCTCCAGTTCCTTGATGACCTCGGTCTTGAGGTCGGTGCGGCCGAAGACGTTGAGGATCTCGATCAGATTGCTCAGGCTGGCGCGCGTGTCCCAGGATGAGCGGTGCTGCAGGCCGTGGTTCGCCTGCTGGAACAGGAATTCCAGGCGCAGAAAGGTCCGGATTCGTTCGTTCAGGGGTTGTTCGTAGGTGATGATGTTCATCGCTGCCGATGTCAGGCTCTGCCTCGTGACGGATATGCCCGGGCATGGCGCCGGGTTCGCGGGCGTAATCCGGCACATTGTCCATAACAGCGGGGTGGATGGCAAATCGGTGATGGGTGAAGGGTGACGGGTGATGGGTCAAAGCCGCCTCGATCCGGAGGGCGGTGTGCTTTCATCACCCTTTACCCATTACCATTCACCGGGTTTCCCGGTCAGCCTGTTCAGCGCGGTGTGGCATTCGACGCTTCGAGATATGTACGATGGAGTGTCGCTATTGAGCGACGCAGCGAGTCCAGGTCGCGGTCGTTGACAATGACGTCATTGGCCGCCCGCAGGCGCTGTTCGCGCGAAGCCTGCGCCTGCAGCGCGCCGTCGATGTCTTCTCCGGACCAGCCATCCCGCCGAGCGATGCGCTCACGCTGCAGCTCGGTCGGGCAGTCGACGACCAGTACCCGATCGACCAGGTCACTCTGTCCGGTTTCCACCAGAAGCGGGATCGAGACAATGCAGTAAGGGGCGTCCAGCCGCCGTATCCGCGCCAGGATCTCGGTGCGGATGCGGGGGTGCAGGATCGCCTCGAGCCGGCGCCGCTCCACGGCATCGGTAAAGACCCGGTGGCGCAGCCGGCCGCGGTCCAGGTTACCGTGACTGTCGAGGATCTCGGGCCCGAAGCAAGTGACGATATCCTTGAGTGCATCCCCGCCGGGATCCACCAGATTGCGGGCAATCTCGTCCGCGTCAATCAACGGAACCCCCAGCGCCGCGAAACAGTCCGCGACGGCGGTCTTGCCGCTGCCGATGCCGCCGGTCAGGCCGACGACAAGCATGATGGGGATACCTCGATCATGCTCGGGATAATACGTTGGGATAGTGTGGAATAAAAGGCGGGACAGAAAACAAAGGACTAAGGACTTAGGACTAAGGACTTAGGACTAAGGACTGAGCGAACAACGTGAACGAATTGCAGTCCTCTATGTGCCGGTCATTTCCCGGATTCCGTTCCCAACATTCGGGTATCGGTCCAATCTTTTACTCAGTTCTTAGTCCTAAGTCCTTAGTCCTGGATTTTTAGCCGACACCCATCCACCCCCAGTACGCCTTCATGATGTCATGGCCCCACAGCAGGGTGATCCAGCCGGCCGTGGCGAGGTAGGGGCCGAAGGGGATGGGGATATTGCGGTCGCGTCCGCGCAGCAGCACCAGGGTGATGCCGACGACGGCGCCTACCAGCGAAGAGAGCAGGACGATCGGGAGCAGATAGGTCCAGCCCAGCCAGGCCCCGAGCATGGCGAGCAGCTTGAAGTCGCCGTAACCCATGCCTTCCTTGCCGGTGAGCAGCTTGAACAGCCAGTAAACTGACCACAGGCTGAGATAGCCGGCGAGCGCGCCGATGATGGCGGTATGACTGCTGGTGAAGAGATTGAACAGGCTGAGCATCAGGCCAAGCCACAGCAGCGGCAGCGTGATGTTGTCGGGCAGCAGATGATGATCGAAATCGATCACGCTGAGAGTGATCAGGGACCAGGTCAGGACCAGCGCGCCCGCGGTTTCCCACGAGACCCCGAAATGCCAGGCGACGACCATCGAGAATACGGCGGTCGCGGCCTCGATCAGGGGGTAGCGCATCGGGATGTGTGTGCCGCAGGAGGAGCAGCGCCCACGCAGCATCAGATAGCTCAGGATCGGGATGTTTTCCAGCGCCGTGATGGCATGACCACAGCGGGGGCAGCGTGAACGCGGTGTCGCAAGATTGAATCGCTCGGCCTCGCCCGGTCCGGCCGTGGTTTTCGCCGCGTCCTCGAGGTATTCCGCGCATTGCGCGCGCCACTGGCGCTCCATCATCACCGGCAGGCGCAGGATGACCACATTGAGGAAGCTGCCGATCATCAGGCTGAACAGTCCGACGACGGCGGTGAAAAAAGCCGGGCTTTCCTTGAATATCGAGAGAAGTTCCATCTTGCGCCCAGGCCAGGAACGGATTTTATCTATTCATGGGGACGGATTTGAAATCCGTCCCCTGCACCGCGAAATCCGTCCCGGCGGTTATACCACCTGACCCATCTTGAAGATCGGCAGATACATTGCCACGACCAAGCCGCCGATCACAACACCCAGGAAGGCCATGATCATCGGCTCGAGCAGGCTGCTCAGGCCGTCCACGGCGTCATCGACCTCCTGCTCGTAGAAATCGGCCACCTTGCTAAGCATGGCATCGATCGATCCGGCCTCCTCGCCGATCGCGACCATTTGCACCACCATGTTGGGGAACAGCTCGGTCTGCTTCATGCTCTGGTTGAGCGGCGACCCGGTGGCGATCTCGTCGCGCACGCGCAGGATGCCTTCGGTGTAGACGATATTGCCCGCGGCGCCGGCCACGGTCCCCATCGCCTCGACCAGCGGCACACCGGCGGCGAACATGGTTGACAGCGTGCGGGCGAAGCGGGCAATGGCGGCCTTGGTCATCAGGGCTCCGAACACCGGCAGCTTGAGGACGAGCCGGTCGAGCATGTGCTGGAACTTGCGCGAACGCTTCTTGGCCTCGAAAAAGGCATAGATGCCGCCGCCAATGCCGCCGAAGATCGCCCACCACCAGTTCTGGAACAGGATGGACAGATTGACCACGAACATGGTCATGGCGGGCAGGTCGGCGCCGAAGCCGGAGAACATCTCCTGGAACTGCGGTATCACGAACAGCAGCAGGATGGTCGTGACGATGAACGCCACCACGATCACGGCGAGGGGATAGAACATCGCCTTCTTGATCTTGCTCTTCATCGCCTCGGTCTTTTCCTTGTAGGTGGCGATCTTGTCGAGCAGATTCTCCAGAATACCCGCCTGTTCGCCGGCATTGACCAGATTGCAATAGAGGTCATCGAACTGGAGCGGGCGTCTGCCGAGGGCGTTCGCCAGCGGGTTACCCGCCTCCACGTCGGCCTTGACCCCCATGATCAGTTCCGCCATGGCCGGGTTCTCGTGGCCGCGGCCGATGATGTCGAAGGACTGCACCAGCGGCACGCCCGAGGACATCATGGTGGCCATCTGGCGGCTGAAGATCGCGATATCACCCTGGGTGATCTTTTTCTTGCGTTTGCCGCCCAACAGGGACTGCGCCTTCTTTTTCACGCGGGTCGGGTTGATGCCCTGGCGCCGCAGCTCGGCCTTGGCCAGGGACAGGCTGGAGCTGCGCGTCTCGCCGCGCACCCTGTTGCCGCTCTTGTTGGTCCCTTCCCACGCGAAGAGGGTGAGTTTCTGTGCCTTTTCCGCCATGTTCTTTACTCCGTGATGACCCGGTTCAGCTCTTCAAGGCTCAGGATGCCGGCCTTGACCTTTTTGAGTCCCGACTGGTGCAGGTCGCAGATGCCTTCCTTTTTGGCCTGTTCCGCCAGGTCGATGGAATTCCCGCCAGCCATGATGATGCGGCCCATTTCTCCGGAAATCGGCATGACCTGATAGATGCCGACCCGTCCCTTGTAACCGTCATTGCACTGATCGCAGCCGACCGCCTTGTGGATCGTGATATCACCCAGCTCGGCCTCGGCAAACCCCTCCGCGAGCAGGGCCTCGCGCGGGAGATCGACTGGCTGCTTGCAATGCGGGCACAGCCGCCGTCCCAGGCGCTGGGCAATAATCAGAGTGACCGCGGAGGCGATGTTGAATGGTTCGACGCCCATGTTGACCATGCGCGTCAGTGTCTTGGGCGCGTCATTGGTATGCAGCGTGGACAGCACCATGTGGCCGGTCTGGGCGGCCTTGATGGCGATGTCGCCGGTTTCCTTGTCGCGGATCTCACCAACCATGATGACGTCGGGGTCCTGGCGCAGAAAGGCCTTCAGCGCGCTGGCGAAGGTGAGTCCCGCCTTGGGGTTGACGTTGACCTGGTTGATGCCGGGCAGATTAATTTCCGCCGGGTCCTCCGCGGTCGAGATGTTGCGGTCTTCCGTGTTCAGGATGTTCAGGCCGGTGTACAGCGATACCGTTTTTCCGCTGCCGGTGGGGCCGGTGACGAGGATCATGCCATAGGGCTTCGATAGCGCATCGAGATAGAGCTTTTTCTGGTCCGGCTCGTAACCAAGCGCGTCGATGCCGAGTTTCGCACTGCTCGGATCGAGGATACGCATCACGATCTTCTCGCCGAACAGCGTCGGACAGGTGCTGACGCGGAAGTCGATGGCGCGGTTCTTCGACAGCTTCATCTTCATGCGCCCGTCCTGCGGTACCCGGCGCTCGGAGATGTCGAGCTGGGACATGACCTTGAGGCGCGCCGCGATTTTGGTTGCCAGCGCCTGCGGCGGCGCGGCGACCTCTTTCAGGATGCCGTCCATGCGGAAGCGTACGCGATAGATCTTCTCGTAGGGTTCGAAATGCAGATCGGAGGCGCCCTTGTTGATGGCGTCGAGCAGCACCTTGTTGACGAAGCGCACGATCGGCGTATCGTCGACCTCGATCTCGCCCCCGTTGCCCTGGGGCTCTTCCTCGCCGGAGGTGATGTCGAGGCCGTCGAGGTCCGCGTCCTGCAGGCCCTCCATAGTCGTGTCGTTGGCCTCGACCAGCCGTGCGATGATCTGGCCGAGCTTCTTGTCCTCGACCAGGATCGGTTCGGTGGTCGCGCCGACGTGAAACTTGATTTCGTCCAGCGCCTGCAGGTTGGTCGGGTCGGACATGCCGACGAACAGGCGGTTGCCGCGTTTGAACAGCGGCAGCACGTTGTGTTTGGTGATGAGTTTCTCGCTGACCAGCTTGAAGGCGCAGACCTCCAGGTCCATCGCATCGAGGTCGAACAGCGGGATGCCGAACTCGCGCGAAGCCGCGGAGGCGATGGCGCGGCTGTCAAGCAGATTGCTGTCGACCAGTTGGCGGACCAATGGCACCTTGTGGCTGGCGGCCTCCTCCACTGCCGAAGCCGCCTGCTCGGCGGACAGCAGGTTTTCCTCGACCAGTCGGCGCGCGAGGCCATTGAGCTGGAGGGTGGGGTGACTGGCTGGCATGCTCATTATCTGCTGATCCATCAAGTCCTTTAGTGACAGCTAAAGTATCGGCCAGCTGGCATGGGAATTTAGCCGTATCCTCGGGTTGTGGCGCGCATCACGCAGCGGATTTCTGTACAAACAAAAAAGAGAGGCACCCCGCAGGGTGCCTCTTAATTGATGCGCGTTAGTTATCTGTATTAACGGCAGTTGCTCGGACGATACTTGTCAACCAAGGTTCCGCCTGTGCAATCCCATTTGATGGCGTCGGTCGGTATGGTGCCGGCTGCCAGTGCCGTGTTGGCAGCGGTGTAGCCCGGTGTCATGAGGATTGTGCCGCCACCGGCTGCCGCCGTATAGGTGATGGTGATTTCACCATCTGTGGCGTCCACAGCCACAGAAGTTACGCTAGGGGTCGCAGACGGGGCTGTCCAACCCGAATCCAAAGCGGCCGCGCCAGCAGCAGCATTCTCGGCTACAGTGGCCTTTGCCGCAGCCGCCAGGTTAAGACCTTCGGTGACACGGGCGCGCACGGTGTAATCCTGATACGCGGGGATCGCGACGGCGGCCAGGATGCCGATGATCGCGACGACGATCATAAGTTCGATCAGTGTAAAGCCCTGTTGCATCTTCTTCATTGGGTTCTCTCCTAAAATTGAGGTCGGTGTTTCGCGTCACTGAAAACTATTTATGACTTTGCTTTTGGGTCCAGGCTCAGTGCTGTTCGCATGCCTTGCGCAATAGTCTGCACGAAGCGTGCCATTCCAGAGGCCGGAGGCAAAATCAGGGAGGAATGCCGGGCAGGCAAGCTGGAAATTGTGATCGAGCTCACAAATATCGCCCGCCGCCATGCGCCCGCGCATGGAAAAGCCAGTGAACGGCCGCGCTCCCTCCCTGGATTGCGGCCGAAGACCTGCGGATCTTGAGCAGGTGTTGCTGATTTTCAGCACATTCTGCTCAATGGGGGAATACGGCATTCGGGCTAGTATAAAAAAGATAGGACTAAGGACTTAGGACTAAGGACTGAGTAAAAACATGTAGCCTTGGATGCAGGCGCATCGCGCCGGAATCCGGGTAGGGGTCGTTGCTCCCGGATTCCGCGATGCTCTATCCGGGCTACAACTTCATTGCCATGGCTTTGCCCGGCGCCAACCCGCGGGGTGCTACATCCCATGGAGTTGGGTTCTTAGTCTTTTACTCAGTCCTTAGTCCTAAGTCCTCCGACCTATGTTTTATTCCAGTCCCAGCTTCTTCAACCGGTAGCGCAGGGCGCCAAAGGAGATGCCGAGCAGGCGGGCGGCGGCCGTCTTGTTGTGTCTTGCCTGCTCCATGGCGCGCAGGATGGTCTCCTTTTCTATGTTTCCCAGATAGGGCTCGAGCGGGAGCTCGCCGGATGCCGGCGGTGCGATGTCCGTATTCCCCTGGTGCGCGACGAGTTGGAGATCCTCTTCCCGGATGACGCCTCGCTCACACAGGGTCATCGCGCGTTCGAGGATGTTTTCCAGTTCCCGCACGTTGCCGGAGAAGGGATAGCGCATCAGCGCCGTGCGCGCGGAGTCGCTCAGTTGTGGTCGCTCCATTCCGCCATGGGTGGAGAGCCCTTGCAGGATATGTTCAACGAGCTGCGGGATGTCCTCCGTGCGCTCGCGCAGGGAAGGCATGGGAAGTTCGATCACGTTGATGCGGTAGAACAGATCCTGGCGGAAGGCGTTGTTCCGCACGAGGGCAGCGAGGTCCTTGTGGGTGGCGCTCAGGATGCGCACGTCGATCGGGCTTTCCTTCTGTTCGCCGACCGGGCGGACGGCCTTTTCCTGTATCGCGCGCAAAAGCTTCACCTGCATGTGCAGCGGCAGGTCGGCGACCTCGTCGAGGAACAGCGTGCCGCCATGGGCGGCCTGGAACAGGCCTTCCTTGTTGCTGACCGCGCCGGTGAAGCTGCCTTTCTTGTGGCCAAAGAATTCGCTCTCCATCAGCGCCTCGGGTATCGCGCCGCAGTTGACCGGCACGAAGGGCTTGTCCGAGCGTGGTCCCTGCTCGTGGATCAGGCGGGCGGCCAGTTCCTTGCCGGTGCCCGATTCGCCACTGATATAGATGGGCGCCTGGCTGCGCGCGAGTTTCGTGATGGTGGCGCGGGTATTTTGCATCGCCGGCGACTCGCCCAGTAACGCGAGCGCGGAACGCTCCGCCTTGTGCCAGTGTTTCAGTTTGAGGGCAGTGTTGACCAGGGCGCGCAGAGCCTGGAGATCCACGGGTTTGGAGACGAAATCGAACGCGCCCGCCTTCAGTGCCTGTACCGCGGATTCGACGTTGCCATGGGCGGTGATGACCGCGGTGGGAATATCGGCATAGGCACTCTGGATGTATTCCACCAGCTCGATGCCGTTGCCGTCGGGCAGGCGCATATCGGTCAGGCAGAGATCGAAGCGTTCGCGTCCCAGCAACGCCTTGGCCTGGGCGACGTCCGCGGCACCGCGGCAGTCGATCTCCATCCTCCCCAGCGTCAGCGTGAGCAGTTCCCGGATATCCGGTTCGTCGTCGACGATCAGCGCCAGTGCCCGCGTCATGGTCAGGCCACCTGTCTGCGCCGGGGATCGGCGAAGGTGATGCGGAAGCGCCCGCCTAGCGGATTCGCCAGATAGTTCAGGCGCGCCTGATTGCTGGCGCAGAGCTCGCGCGCGATATACAGGCCCATGCCGGTGCCGTCGCTCGCGGTGGTGAAGAAGGGTTCGAAGATCTGCTGCTGAAGCTTCGGGTCCACGCCCGGGCCGTTGTCGATTACGTCCAGATAGGGATTGTTCGAATCCGCGCCGATTCCGGCGCGCAGGGTCAATGTGCCGCCGGCGGATCCGTGCTTGATACCGTTCTGGCACAGATTCCACAGCACCTGATGCAGTTGTCCGGGATCCATCTGCACGCGCGTGTCGCCGGGCGTGACCTCCAGCCGCACCCGGCCCGGCGCCAGCCCCTCACCGGAGGTGAATTCATTGATGAACTGGTTCAGCCAGGGCTTGAGCATCAGCTCTTCCGGGTGCGCGCGTCCCCGGCGACTGAGCTGCATGATGTTTTCGATAATCGCGTTCACGCGCGCGGAATGGTCCTGGATGATTTCCGTCAGGCGGCTGTCGCCGGGATCCAGATGCGGTGATTCCGCCAGCAACTGGCTGGCGTGGCTGATCGCACCGAGCGGGTTCCGCACCTCGTGCGCGATACTCGC